>NZ_BAABRT010000007.1:0-176504 GCF_039545115.1 Microbulbifer aestuariivivens | reverse complement strand
GATGCGATCGTTAGTATGGATCATGGGGTTTATCCTTGGTTTTGACTTTGGGTTTAGGCACCTTCATCAAAACCGGTAAACCCCTTCTTTTCAAGGAGAGGTGTCAGATTTGGTCTGAACTAATCCAAATAGAAATATTGCCTCAGTTTTCAGTTTCAAAGGCCGGCGACTTGCGATGATCTGGAGTAGTTGAGCAATATCAGTGTCGAACTGGAGTGGGGGCGCTGGTAGACCTCCAGTCAGGAGTTATTATTGTCCTTGTCTAGTTCATCAAGCCGGGCTTCGGCAACTGCCCAAGGTAGTCTTCGGCCGGTTTCTTGCATTTTCTGGAATGCAGCCCGCGCCTCATCGGTGGTAATCAATGCCTGCTTTACCATCATTTCTACCAACCAAATGGTGCCTCTGACCATGACAGATTCCTTCTCGGCAGCAGTTCTTAAATCTTTGTCACCAGTTAATAAGGGGCACTTTTCCTGCGCAGCCAGCGCGAGGGCAAAACAGTCGTTCCGACTAGGTCTGGTATAGCGGGGGATCAATTCTAGAGCGTAGCTCATGGTATCTCCGCTGAGCTCACTAAGCTGTAGCCCCATGTCAAGAAGGCTCTGGTGCTCTTCCTCCAGCTCCTCATAGAACAAAATATCTGGAATAGAGAATTGATAGGGCAGCTGAAACATTAGCTCAATCAGCTGCCCTTCCTCCAAGTCAATTAGGATGTTGGCATCACTGATGAGAAGCTGCATCAGAGACCCCTAGCTTTCGCTCCTTATGAAAGCTCGACAGAGACATACCTATTAGCTCCGCCGCTTTGGGCTCTCCGATATAGCCCTCCCCAAGTGCGCGGTAAACCAATTGCTTAAACAAATTGGTCTCCTCCTGTGGATACGCCTGCCCAGGCTCTTGAGTACGCCAGCCACGCTTACTGAAAGTCATGTAATATCGTTTTTGTAAACTCTCAGAAATAATCCCGCACTGACCCACGCGAACCAGGATTGCCATCATGCTCACCCCAAACTCATGCTTGAGCATAAATAATTCGCGAGGCTCAATGGCTCCGCGTCGATCCCCCAAGTGCTGTAATAACGCTGGCTTGGGCAATAGGAAAGCTCCTGCAAAATGATTGCAGGCTTTTTCTTCGTCCAAACCCTCACTTAAACGGCCACTAAGAACCAGATGGCCTAGCTCATGGGCAAGTGTAAACCGTTGGCGATCACCAGGATGGTGCGACGAAATCACGACTACCGGCGTACTATCAATGGTGCCCGCCAGTCCATCAAACTTCTTCTTAGCTTCGATATCCGTCGAGATAATCATTATCCCCTTGGACTCTAGGGTATCTATCAACTCTGGAATTGGATTCAACCCCAATGCCCAAGCCGATCGCATCAGGATCGCTATATCTTCTATTTGCTCGAAAGACGTAACCTGATCAGGCAAGCCATCTGGCAGGCAAAAAGGAGGGACCGGCTCTACAGAGTCAGGATAAAGATCAAGCAGCTCTGTCCACCGCTCTGCTTGATCCATCACGTCGCCATTTATCTGATCAAGTAGCTTTTGCGGCGTATTCGCTCGTTTACGGTATTCAACACCCTGCAAATCGACTTTAAGTGGACGGAAAAAGTACTCTGTGCGGACACCCAAAGCCTTAGCCAGCTTAAGCAAGTTTGCAGAAGTCGGCATTGTCTCGCCATGCTCGTACTTTTTGATGGCATTAGCTGATACACCCACTTCGGTCGCGAGCGCACTCATAGATAGCCCCGCTGCCTTGCGGGCGCGCATCAAACGTTCTGAGAACACGTCCACCTCCATACGAAGCAATTTGTTAGATAGCCTGTGGTTTATAAATAAACATATTTCCCCAATAATATAAACCAGTTATCCACAGCTGTCGAGGTTGGGCTCTCCGTGACCCAATTATGCAGTACGGCCACAATTTCGTACCCAGCACCATCCTTGATCAATTAGCAGACAGCTCCAGAAGCCGATGCGACTCGCAGACGCACGAACCTGCCACCTACCAGCTGCGATCCCGGAAGCATTACTCCAGCCCTCCAGATAGCCCAGCCCCTAGCGCAAAAGACGTACAATACGCTTTAGCGGTGCGCTTGTTGAAAGCGGAGCATGGGTATCCACCACCCCTCCGACACGATTTCGCCCAGTATTTTTGCGTGGGACCGCAATAACAACTTGCCAGTCCTTATCGCGGCACCTCGAATGTGAGTAGGAGAGAAAAGGGAGAGCAGGCTATCTCAGCTTGGCGCTCACTTCGTGGGTGACATTGATGCCTCCTGGATGAATATCACACTGCGAATGCAGAGACGTTATGATGTGAGCAGAATGCATCGCTAGGATACGCCCACACTCTTACATCATCAGACCGATTTATGAGAATGGCGATCTGTCTAAATTTGAGTGCTTAAAATGCTTGTACCAATATTTGTACCAAAACTTAATGGCCGAAATGCCAAACCCAATATATACATGGCTAAAGCGCTACATTTCTGCATTTAGGTGCAGAATATCGAGTGAGGTTTCACAGCGGACTATTCCAGAGAATCTAGGCCAAAGCTCTGAGTGACACCAATACCCTTACATCTTTAGCTGTTACCACATTCTCAAGAACTACAAAGCTTCCTAAATAAGAAGGCTTTAGGTAACAGGAAAAGACTAAAACGGCAAAATGTTACTCTGACCCTAATTTTCCTAAAACGGCAAAATGTTACTCTGACCCTAATTTTCCTAATTTTCCCGCCAATCGCCTCTCACAAATTATTCCCCCTGCCTCAACCAGCATAAGTATCCACACTTTTCAGGCTGGTCAGCATCCCCAGATCTTGCTGCAACTGTGCGGCTGCCTGCTTTCCTTCCAGGCCGCTGCAGATCTTGATTTTTTCACCATTGCGGTGTTGCAGAACCAGATTGAAATACTCCACGCGTTTTCCACCGGAAGAGGATGCGCCCAGCTCCAAGCCCAAACCGCGGATCTGGGAACGCGGCCAGCTGAGCCGTTTGCGCTCCTTGCCGAAGCGCAGGATGCGATGCACCACCCGGTCCCTGCCTATGGATGTCTCGTAGCCGGTGGTCAGCATCAGCACACCCATTATCAATAACAGGAAGCCGAAGGCGGAAAAGGCGAGCGGGAATAACAGCGGTGCATCGGTAAATGCCACACCGATGCCGATGGCCAAGAACAGCAGCGCGTACACCATGAGCGGCTTGGCCAGCTTCTGTTTACCGGGGGCCTGGCTAACCACAAGCTCACCAGCGCGCTGCTTGATATCCAGAAACTGTTCGATCTCCTTGGTAAAATCCACCTGGCCTTTGACCAGCGGTGCCGGGTTGGCATTGGCAGCAGAGCGGCTGAACTGTGGAGAGGACCGTGAAGGGGCCGGTGCCGTGCGCATTGATGCCCCGCCACGGGCATCCTCTGCTTTTTCGAAGCTGGCGCGGCCATGCTTGGGGCGTGCAGCAGCCCGCTCTGGCTTCACTTCAACGCCCGGTACCCGGAATACCGGTATCTCATACTCCCGATCAAAATCCACGCCTTGCATCCGGCAGCGGACCTTGAGCGACCACCAGTAACCATCGCCATCCTCGATGCGTGAGGATTTCATGTCTTCGGGCACCGCAAAGGCAAAATAGAGCCGCGAACCGCCGGGGATATTGCGCAGCCGACCCCGCGATTTCAGCTCCCACAGGCAATCCGTCTCGCTCACGTCACTACCTTTATGGTTACGACGAGTGCGGGTATGCATCTGCTGCAATATCAACTCAAACCTGTCCGCCAGCCCAAAACGGCGTGGAAACGGCAGGTATCCCGCCACCCGGCCACCAATCTGGCCGGGAAATGGGTCCAGCACCACCGGGACCGGACCGAAGCGCCGGTGCTCGATGGTCTTGTGTATTGCCCTGTACCAACTAGACCCCATCGCTATTAAAAGCACAATCAGGATTGCAGCAAAGAAAAGGTATTCTCGGTTTTCCAGTATTACTAGGCTAGCGGCCAGCATTGGCAAGCCGATCGCACTGACCACCAGCGCCACAAACCAACAAATGGCAAGAGTGGCACGGCTGTTGGAATAGATCCCTTCCACAGACCATTCACTTCGAGCCAGCCACGGGGTTCTGTCAAGCAGGGACTGATCCAGCACCGGCTGTCGCCGCCAGGTCAGGTACCACACCCCTGCGCCAAGCAGTATGAACACAGAACTCACCAAGCCCGGGAACAGCACCAGACGCCAGCGCAGGTCGCGATCCAGCACCGACTCCGCCGGGTTGTCGGGATTTACCCAACCCGGAAAAAACCGCCCCTGGGCGCGGTCCAGCCGACGATACAGATCTCGTTGATAGGAGCCGATGTTGTCACTACCGGTATGCAGGGAAACACGATTGCCGCTGTACTCTCGCCCGTCAAAGCGATAGCGGTAAGAACCGCTGACGCTATAGAGTCGGCTTCCATCGTCACTGCGGTCTGATTGCAGCTCGGCCTCGATAATCTGCGCCTGCATGGGTTGCCAGCCCTGCATCTGCATCCACTCCAGCAGGGGTTTGCCGGTGAAAATCGTCAGGAAGAATGCACCGGCGAAAAAAAACATCGCCCCGAATAATGTCCCAGAAGATTTCGACGCGCGCCTTTTTCCTGTGCTTGCCATTGCTGTTCCCCATGTCATCTTCTTATTTTTTGTATTTATCAGCAGAGCCTACCATAAGGGGCCAGCGTTAGTGCCAGGGTGAAGCCCCGGCACCCCATGCATATCAGGCAATTCCATTTCAGGCGCGCCCACAATTCCTTAATCACCAGTTGCAGAATTTTCCTAGCAGATGGGCATAAAAAAGGCCGGCGTGATGCCGGCCTTCTGACTGGGACAGAGTGAGCTATTTGAGGGTTACTTGCCCGCTTCCAGCACAATCCGATAGCGGGCATCGCCTTTCTTCAAGTGGACGATGGCCTCGTTGACCTTGCTCATGGGGAACATTTCCACCTTCGGCTCGACCTTGTGGCGAGCGGCGAATTCCAGCATCTGGGCAATGGTATCGGGGCTGCCGACCGGCGAGCCGGACACCTGTCGTTGGCCCATGATCAGCGGGAACACGCTGATATCCAGCGGGTCGGTGGTGGCGCCGACAAAATGCAGGCGCCCTTGGGGCTTGAGCGTGGACAGGTACAGGTTCCAGTCAAGCTTGGCGTTCACCGTGGAAATAATCACATCGAAACGGCCGGCGGCTTCGCCCACGGCGGTTTCATCGCGGGAGTTGAGGGTATGGTGGGCGCCCAGCTGCAGCGCCTCGTCGCGTTTGGAGTCACTGGAGGTAAACGCGGTTACTTCACAGCCCCAGGCGTTCAGGAACTGCAGCGCCAGGTGACCCAGGCCGCCGATACCGATAACGCCGACGTGGCTGTTGGGCTTGATATCGAACTGGACCAGCGGGTTGAACACGGTGATGCCGGCACAGAACAGCGGACCGGCCTTGGCCGGGTCGATGGAATCGGGGATCGGCACCACGGCCTCGGCCTGGGCGCGCACCTTGTCGGCAAAACCGCCGTGGTGGCCGACAATGGTGTGGGTGGCCTCGACACAGAGGTTCTGGTGACCGGAATTGCAAGAGTGACAGTGATTGCAGTAGCCCGAATGCCAGCCAAGACCCACCAGCTGGCCTTGGTGCAGATAAGTCACCTGCTCGCCGACCTGGCCGATGCGACCCACCACTTCATGCCCGGGCACCACCGGGTAGCTGGACATGCCCCAGTCATTGTCGATGATGCTTACATCACTGTGGCAGAGCCCGCAGTACATCACATCGATTTCCACTTCGTCGGGCTTCAGCGCCCCCGGATCGTACTGGTAGGGGGAAAGTTCACCACCGGCTTCGGTTGCGGCATAGGCGTTGATCATTGTCGGCTCCCGTTTATTGGTAAGTACTGTTGCGTAAATACTGTCAGCAGTAATTAGCGATAGTGGTCATTGGTAAAAATGGATGGCGTGCAAGCGGCTGAACCCACCATCCTCACAGGCCAAAGGGCATGCTACGCCGCCGCCGGGGTTTCAGACCTGTAGCAACGCGGCGATAGCGGACCAGCGAGTTCAGACTTTGCACTTTCGCCTTTGCCCTCTGCCCTTTGTCCTTTGCCCTTTGCCCTTTGCCCTTTGCCCTTTCATGAGGGCGGCGCCGGGCTTGGTCTCCAGGCAGCTCCCCTGAGTGTAGCCAGCGCCCCTGCCTCACCGCTGCGGGGCGATTGAGCGGCCGTTCAAGTTGGCAACCCTACCCTAAGTTGAGCATTCGCTCAACCGGCTTCAAGTTTGCCCGCCCGGTACACAGGGGATACCATTTGAGCAACTGCTCAAGAGGTGCGAATCCCCATGGCCAACACCGCAAAGTTTGATCGCCGCCAGGTGCTGGAAAGAGCCACCCGCCTGTTCTGGCAAAAAGGTTTTCACGCCACCTCTACCCGCGACCTGCAGCAGGCCATCGATATGCGCCCGGGCAGCATTTATGCCGCCTTTGGCAGCAAGTCGGGTCTTTTCCGCGAAGTCCTGCATTTTTATACCGAGGAGATGTCCGAGCGGTTGCAGCAGTGCCTGGCAGAAGAGGGCGCGATTCTCGATGGACTGCGGACTTTCCTGCGCCAGATCCTCCTGCAGGATGGTGACAACGCCCCCAGCGAACTCTGCCTGCTGGCCAAGTCGCTCTCCGAACTGGACGAGGGCGAGGCCGAGCTGTTGAGCGAGACCCGCGCGCTGCTCGCCGCCACCGAGGAAAATTTCCGTTGCCACCTGCAATCCGCCATCGCGGCGGGGGAGCTGTCCGCGCAGGTCGACCCGGGCCTGCTGGCGCGGCAGCTGCAGGTGGAAATGATCGGTTTGCGCAGCTATCTTCGCGCAACCGGGGATCGCGATGCGGTGCGAGAGCTGGCGGATAACCTCTTCGCACCTCTGCAGCCGGGTTCGCAGTGACCGCCACCCCAGCCTGTTCTCCGCACCGGGGCCTACTTATTACAGGCAATACTGACGGATTTTAAAATCTGGCCCCTGTGGACATTTGCCCGCAGTGGCGCCTGTGGCATCTTCGCCATCAATCTCAGGAAAACAATAAGCAGAGGTTGCCGTGAACCTTGTCACCCTGGCCATCCCCTTCTTCCTGCTCGCCGTACTGGTGGAGCTGGCCCTGGATCGCCGCTATGGCTGGGGGCTGTACCGCCTCAACGACGCCATCGGCAGCCTGGGGGCGGGGATCATGAGCCGCCTCAGCGAGCTGGTGCGCAAGGGCCTGCTGCTGGTGATTTACATTCCGCTGTTTGCGCTGCTGCAGCCCTACTACCAGTTCATGGGTTTCAACTGGTCGCTGGACAGCGGCTGGCACCTGCTGCTGGCCATCGTCGCCTACGACTTCTGTTATTACTGGCGCCACCGCCTCGGCCACGAGATCAACATCTTCTGGGCCGATCACCTGGTGCATCACCAGAGTGAGGACTACAACCTCACCACCGCCCTGCGTCAGCCCATTGGCGGCCTGCCGATCGGCTGGATCTTCTATATGCCGCTGCTCCTGATCGGCCTGCCGGCGGAGCTGCTGATCACCGCCGGTGCCATCGACCTGATCTACCAGTTCTGGGTGCACACGCAGAAATTCCCCAAGGTGCGCTGGATGGAGTGGATTCTGGTCACCCCTTCCAACCACCGTGTGCACCATGCGCAGAACAAGGTGTATGTGGACAAAAATTACGGTGGTGTCTTCATTATCTGGGACCGGCTGTTCGGCACCTACCAGGAGGAACTGGACGGGGAGCCCTGTATCTACGGCGTGCGCAAACCGCTCAACACCTTTGATCCCCTCGCCGCCAACCTGCAACACTACAAGCGCATGGCGCTGGATGCCTGGCACACCCGCAGCTGGTGGGACAAGCTGACGCTGTGGTTCCGCCGCACCGGTTACCGCCCGGCGGACGCCGAGGCCGCCATGCCGCTGCCCTCAACCGATCTGGCGCAGTTCCAGCGTTACGATCCAAAGATCAGCGCCGGCCAGCGGTTCTACGCCCTCGCCCAGCATGTGGTCTACTCGGGCGCGACCCTGGCACTGCTCTGGTACGCGGCCCAGCTCAGCTATGGGCAACTGCTGGGCGCGGTGGCACTGCTGGGCGCGGGACTGGCAATCAACGGCCGCATTCTCGACGGTCACCCCCTGGCGGGACGGGCGGAACTGCTGCGCCTGGGCGCAGTGCTGCTCAGCGCGCCGCTGGCGCCGGCACTTCTCGGCCTCGCTATCGCCACCTACGCCGCCACAAGCGCACTGATCTGGTGGCGACTGGCGTTTGCCCACAAGGGCGCCGCCGTCGCCCTCGCCGGCGACTAGCCAGCGCGATCAGACAAAAGAAGCACCCGCTGCCCATAGCGGGCTTCTTTTGCCAGCGGACTGGTAAACTCGCCCTCCCCCCCGTCCTGCAATCCGCCGTTCAAAGGGGCCGTGCAAGAGGGGCGATCAACCCGCCGCTCACTCCCGGCGCCAGTTCGTTATAATGCGCGACGCATTTGCCCCGAATACAGGAACCCTTGTGCAGACAGGAACCCTCTACACCGTCTCGGCGCCCTCCGGCGCAGGCAAGACCAGCCTGGTCAAAGCGCTTGTGGACAGCGACAGCCAGGTCACCGTGTCGGTTTCCCACACCACCCGCGCCTGTCGCCCGGGCGAGGAAGACGGAATCAATTATCATTTTGTCGACCGCGATACCTTTATCGCCATGCTCGACCGCAACGCCTTTCTCGAGCACGCCCAGGTCTTCGACAATTTCTACGGCACCTCCCGCGACTGGGTCGAGGAAACACTGCGCAGCGGCCGCGATGTGATTCTGGAAATCGACTGGCAGGGCGCCGCCCAGGTGCGCCGGCTGCTGCCGGATACCGTCGGCATTTTTATCCTGCCGCCCTCCCAGCAGGCCCTGCGCGAACGGCTTACCGGACGCGGCCAGGACGAGGAGAGCGTGATCGAACGGCGCATGGAGCAGGCCATCGACGAGATGTCCCACTTCGTGGAGGCGGATTATCTGGTGATCAACGACGACTTCCAGGCGGCGCTGCGGGAACTGCAGTCCATCGTCGTCGCCCAGCGCCAGCGCCTGCAGCGACAGCAGCTGCGCCACGGCCCGCTGCTGCAGGCACTGCTGCAGCGGGACTGACACCACGGCCTGATTCGCGCCGCCGCCGGCCCTGTTCGATTTACGTACACCGCCGGCTGCGTTAAGATTACCGGTCCCGCGCCGGAGCCGCCGTCGGCCTCCGCGCGCCCCGAATTCGCCCGCCCCGGGCACTGCTATGGAACCGAAACTATATGGCACGTATTACCGTTGAAGATTGTCTCGACAACGTCGACAACCGCTTTGAACTGGTGATCGTGGGCAGCAAGCGCGCCCGCCAGATCGCAACCGGTGGTAAAGACCCGCTGGTGCCCGAGGAAAATGACAAGCCCACCGTGCTCGCCCTGCGCGAGATCGCCGAAGGCCTGGTAGACGCCAGCATCCTCGACGAGGTGGACGAGGACGAAGCACCCATTCGTCGCCCGCAGGCGCCGGTGTACCTGTCCGAGCAGGATCTTTAATTTCCTACCGATCGCTTGAGTTCTAACTGAGAGGCGCGCGCGGCTTTGCATACCATCGACAGTCTGGCCCACCGCCTCTCTTCCTACCTTCCCCCCGACCAGATCCAGATTGTCCGCCGCGCCTACTTCTATGCGGAACAGGCCCACGACGGCCAGCAGCGCCGCTCCGGTGAGCCCTACATCACCCACCCACTGGCGGTGGCGACGATTCTCGCCAGCATGCACATGGACCACCAGAGCCTGGCCGCCGCCATGCTCCACGATGTGATCGAGGACACCGGCATTCCCAAGGCGGCGCTGGCGGAACAGTTCGGCGAGGAAGTGGCAGAGCTGGTTGACGGCGTCTCCAAGCTGACCCAGTTCGAGACCGACAGCCCGGCGGAAAAGCAGGCGGAAAACTTCCAGAAAATGGCCCTGGCCATGGCGCGGGATATTCGCGTGATTCTGGTCAAGCTTGCCGACCGCCTGCACAACATGCGCACCCTGGGGGTATTAAAGCCGCAGAAGCGGGTGCGCATCGCCCGCGAGACCCTCGAGATCTACGCCCCCATCGCCCACCGCCTGGGCATGAACGATGTGCGCATCGAGTTCGAGGATCGCGCCTTCTTCGCCATTCACCCACTGCGCGCCAGCCGCCTGCGCGCGGCACTGGTGGCAGCGCGGGGCAACCGCAAAGAGCTGCTGGAGAAGATCCAGAACGCCATCGAGGTGCGGCTGCAGCGCGAAGGCATAGACGCGCTGGTGATCGGCCGCGAGAAACACCTGTTCAGCATCTACCAGAAGATGCGCGCGAAGAAGAAGTCGTTCAAGGAAATCATGGACGTCTACGCCTTCCGCATCATCGTCGACAGCGTGGACACCAGCTACCGCACACTGGGAGTGATTCACAACCTCTACAAGCCGGTCATCTCCGAGTTCAAGGACTATATCGCCATTCCCAAGTCCAACGGCTATCAGTCCCTGCACACGGTGCTGCTGGGCATGCACGGCGTGCCCATCGAAGTGCAGATCCGCACCAAGGAAATGGACGAGATGGCCAACAGCGGTATCGCCGCGCACTGGCTGTACAAGGCCTCCGGCGATGAAGTGATCAACACCGGCGGCACCAGCCAGGTTCGCGCGCGGCGCTGGGTACAGGGCCTGCTGGAAATGCAGCAGCGCGCCGGCGACTCGCTGGAATTTATCGAGAATGTGAAAATCGACCTATTCCCGGACGAGGTCTACGTATTTACCCCGAAGGGCGAAATCATCGACCTGCCCGCCGGCGCCACCGCGGTGGACTTCGCCTACTCGGTGCACACGGATATCGGCAACACCTGCGTGGCGGTACGCATCAACCAGCGCCTGGCGCCGCTGTCCCAGCCCCTGCAGAGCGGCCAGAAGCTGGAGATCCTCACCAGCCGCAAGGCGCAGCCCAACCCCAACTGGCTCAATTTCGTCGTCACCGCCAAGGCCCGCAGCGCCATCCGTCACTTCCTCAAGCACCAGCGCCACCACGATTCCGTGGCCCTCGGCCGCCGCCTGCTGGAAAAAGCCCTGGGCAAGTTTGACACCGCACTCGATGAGCTCAGCGAGGAGCAGATCGAACACGGCGTGCGCGAAGCCAAGTGCCTGTCGCTGGAAAACCTGCTGGAGGAAATCGGCCTCGGCAACAAGGTGGCCTTCTCGGCCGCCAAACTGCTCGCGCCGCCGGACAAGGAAGAGGCCGGGGCCAGCAATATTTCCTCGCCGCTGACCATCGACGAGCAGGAGGGCATGCTGATCAGTTTCGCCCGCTGCTGCCGGCCGATACCCGGCGACACCATCATCGGCCATATCAGCTCCGGCAAGGGCGTGGTGGTGCACCGCGAGTCCTGCCGCAACACTGTGGATTTCCGTGAGCACCCGGAGAACATCATGGCGGTGAACTGGTCGCCGGATGTGAAGGGCGAGTTCCTCGGCGATATTCGCGTTGAAGTGGAATCCGAGCGCGGCATCATCGCCCGCCTGGCCACGCGCATCACCGAAGAGGGGGCCAGCATCGAACAGATCCACGTGGACGAGAAGGATGCGCGCAACAGCGTCATCTCCCTCACCCTCGAAGTCAGCAACCGCGTACACCTGGCGCGGGTGGTGAAACGCCTGCGCAACCTGCCGGCGGTGATTCGCATCGCGCGCCCCGGCTGATTTTGTGATGACCGCCAGCCAATCGCCGCTGTAGCGAAAAAAGCCTCACTTTCTGTGTGGCGCACCCTTGGCGCCGCTCCCATTCCCTTGCAAGCCGCGCTATATTTGCCCGCTTTCTTTTTCAGAAAGTGGTGGAGTTACCCATGACCAATCGCGCCATAATTAAAACCGACAAGGCGCCCGCCGCCATCGGCAGCTACTCTCAGGCGGTCAAGGTGGACCATACCGTGTATCTCAGCGGCCAGATTCCCCTCGACCCGCAGAGCATGGAGATTGTCAGTAGCGATTTCACCGAGCAGGCGCGGCAGGTCTTCCGCAACCTGAGCGCAGTCTGCGAGGCCGCCAATGGCAGCCTCGGCCATATCGTCAAGCTGAACCTGTACCTCACCGACCTCAGCGATTTTGCCGCGGTCAACGAGGTGATGGCGGAATTCTTCGAGCAGCCCTATCCCGCCCGCGCCGCCGTCGGCGTCAAGGAACTGCCGAAGGGCGCGCTGTTCGAGGCGGAAGGGGTAATGGTGATCTAAGCCCGCTGACCCGTTGCCCCGGTCAGGCCCTTTGCTGCAGGCCCTTAATGACCGGGCAAATGGTCAGACAGGCGGGCGCGCTAGGCCGGCTCCAGCAGCGCGCTGTAGCCGGCCCGGTAATCGGGATATTTCAACTGGTAGCCGGTGGCCAGCATGCGCTGGTTGCTGAGTTTTTTCGAGCCGCGCTCCGTGTCAGTGCTGTATTCGCGCAAATGCGCGGCGGTATACCCCATGGCGCGGGCCAGCCATAGCTGCAGCTCGTGCATGGGCACCGGTTCACTGTCAGTGCCGATATAGAGCCTCTCCGGCGTCCAGCCCGCCCGGTGCTGCTCGATCAGATAAGCGATAAAGCCAACGCAGTCTTCCACGTGGATACGGTTGCTGTACTGCGGTGGCTGCGGCGGCGCACAGCGACCGGCGCGCACCTGCGACAGCAGGCGATCGCGGCCCGGGCCGTAAATGCCGGAAAAACGCACCACCAGCGCCTGTGGCAGCGCACCGTAAATCACATCTTCCGCAGCTCGCAGGATATTGCCCTGCAGGCCGTCCGGCAGCGCCGGCGTTCCCTCGTCGATCCACTCATCACCGCCCTGACCGTAAACCCGGGTTGAGGATACCCAGATCACCAGGCGCGGGGGTTTCTCCAGCCGCGGCAACACAGCGGCCAGCGCCATGGCGGTATCCAGGTAGGCACGGCGGTAGCCATCTTCGGTATATTCGTCCGGGGTGAAGGTTGCGAGCACGATATCCGCGCCCTTTGTCAGCAGGCGCTCGATATTTTCCGCGCTGGTGGCATTGCCGCGGCGCCAGTTGACTCCGTCGGCACGGCGCATGCGCGCCAGCGCCACCAGTGGGTTGCGGCGCACGCCGTAAATGGTGTACGACTTTTTGTCCAGCAGTGGGGCCAGGCGGGTGCCCAGATCTCCGCAACCGAATATCCAGAGTTTTTCTTTTGCCATAAATTCCTGGCGCCAACACGTGGGCAGAACCGCCCCGCTTGCCGCAATCCCCCAAAGCTAACCCGGCCGCAGTGTGCGAACACTGTGTCACAAAAGGTCTGATTTCAACACCCGCCGAGCTTTAATTACTGCGAATTCCATTACCGCGAATTCCATAGCCGCCACTTGCCTAGCGGGGTACATTCTATATCGCGCTATATCGCGCAGTAACCGACTGTTACGGGCAAATGCCATCAGCGGATTCTTGCGCGCCCTTGCCGGGACTCTGCCGGGAACCTGCCGGGAGTCAGCCGAAGCTCTGCACCGGCAAGCGCCCTCAGCCGCCCCGGCTACGCAGGGCGCGAAAGATGAAAAGAAAGATCAGCGCACCAACCGTCGCCGTCACAATATCGCCGAGACCGAAGCCGGTAACCGGTCCACCGATACCCACCAGGGAACCGACCCAGCCACCGATAAAGGCACCGACAATACCAATCACGATGGTCACCACCCAGCCACCCGGATCTGGCCCCGGCATGATCCACTTCGCCAAAGCCCCGGCAATGAGTCCGAGAATTATCCAGGAAAAAATACCCATGGGGTGGCTCTCCTCTTTCACTGCAACAGATATAGCAAAATTTTGCGCCGTTTCCGTTGAAACAGACACATAAATAGCCATTTTTACTAACAAATGCGTTTCGTATCACCAGTCAGACTTGGCGTTGGCCGATAGCCATTATTTATGAATAATAGCTATAGACTCCCAACTTCTGATTGCCTTCTATGACGCTCAACGAATTGCGCTATATCGTTACCCTGGCCCAGGAACAGCACTTCGGCCGCGCCGCCGAGCGCTGCTTTGTCAGCCAGCCCACCCTGTCCATCGCGGTCAAAAAGCTCGAGAAAGAGCTGGGCGTGGCGCTGTTCGAGCGCTCCAAAACCCGGGTACAGGCGACCCCGCTGGGGGAGCGCATCGCCGCTCAGGCGCAGCTGGTGCTGGAACAGGCCTCGGCCATCAAGGACATCGCCAGCGCCGGCAAGGACCAGCTCGCCAGCCCGCTGTCGGTGGGCGCCATCTTTACCATCGGCCCCTATCTGTTCCCGCATTTTATTCCGCAGCTGCAGCGCGCGGCGCCGGATATGCACCTCTACGTGGAGGAGGGCTACACCGCCACCCTGCGCCAGCGCCTGCGCAAGGGCGAGCTGGATGCCATCATCATCGCACTGCCCTTCACCGAGCCGGATGTGGTCACCCAGCCGCTCTACGATGAGCCCTTCGTGGTTCTGATGCCCGCCGGCCACCCACTGGCAAAGCAGGAGAGCATCTCCCCGGAACAGTTGTCCGAGGACAATGTGCTGCTGCTGGGGGAAGGGCACTGCTTCCGCGATCAGGTGCTCGAGGCCTGCCCGCAGCTGCAGCAGTCCATCGAGAAAGAACAGAGCAGCGCACGGATACGCACCGCCGCCGACGGCAGCTCCCTGGAAACGCTGCGCCATATGGTGGCTTCCGGCCTGGGCATTACGGTACTGCCGCTTTCCGCGGCCACCGCCTCCCAGTACGCCAGCGGCCTGCTGGAGACGCGCCCCTTCGCGGCGCCGGCACCCCGTCGCACCGTGGCGCTGGCCTGGCGCGCCAGTTTTCCCCGCCACCGCGCCATCGATATGCTGCGCAACGCCATCAGCCAGTGCCAGCTGGGTGAGCAGTGACCGACCTGTCCGCCCAGCCCATTACCACCCTCAAGGGCGTCGGTGAAAAATTTGCCCAGGTGCTGGCAAAGCTGCATATCGCCACGGTGCAGGATCTGTTGTTTCACCTGCCGCTGCGCTATCAGGACCGCACCCGGGTCACCCCCATCGCCGCACTGACGCCGGGTCTTGATGCGGTCATCGAGGGCGAAGTGCGCGCCGCCGATGTGGTCTTCGGCCGCCGCCGCAGCCTGCTGGTGCGCCTGCAGGACGGCAGCGGCACCCTGTCTCTGCGTTTCTTCCATTTTTCCGCCGCGCAGAAAAACCGTTTCGCCCGCGGTGTCAGGCTGCGCTGCTTCGGCGAGGCCCGCCGGGGCTCCGCCGGGCTGGAACTGGTGCACCCGGAGACGGAAATACTGGGCGCTGCAGCCGCCCCCACTGAAGAGACCCTCACGCCGATTTACGCCCTCACCGAAGGCGTCAGCCAACTGCGCCTGCGCGGGCTGGCCCAGCAGGCGCTGGAGCGCCTGGGCGATGGCGGCGTCAGCGAGCTGCTGCCCACCGCACTGCTGCCGCAACACCTGCAGTACCCGCTGGCGGCGGCGCTGCGCTACCTGCACAGCCCGCCCGCGGACGCAGACCTGGCGCAGCTGGCCGAGGGCCAGCACCCGGCCCAGCAGCGGCTGGCTTTGGAAGAACTTCTCGCCCACCACCTGAGCCTGCTGGCGCTGCGCCGTGACAGCGAACACCTGCGCGCGCCCCAATTGCCCGGAGATGCGGCGCTGGAGCGGGATTTTCTCCAGCGCCTGCCCTTCGCGCTCACCGGCGCCCAGCAGCGGGTCTGCGCCGAGATCGCCAGCGACCTGTCCCGCAGCCGCCCGATGATGCGCCTGCTGCAGGGCGACGTGGGCGCCGGCAAAACTCTGGTGGCGGCCATGGCGGCGCTGCGCGCGCTCGGCTCCGGCACCCAGGTGGCGGTCATGGCGCCCACTGAAATCCTCGCCGAACAGCACCGGCGCAATTTCACCGCCTGGTTGCAGCCCCTCGGTATCCGTGTCGCCTGGCTCACCGGCAGCCTCAAGGCGGCCGAGCGGCGCGCGCAGCTGGCGGCCATCGCCAGCGGTGACGCGCAGCTGGTAGTGGGCACTCACGCACTGTTTCAGGCGGAAGTGATCTTCCATCATCTGGGGCTGGTGGTGATCGACGAGCAGCACCGCTTCGGCGTGCGCCAGCGGCTGGAGCTGCGGGAAAAGGGCTCCGGCGAGGCCGGGAGCGTGCGGGTGCAGCCACACCAGCTGATCATGACCGCCACCCCGATCCCGCGCACACTGGCCATGTCCGCCTTCGCCGACCTGGACTGCTCGGTGATCGACGAACTGCCCCCCGGTCGCCAGCCCATCAACACCGTGGCCATCTCCACCGAGCGCCGCGATGAAGTGGTGGCGCGGGTACACAACGCGGTGGCCCAGGGCCGCCAGGCCTACTGGGTCTGCACCCTGATCGAGGAGTCTGAAACCCTGCAGGCGCGGGCCGCCGAATCCACCGCCGAGGAACTGGCGGCGGCGCTGCCGGATTGCCGCGTGGCGCTGGTGCACGGGCGCCTGAAACCGGAGGCGAAGGAACAGGTGATGACCGCCTTCAAGGCCGGCGAGGTGGACCTGCTGGTGGCGACGACAGTGATCGAAGTGGGCGTCGATGTCCCCAATGCCAGCCTGATGATTATCGAGAATCCCGAGCGCCTCGGGCTGGCGCAGCTGCATCAGTTGCGCGGCCGGGTCGGGCGCGGCTCGGTAGCCAGCCACTGTGTGCTGCTCTACGGCACCCCGCTGTCGCAAGGCGGCAGGGCCCGCCTGCAGGCGCTGCGCCAGCACAGCGACGGTTTCGCCATCGCCGAGGAGGACCTGCGCCTGCGCGGCCCCGGGGAAATCCTCGGCACCCGCCAGACCGGAGAAATACAACACCGCATCGCCGATCTGCAGCGCGATGCCCACCTGCTGCCGCAGGTGCAGCGTATCGCCGCCTCCCCCGCCCTGCCCGAAGCCGCCCGGCAACAGCTGGTCGCCCGCTGGCTGCAAAACAAGCCGCGCTTCGCCGAGGCCTGAGCGCAAACCGCACACTAGTACCAAATACCTCCTCTCAGTCACCAATTTTTTTGCGCTTGCCCGCCGGTGGTGGCAGCCTGACCAGGCAGCCATAAAAAAGCGGCCACAAGAAAAGTGGCCACAACAAAATCACGAATAAAAAATACCTAGGTAAAAAAGTTTTTTAGTAAAAAATCTTAAAAACTAAGCAACCCTATAAAAAATTGGCTATATAAAAAGAAGCCACCGCAAAAAGGTGGCAAATAAAAACAACCATAAAAATAAGCGGCCCCAGCCGCAGACAAAAGAGAGTGAACGGAGACCACCATGGAAGACTCACTGAGTAAGCGCGCGGGGTTCGGTCCCGTGCGCTGCATGATCACAGCCGCGGCGCTGTTCCTGACCAGCCAACCCCTCACCGCCCAGCAGGGACTGTTCGGCGACGACCAGCCTCCCCCCAGCGTCACACTGGCCAGCACGGATATCCGCCTCGATGTCCCCACCCCAACCACCGGCAATGACTTTGCCGCGCTTCTGGCCCAGGCCAGCAGCGGCGGACTCAGCGAGATGAAACAGGAAGCCGCTGAGCGGTTCAGCAACCACCTGCGACAGGCCATGCAGGAGCGCCTGCGCCAATACCTGCGGGACGAGGAAGTACCGCTGGTGGAGCAGGGCGGCCAACTGACCCTGCACACCCAGTTCGATGCCGGCATCAGCAAACAGTTAACCGAGCTGAAAAGCTCGGACCGCTACGAGACCGAGCGTGGCACCTTGCTGATCGGTGGCGGATTCCTCTATCGGCTTTCCTCCGCGGACGGCAAGAGCCTGCGCGAGGAGCGCATTGATCTCGGCGAGTTGCGCCTGCAACCGCGCTATAAGGTGCGCACCGATCTGCGCAGCGGCGAGGTGGAAGACAGCACCGATGAGGCCATCGAAGAGTCCCTGGAGAAAATGGCCGAGCGGCTGCTGGACCGTATCGAAGACCAGCTGGAAGCGGATGCGTTGCGCCAGTTCAGCGCGGCCGGCTGACCCTCGCCACTGTTGATCAGGCGGTTTTCAAAGCGGCCATCTGTAACCCGATTAGCTGTCATCCGCTAATCGGGTACCTTTTCATCCCGATACTTTTCATCGCGACACTTTCCATCCCCGTACTCTCCATCCCCGTACTCTCCATCCCCGTACTCTCCATCCTGGTACTTTCCGCCTTGGTACTTTCCGCCCTGATACTTTCCATCGGCGCACCTGCCGGCGGGCGAGCTTCACGGCGCGATTTTTTCACTGTGGCCTGTTCCGGCAAAGATGTTCCAGAGAGTGACTTTTTAGAGGATGAGTTTTTTGAGGGTAGGTTTTTAGCGAGTGGATTTTTAGACAGTGACGCTTTAAAAAGTGATCTTTTGGATAGCGGCCTCCAAACAGCAGCGCGAATTTCCGCCGGCAGCTTTTCACAGCGATCTTTTCCGATGAATGATCTGTAGCGACGGCGCTCCATCATTCGACCACATGGTCATTGATTATTTTGCTTCGCCACATTGGTGGTGGCAGCCTAGCCGCCGCTTCCACTCGAAGTTTCACCGTTTAGATAATAATCGTCGCAATCCAGAGGTAATTAAGTGTTCAGATTTACTTTCGGCGGGCTGGCAATCGCCAGCTTGCTGTTCGTCTCGATGGTTCCTTCCACTCAGGCGCAGGGCTTTTTCGGTATCGGCAAGGATGAGCCCCTGCCAAGCGTTTCATTGCCACCCGCCAACGTCACCCTCGAAATCCCGATGCCGGTCAACAGCGCCAACCTGTCACTGCTGCTGGCACAGGCGGGCGAGGGCGGCAGCCTCACCGCCCTCAAACAGGAGAAAGTGGAGCGCTACCGCCAACACCTGCAGACGATGATCAACCGCAGGTTGCGGCAGTTCTTCTTCGACGAGGAAGTACCACTGGCCGATCAGCGCGGCCAACTGTCCGTGCAAACGCATTTCCGCCTCACCATCGTCAAACAACTTTCTGGTATGCGCCGCGATGGTGACTTCGACGTTGAACGCGGCAACATGGAGGTTTCCGGCCGCTTTCACTACCGCGTTGCCGACACCGAGGGTCGGCCGCTGCGGGAGGACTCCCTGGATATCGACCGCCTGAAACTGCGCGAACCCTACCAGGTGCGCGCCCAGCAGAATGGCGAACAGCTGGAAGACAGCACCGACCAGGCCATCCTCAACCTGCTATCGACCCTGACCGACAAAGTCCTGTCCACAATCGACGATGATATTGAAGCCGACGAGCTGCAGGAACTGCTGGCCAGCTGAGCCGAAAATAGCCCCGCTAAAACCGCCAGTGCCGGCGGGCTTGCCCGTGCACCGATAGTTGGCGAAAGCGAAAATGACCGGAAAAATGGAATCAACAAAGACTCAATAACCGGGAACAAAAAAGGGTCGCCAGCGCGACCCTTTTTCACTTCTGCCATGCGCCTTTGATTGATGGAACCGGCCATTGCGTATTGGCCGGAGTCCACCTGAAAAGCGCCGGCTGGCCCCGGTTAGCCCGAGGTCCTCTCAGCTGCGCTATTGTTGCCATCGGCGCTGCTGGCGACACTGTCGTAGTTGCCGTCGTAATAGACCTCTTTGGAAAAATACCCCTCGCTCTTCGCCACAATGGTGGTCACCACCGAATCACCGGTGATATTGACCACGGTGCGCACCATATCCAGCAGGCGATCGACACCCATCACAATGGCGATGCCCTCCAGCGGCAGACCCACCTGCTGCAGCACCATGGCCAGCATGATGAGGCCCACTCCCGGCACGCCGGCGGTGCCGATGGAGGCCAGGGTGGCTGTCAGAATAACGGTCAGGTAACCGCTCAGCCCGATATCGATGCCGTACATCTGGGCGATAAAGGCGGTGGCCACGCCCTGCATGATGGCGGTGCCATCCATATTGACAGTGGCGCCAAGCGGCACGGTAAAGGCCGCCACCTTGTTATCGACACCCAGGCGCTTCTCCACGGTGGACAGGGTCACCGGAATAGTGGCGGCGGAGGAGGAGGTACTGAATGCAAACACCATCGCCGGACGCATTTTTTTCAGCAGCTCCAGCGGGCTGAGACCGGAAAACAGCTTCAGCAGCAGGGAGTAGACCCCTAGTCCGTGCAACGCCAGGGCCAGCAGCACCACCAGGAAATATTTGCCCAGCTGGAAAATGGCCTCGGTACCGAGCTGGGAAATCTTGGTGGCCAGCAGCGCGAATACACCGTAGGGGGCAAACACCATCAGCACCCCCACCATGCGCATGATCACCTCATTGAGATCGTTAAAAAACGACGCCATGCGCCGCCCCGGCTCCCCGCAGCGGGCAATGGCATAGCCCATCAGCAGGGCAAACACGATGATCTGCAGCATGTTGCCCTTGGCCATGGCATCCACCGGGTTGGAGGGGAAAATATCCACCAACACCTGCGACAGCGACGGCGACGGCTTGGGTTCGAAAGCCACTGCCGCCTGCACCCCCTCCATGCCAACGCCGGGCTGGAAGACCAGCGCCAGCATCAGAGCCAGGCTGATTGCCGCGGCGGTGGTCAGCAGGTACAGGGCCAGGGTCTTGCCCGCCAGCACGCCAACGCGGCTGCCCTCGGACAGCGCGCAGGCGCCGCAGATCAGCGACACCAGCACCAGCGGCACCACCATCAGTTTCAGCGAGGCAATAAAAATCCGGCCGATGATATCGAACAGGCCCTCGGTCAGATAATTATTGATAAAACCGGTAATCCCAGCGCCGAGTACCTGGCTGGTTTCGAAGAAGTTGAACAGCACTCCGACGACAATGCCCAGCAGCATCGCCAGCACAATTTTAGTGGTTAGACCCATAGGAATTAATTCTCCACACACTTCCGTTATTGTCTTTTTGCTGTGGGCATCATAGTTGAGCGGCCACCGCCGAGTACAGCCGGGCACAATCCCGTCACCTGAGCACACCTGTCGATGCCTGACCTCGCCGCCGCCAGCCGTTACAATGGCGGCCGTCGCCTTAGATCCTTTTGCGGGGTTTCCGTTGTATCACTCTCCATTTCTGCCGGCTGCGAAGTGGCAGGGCCAGCCGCTGGCCTCCCTGCATGCGTCGCCACCCGCCGACCTGCTGCCCTGGCTGCTGCACCCCGGCTCGCTGACTGCGGCACTGAAGCAGCTGAGCCGCGGCGACTTCGCCGTGCGGGTTCTGCAGCAGAGCTGGCGGCAACCCAGCCTGGAGGAGCGCCGCATTCTGGGACTGCGGGACCGGCAGCGGGCGCTGATCCGCGAGGTGCTGCTGCTTGGCCGTGGCCGCCCCTGGGTCTATGCCCGCAGCGTGCTGCCAATGCGCAGCCTGCAGGGAAAGTTGCGCTACCTGCGCAACCTCGACAGCCGGCCTTTGGGGGAGCTGCTGTTCAGCGAAGCGGGCATTCGCCGCGGTGCCATTACCCTGAACCGTCTACACCGCAACCCCCGCTGTGATCTGGCGCTGCTGCACAACGAATCTGCAAGCGCCTGGGGCCGCCGCTCGATTTTCTGGCTGTGCGACAAACCCCTGCTGGTGGCGGAGACCTTTCTGTCCGCCTTTACCGCCAGCGACGCCCCCCTGCCGCGCCCGCAGGAACTGACAACCCGGGAGAACAACACGTGATCAGCCAAGCCCTTGCCCGTCGCTGGCCGGCGGCGCTGCCCTACTGGCATCTGGCCCGCCTCGACCGCCCGATCGGCTCGCTGTTGCTGCTCTGGCCCACCTGGTGGGCCTTGTGGCTGGCGGCCGGTGGCTGGCCGGGCCTGCACCTGTTTGCGGTTTTCACCCTCGGCGTACTGCTGATGCGCGCCGCCGGCTGCGCGATCAACGATTTCGCCGACCGCAATATCGACGGCCAGGTCAAGCGCACCGCGGCGCGGCCGCTGGCCACCGGCCAGGCCACCGCCAAAGGCGCGCTGCTGCTGTTCGGCGGCCTGTGCCTGCTGGCCTTCCTGCTGGTGCTGACCACCAACCGCCTCACGATTCTGCTGTCCCTGCCGGCGGTGGCGCTGGCTTTCTGCTATCCCTTCGCCAAGCGCTATACCCACCTGCCGCAGGTAGTGCTGGGGGCCGCGTTCAGCATGGGGATTCCCATGGCCTTCGCCGCCGTCACCGGCGAGGTACCGGCGCTGGCGTGGCTGCTGTATACCGCCAACCTGCTGTGGACCGTGGCCTACGACACCTTCTATGCCATGGTGGACCGGGATGACGACCTCAAGATCGGCGTCAAATCCACGGCGGTGCTGTTTGGCGACATGGACAGGGCCATGACCGGCTCCCTGCAGGTGATGGCGCTGTTCGCGCTGCTGCTGACCGGCCAGCGCTTCGAGCTGGGCGCCTTCTATTTCCTCGGCCTCGCGGTCGCCGCGGGCCTGTTCGCCTACCAGCAGTGGCTGATCCGCGATCGCGAGCGGGACGCCTGCTTCCGCGCCTTCCTCAACAACAACTGGGTGGGCGCCGCCGTTTTCGCCGGCATCGCGCTGCACTATCTCTTTGACGCGGCTAAATAACGCAACCCAAAAAAGCCGCTTCTGCACGCTCTCACCGCTGTTGCCCCTGACCCCGCGCCGGCACCGGAGTCAGGGCCTTGGCCCACGCTTTGTGGATAACCCCCTGACCGTCATATATTTGTAATGAAAATGCCGTTAACTGGCCGCAATCCATGAGGGGCATAACAGGCAGATGCAGAGCACTACCATTCTGATCGTCGACGATGAATCCGCCGTGCGCGACATGTTGCGGGTGGCGCTGGAAATGGCGGATTACCGCTGTCTCGAGGCGGAGAACGCGCGGGAAGCCCACGCCCTGATCGTCGATGAAAAGCCGGATCTCATCCTGCTCGACTGGATGCTGCCGGATGTGTCCGGGGTCGAGCTGGCCCGGCGCCTCAAGCGCGACGAACTCACCGCCACGCTGCCGATCATCATGCTCACCGCCAAAGGTGAAGAGGACCACAAGATCAAGGGCCTCGAAACCGGCGCCGACGACTACATCACCAAGCCCTTCTCCCCCCGCGAACTGGTCGCGCGCCTGAAAGCGGTTCTGCGCCGCGCCGGCCCCGCGGTACCCGAGGAGCCACTCAGCGCCGGCCAGCTGGTGCTGGACCCGATCAGCCACCGGGTGGCAATCAGCGGACAGCCGGTTGAGATGGGCCCCACGGAATTTCGCCTGCTGACCTTTTTCCTCTCGCACCAGGAGCGGGCCTATACCCGCTCGCAGCTCCTCGACCACGTCTGGGGCAGCAATGTCTATGTGGATGAGCGCACGGTGGATGTGCACATACGCCGGCTGCGCAAGGCGCTCGCCGTGGACGGTCACGACCGCTATATCCAGACGGTGCGCGGCACCGGCTACCGCTTTTCTGTGCAAACCTCGGAAAAAGTGTGACAAACTTGCCCGCCATGCACTGAATCACCGCCAGCGCCCACTGCCAAGCAGTGAGTGATTGTTCCCCCGGGCATGATTCGCAGCCCGCCTGCCCGCATATGGAGACCGAAAACCACCATGCTGGAACGCAGTATCGGCGAATTTTCCCGGTTTCTCGTCATATCCCTCGGTTTTGCCGTGTTCGGTTTTGCCACCGGCCAATGGCTGCTGGGCCTCACGCTGGCCCTGGCCATTTATCTCGGCTGGGTTCTGCTGCTGCAGACCCGCTTCGATCGCTGGCTCAGCAATGGCCGCCAGGGCCCGGCGCCCACCAGCTTCGGTATCTGGGGCGAAATCAGCGATGACTTCTACCGCCTGCAACGCCGCCACCGGCGCGAGAAGCAGAAACTCCACGCCACCCTGCGCCGTGTGCAGGACAGCACCAGCGCGCTGCGCGAGGGCATCGTCGCACTGGAAGAAGGCGGCAACCTGGCCTGGTGGAACCCGGCCGCGGGGCAGCTGCTGCAGCTGCGCGCGGAAGACGCCGGGCAACCGCTGATCAACTTTCTGCGCGATCCGGGTTTCGTGCGCTACCTCCACGATGAAAACATGCAGGGCCCGCTGACACTGCCGGCACCGGGCAACGACGCGCGCAAACTGCAACTGGAGATCACCCGCTACGGCAAGGACGAGGCCCTGCTGATCGTGCGCGACATCACCCGCCTGCACAACCTGGAGCAGATGCGCCGGGATTTCGTCGCCAATGTTTCCCACGAATTGCGCACGCCGCTGACCGTGATCGCCGGCTACCTGGAAACCCTGGAGAGCAGCGGGCAGGCCCCCAAACCCTGGCAGCGGCCGCTGCAACAGATGCTCGAGCAGACCGGCCGCATGACCTCACTGGTCAACGACCTGCTGCTGCTGGCGCGGCTGGAGACTTCCGAGCGCGACAGCGGCCGCGAGCGGGTGGCGGTAGGTGAATTGATGGAAAGAGTCGCCCGCGAGGCGCGAGGCTTAAGCGGCGGACGCCACAATATCACCGTGGCGTGCAGCGACGACGCGCTGCTGACCGGCGATGCGAACGAGCTGCACAGCGCCTTCGCCAATCTGGCCCTGAACGCCGTGAAATACAGCCCCAACGGTGGGGACATCACCCTCAGCTGGACACTGGACAGTCGCGGGGGCCACTTCTCCGTGCGCGACAGCGGCATCGGCATCGACCCCATTCATATCCCGCGCCTGACGGAGCGCTTCTATCGGGTGGATGCAGGGCGCTCGCGGGAGAGCGGCGGCACCGGCCTCGGCCTCGCCATCGTCAAGCATGTGCTGCTGCGCCACAGTGGCGAATTGAGCGTGGACAGCCGGCCCGGCCGCGGCAGCACCTTTGCGCTGCACTTCCCGCCGCACAAACTCACCTCCGCCGCAGAGAACTGACGGCTGGGCGCTGGGGGCATGGGCACGAGAGCCCGCGCCGCCGCCCGCCTCAGCCTGGAGTAAAAATCCCTGGCTATTGCAGCTCTGTTACCGGCAGCTCCTGGCCATCTTTCAGGTAGGTGGGGCTCTCCCCCTCGCCGATGGCGTTGCACTGGCGACGCAGCACCAGGTGGTGCAGGCGCATATCGCCATCGCGCAGCAGCAGGTGCTCGCGGCCCTCGTCATCCACCGGCAGAATGTCATCGCTGAGCAGCGCATCCCGCAGGGCGCGCAGGCGCTTGACGTCGCGATAGCGGTTGAGGTCGTTGGAAAGGCGCGCCTTCATGCGCTCGCTCTCATGCAGCGCGGCCGCCTTCTCGCGATACTTGCCAAAAAAGAACACCGCCGCAATAGCGAACGCGACGCTCACGCCAATCTCTAACCACTCGGGCATCAGGGCTCCCCTCCGTTTCTGTCTGTTACTGTGGCTTGTTACTGTGGCTTTATGCTGAATTCTTAGCGGTTTTCTTCATTGAGCAATCCGCGACTCCCGCACCCCTGCAAGGTGCTCCGCCACACCAGCAGGCGGTTGTTGGCGGGCATGGCGATGGTTTCGCTACGGGTCATGCCAGCGCCTGCGGCGAGAGCATCCAGCCAGCACAGGTCGCGGATGCCGCTCAGCGGGTCCCGCGCACGCAGCCAGGCATCGAAGTCCAGATTGCTCTGCGCACCGAAGTCCCCGTCCTCACTAAACGGCCCGTAGGCGATCAGCTGGCCTGCGGGCGCCAGTACCTGCGGCAACTTCCGGAACAGGCTTTCCACGGCCGCTGCCGAAACAATATGCAGGGTATTGGCAGTAAAAATAGTGTCCACCGACAGCGGCGGCCAGCAATCCTCGATATCCAGCGCCAGCGGCGGGGGCAGGTTGGCGGACGGGCAGGCCTCAAGCCACTGGCGAATGCCCGCCAGTTTCTCCGGCAGATCCGAAGTCTGCCAGCGCAGCTCGGGAAAATGCGCCGCGCAGTAAACCGCGTGCTCGCCGCTACCACTGCCGATTTCCAGCAGCCGACGGCGACCGGCCAGAAGTCTGCGCAGCTCGCCCAGAATGGGCTCACGATTGCGCGCGCAGGCCGGGGCTTGTGGCAGACGAGTGTTCACCGCTACTCAGCGCTCATTAAGCCTGATCACTGGGCCTCGTCGCGGGTAAAGACCCAGTCGTTGCCCTGCGACAAACTGGCATTGAAGGCGTAACCGCCGCCGTCAAACGCTTTCAGCTGCTCTGCATTCTTGACCCGCTTGTCGATCGCCCAGCGGCTCATCATGCCGCGGGCCTTTTTGGCGAAGAAGCTGATCATTTTGTACTGGCCGTTCTTCAGGTCGCGGAAGTGCGGGGTGACGATATCGGCGGCGAGCTTGCCGGGTTTTACCGCCTTGAAGTATTCGTTGGAAGCGAGGTTCACCAGCTCGCGGCTTTTCAGGCTGTGCAACTGCGCGTTCAGCGCCTCGGTCAGGGTATCGCCCCAGAACTCGTAAAGGTTCTTGCCGCGGGCATTGGCGAACCGGGTCCCCATCTCCAGCCGGTAGGGCTGCATCAGGTCCAGCGGCCGCAGCAGCCCGTAGAGGCCGGAGAGCATGCGCAGGTGCTTCTGTGCGTAGGCGAAATCGCGCTTGCCCATGGTCTCGGCTTCAAGCCCGGTATACACATCGCCCTTGAACGCCAGCAGCGCCGGGCGCGCGTTTTTGTCGCTGAACGGTCGCTTCCAGTCCTGGAAACGGTCGTAGTTCAGCACCCCCAGCTTGTCGGAAATTTTCATCAGCCCGGAAATTTCCTGTGGGCTCAGCGCCCGCAGCTCTGCAATCAGCGCCGCGGAATCGTCGAGGAAATCCGGCTGCGTGGTTTCCAGAGCCGGGATATCGCTCTCGTAATCGAGGGTCTTGGCCGGGGAGATCACTATCAACATGGCTTTTGGGCTTTCCTGTGCAAGGGAGGGTTGTGGGGCGGTGAAACCTGCGCTCGGCGGATTACTCCGGCTTGAGAATGTCCTGCCACCAGTTCAGCGGCGTCTGGCCATCGTTGGGGTCGTAGACATTGCCGTAGTACCAGACACTGTTGGCGCCGTCGCAAACACTGTTGAGGATCTGTTCGATGGTCTCGAAACCACAGCTCACATGGATGCTGTACACCAGCAGACGCGGACTCTCCATATCCAGCTCGCCACCGAGCTTCTCAAGCTGCGGCGTCAGCTGGTCCGAGAGGGCGGTGCTGTCGCCGCGGCAGAACACGCGCACTGCCAGGTTGCCGGAACGCTTCAGCAGCTCGAACTGCTGATCGTCCTTGTTCACCTTGATGGTATCGCCGCTGGCAATGCCTTTGATAAAGGCCGGCGAACGGACCAGCTGGCAGCTGTCGTCTTCATTGATACGCACCTGCAGCCGCTCCACCACCGGCTCGCCATCCGCATTGGTGCCGGCGAATAATTCAATGATCTGCAATGCCGTCATAACCTCTCTCCCGGGACTGTGTAAAATGCATCGCGATAAATATCCGCATTATACAGGGAGGCAACCATGATTCCGCGCCTGATCACCGGCTGTGTCCTCACAGCGACCCTTCTGGCCGGCTGCGCCGTCAACCCGGTCACCGGCGAACAGCAGCTGCTGCTGATGTCGCCGGGGCAGGAACTGGCACTGGGCGAGCAGCAGTACCCCATCAACCAGCAGCAGCAGGGCGGCGAGTACCTACTGGACCCGTCCCTGCAGGAGTATGTGCGCGGCGTGGGGCAGAAACTGGCGCGGGTTTCCGACCAGCCGCAGCTGCCCTATGAATTTGTGGTGCTGAACAACTCCACCCCCAACGCCTGGGCCCTGCCGGGCGGCAAGATCGCCGTCAATCGCGGCCTGCTCACCCTGCTCGAGGATGAATCCGAACTGGCCGCGGTGCTGGCCCATGAAATCGTCCACGCGGCCGCGCGCCACTCCGCCGCCGCCATGTCACAGCAGCAGGTGCTGGGGGCCGGCCTCGCGGTGCTGGGGGCCACCACCCAGGACAGCGCCTACGCCGACCTGATCGCCCTCGGCGGCCAGCTCAGCGGCTCTGCCTATATCGCCCGTTACGGCCGCGGCAACGAACTGCAGGCGGATAGATACGGGATGAAATACATGGCCGCCGCCGGCTACGACCCCGCCGGCGCCGTGCGCCTGCAGGAGAAATTCGTCAAGCTCTCCGAGGGGCGCCAGGCCGGCCCGCTGGATGCGCTCTTCGCCAGCCACCCGCCCTCACAGGCGCGGGTCAATGCCAACCGCGAATACGCCCGGCAGCTGCCCCAGGGCGCCAGCAACCGCGCCGCCTACCAGCGCGCCATCGCCCAGCTCAAGCGCGACGCCGATGCCTACGACCAGTTCGACAAGGCGCAGCAGGCGGCCGCCAGCAAACAGTTCGCCCAGGCGCTGGAGCTGGTGCGCAACGCGCAACGGCAGCAGCCCCGCGAAGCGGCCTTTTTTGAATTCGAGGGCGACCTGCTCACACAGCAGGAACAGTTTAAGGCCGCCTATACGGCCTACGACCGCGCCGTGCAGAAAAACCCGGGGCTCTTTTCCCACTGGCTGAAGCGCGGGCTGGTGGCCGCCAAACTGAAAAGCTATACGGATGCCGAGCGCGACCTGAGCCGCTCACTGCGCTATCTGGAAACACCCCACGCCCACTACTACCTGGGCCAGGTGTACGAAAAACAGGGACAGGTGCGCAACGCCTACAGCCACTACCAGACCGCGGCCAAGGCGGGCGGCGAGATCGGCTCGGCGGCGCAGGCGCGGATGCAGGCGCTGAACCCCCAAAGTTAGGTTTTCGCAGCCCAAAAAAAACCGGGATGAGTAGCCCCATCCCGGTTCACAAGAAAACCATTTAAAGTATCTGGTTCTCTCTCAATAAATACGGTTAAAAATCATAGCCGACGCTGATGCTGGCTATGGTGGGTTCCACCTCATCCATTACGTATCTTGTGTAATCCACAGAGACCAGTAAGTTATTAAATCTCCAGCCTCCCGTGACTCCGTAATACGCATCAGTGCCATCTATTGTCTCGGATATTGAGTAACTGTTTTCCCAGACAGTATCCCAGCTTAAAATTTCTCCAGTGACATCATCAACCACGACATCAGCTAAACTTTCATAAACTTCAGCACTAAGATCAGACTCCCAACTATGAACGCCTACCTTAAAGCCCGCGGACATTGTCTGCCAGATATCCGTACTCAATACCACACCCAGTTTGAAGCTGGAAGTTGACGCCTCAACATTTCTGGTAGCTGCATCTACTACAACTTCCGTTGTGTCAGGCGCTGGTCCTGGGTTTTCGTTACCTAACCAGAAGGCAAAATCACTCCCCTCGGTAGAGCCAAAATCGGTGTAGCCACTTTCGATAGCTACATATTGATTGACACGATACCCGAAAGTAATTGCTGCACCCTTTGTGGATGACATATTTACTCCCAGGAAATCGTCCAGATCCGAGTCTACATAGCCATAGGAACCGGACATATAAAATCCTGATCCGTTCAGACTATCGTAGGCATGGCTATATGGTGCGGCTAACGCAACAGCGGCAACAGCTGCGCAAAGAGCTTTTACTTTCATTAATTGAATGTCCTATATTCAAATCCTTTTCATTACCCCCCCCTGGGGTCACCGAATGCTAAATCATTTATTATCAACAAACAATTGCAACAGATTACACACCCTTAAAGAGTCTGTGAGCTGCTATTCAATAGATATATAAAAGGCAAGTATTGAAGTTTTATTCGATTTCCCTCAATCAACCGGGCTTGTCCTGCCACTCCGTCTCTTCGTACTCACCGATCGGGGTCACCTCCACAAAGGCGCCGCGCTACGAATAATCTCATCGATTTTCACATCGTGATCCCCCTCCATCCCATCCCGCGTCGCCTTGCTGTCCCAGCTGGCAATGGCCAGCAGCTTGTCGGATTCGCTGAACTTGCGCCGCAACTCAGTCCCGTGCGCGCCCGTATGCCGCGGCATCAGCCTTGATACACGGACCAGATCAGCACAAGGCATCAGCGTATTCCTCAGCGGTATGCCCCTCTCTGATCCGCACTTCAAATAAATATTTCATTACTAATATTCCCCGACAAAAAAGGCCGCAATTGCGGCCTTTTTCTTTTTGCTGATAACGAGCAATCAGGTGTTCTTCAAATTACTCTCATGCCCGTGGCGAATATCCGCCCCCTCGACCAGATACACCACCTGCTCGCAGATATTCTTGGCATGGTCGCCGATGCGCTCCAGTGCGCGCAGGGTCCAGAGTACGTTGATGACCCGCGAGATGCTGCGCGGGTCTTCCATCATGTAGGTGACCATTTCCCGCACCGCGCTGCGGTAATCCATATCCACCTGCTCATCCTCCGCCAGGGTGCGCATGGCCGCCTGCACATCGAAGCGGGTGTAGGCGTCGAGGGCGTCGTTAAGCATTTTGCGCACGGCGTTGGCGATATGGCGGATCTCGGTATAGCCGCGCGGCGCTGTGCCCTCGTCGGTCAGGGCGATGGCCATTTTTGCCACCTTGCTGGCCTCGTCGCCGACCCGCTCCAGGTCGCGGGCGATGCGGATCACCGACATCACCATGCGCAGGTCGGAGGCGGCCGGCTGGCGCTTGGCAATAATCAGGGTGGCGTGTTCATCGATGGCCATTTCCCGCTTGTCGATTTCCTCCTCGATGCGCAGTACCTTTTCCGCCTGCTCGCTGTCGGCATTGGCGAGGGCTTCCACCGCGTCGGCCACCTGGCTGGTGACCAGGCCGCCCATTTCCAGCATCTCTGTCTTGAGGCTTTCGAGATCCTCGTTGAACTGGCGGGAGATGTGTTGATCGAAATGCATGTCCATAATTCGTTCGCTTCTGTTCGCGCAATACTGGTTCAACGGATCAGCCGAAGCGGCCGGTGATGTAGGCCTCGGTCAGCTCGTGCTCGGGGTTGGTGAACACGGTTTCGGTATCGTTCACTTCCACCAGGTGGCCCAGATGGAAGTAGGCGGTGCGCTGGCTGACACGGGCGGCCTGCTGCATGGAGTGGGTGACGATGGCGATGGTGTAGTTCTTGCGCAATTCGTCGATCAGCTCCTCGATGCGCGCGGTGGCGATGGGGTCGAGGGCGGAACAGGGCTCGTCCATCAGGATCACTTCCGGGCTCACAGCGATGGCGCGGGCGATACACAGGCGCTGCTGCTGGCCGCCGGAGAGGCCGGTGCCGGGCTTGTCGAGGCGGTCCTTCACTTCGTTCCAAAGGCCGGCGCGGCGCAGGCTGTTTTCGACGATCTCGTCCAGCTCGGCGCGGCGACTGCCGATGCCGTGAATCTTCGGCCCGTAGGCGACGTTTTCATAAATGGTCTTGGGGAAGGGGTTGGGCTTCTGGAAAACCATGCCAACCCGCGCGCGCAGGGGCACCACATCCACTTTGGGACCGTAAATCGGCTCGTCGTCGAGGGTCAGGTCGCCCTCGACCCGACAGCCCTCGATGGTGTCGTTCATGCGGTTCAGACAGCGCAGGAAGGTGGACTTGCCGCAGCCTGACGGCCCGATCATGGCCACCACTTCATTGCGGCCGATATCCAGGCTCACGTTGTGAATGGCCTGCGTCTCGTTGTAGAAGACATTGACGTTGCGCATCTTCAGCTTGGCGTTGTCGCAGAAGGGTGTACCAACGGTTTCGCGCACCTTGGTCCGGGTATCCACAGTTTCTTTTTCCAGAGTTTGGGGGCTGGCCGGCTCGCTGTAGCCGGGGGCGTCCAGGGTCATGGTGTTCATTGAATCGGTCCCAGTCTATCAGCCGCTACCAGCGGCGCTCGAGTTTTTTGCGCAGCAGCACTGCGCTGGTATTCATCACGATCAGGAAGCTCAACAGCACCATGATCGCGGCGGAGGTGCGCTCGACAAAAGCGCGCTCGGGGCTGTCCGCCCACAGGAAAATCTGCACCGGCAGTACCGTGGCCGGGTCGGTGATGCCGCTCGGCACATCGACAATAAAGGCCACCATACCGATCATCAGCAGCGGTGCGGTTTCCCCCAGGGCCTGCGCCATGCCGATGATGGCGCCGGTGAGCATGCCCGGCATCGCCAGCGGCAGCACGTGGTGCAACACCACCTGCATGCGCGAGGCGCCCATGCCCATGGCCGCTTCGCGGATGGAGGGCGGCACCGACTTCAGCGCGGCGCGGCTGGAAATAATGATGGTGGGCAGTGTCATCAGGGTCAGCACCAGTCCGCCCACCAGCGGCGCCGAGCGCGGCAACTCAAAGAAGTTGATGAAAATCGCCAGCCCCAGCAGACCGAACACAATGGACGGCACCGCGGCGAGGTTGTTGATGTTCACCTCGATCAGATCCGTCCAGCGGTTTTTCGGCGCATACTCCTCGAGGTAAATGGCCGCGGCCACGCCGATGGGGAACGACAGCGCCAGGGTCACCATCAGGGTCAGCAGCGAGCCCACCAGTGCCGCGCGGATGCCCGCCTGTTCCGGCTCGCGGGAGTCGCCATTGGTGAAGAAAGTAGTGTTGAAACGCTTTTTCAACTCGCCGCTTGCCCGCAACGACTGCACCCAGGCCGCCATCTGCTCGGAGGTGCGGCCGCGGAAACCCTCGGCGGAGTCATCGAGGCTTTTGACAAAAGTATCCACATCGTCGTCGGCGGCGAACCAGACCTTTTCAGTCTTGCCGAGCAGCTGCGGGTTGGCCTGCAGCCGCTCCCGCAGGGTGAACGGTGCCCCGCTGGAAACCAGTGAGTAGAGCTCGCGCTTTTCACTGCGCCCGCTCACTTCCGGAAAACGCGCGCGCAGGGCCTCGCGGATCACCGCGGTGAAGTTGGCCCAGATAAGGGTCTCCGCGTTCACTTCGTCGATGCCGAGCAGCGCCGGGTCGTAGGTCACTTGCAGCTGCACGTCGGTCTGCACGAAGGCGCCGCTGCCCTTGCTGATAATGTCGCTAAAGAGCAGCAGCACCGCCATCACCCCGAAGGCGATACTGGCGATACCGAGACCGCGAAAAAGTTTTTCCTTGCGGTGGCGGCTGGCGAGGCGCCGGGCAATCCGCTCGCGCACCTGTGCCTGTGTCAGATCACTCATACTGTTCCCGATATTTTTTCACAACATGCAGGGCGATAAAGTTCAGAACCAGGGTGGTCAGGAACAGCATCAGGCCCAGGGCGAAGGCGGCCAGGGTTTTGGGGCTGTCGAATTCCTGGTCGCCCACCAGCAGGGTCACAATCTGCACCGTGACGGTGGTGACGGACTCCAACGGGTTCGCGGTCAGGTTTGCCGCCAGACCGGCCGCCATCACCACGATCATGGTCTCGCCGATCGCGCGGGAGACCGCCAGCAGCACGCCGCCGACGATGCCCGGCAGCGCCGCCGGAATCACCACCTTGCGCACCGTCTCCGAGTGGGTGGAGCCGAGACCCAGGGCGCCGTCGCGCATGGACTGGGGCACCGCGTTGATCACGTCATCGGACAGGGAGGAGATAAAAGGAATAATCATTACCCCCATCACCAGGCCGGCGGCCAGGGCGCTCTCGCTGGAGGCCTGCAGGCCCACGGCCGCCGCCGCCTCGCGCACCAAAGGCGCCACCGTGAGGGCGGCGAAGAAACCGTAAACCACCGTCGGCACACCGGCCAGCACCTCCAGCACCGGCTTGGCCACGGCGCGCACCCGCCTGCTGGCGTACTCGGCCAGATAAATGGCGGCCATCAGGCCGACGGGCACCGCCACAAACATGGCGATGGCGGAAACCATCAGGGTGCCGGTAAACAGCGGCACCGCACCGAAGGCGCCGCTGGAACCCACCTGATCCGCGCGCAGGGCCATCTGCGGGCTCCACTGCAGGCCGAACAGGAATTCCGTTACCGGCACCGTGTGGAAAAAGCGCAGGGATTCAAACAGCACCGACAGCAGGATGCCGACGGTGGTGAGGATGGCGGCGGAGGCACAGCCGATCAGAATCACCCGGAAGACTTTTTCCACTTTTTCCCGCACGCGCAGCTGCGGCGAAAACCGCAGCAGCGTAAAGGCACCGAGCCCCAGTGACAGGATCAGCACCAGCGCGGTCTGCAGCCAGCGCGCGCCGCTGCGCAGGTGCAGCAGCCGTTCCGCCGCCGCCTTGACCTGCGCGCTGGGTTCGCCGAACAGGCTGCCGGCGGCCTGGTTCTGTATCTGCGCGTACAGCAGCTCGCGGCCAGAGACGCTGTCCGGCTTGTCGGCGATACCGTTCATCACCAGCGCGCGGATGATCGGCTCATCGAACGTCAGCCACACCGCCAGCAACAGCAGCGCGGGGAGCCCGCACCAGAGCGCGGTGTGAGTGCCGTAATAACTCGGCAGGGCGGCCAGCTTGCGCATGCCTCCGCGGCCGCGGGCGGCGGCCACCGCGCGGCTGAACCCGGTGCCGTAGGCGATCAGGACCAGCAGCAGCAACAGCGCGAATAAGGTAGGTGTCTGCATCTATTTTCCGTGGGTTCGGTTTTCACAGAGCGGGAATTTCCCGGTCTCAGCAACTTTTTCACACCGCCACTCGCGGTTTCTTTCATTACGAGAAAAGCCAAGCCCTGGTGGGCTTGGCCGGTAAGTCCATCTACCTGCTTTTGTTTGCGCTTGCGACCTTACTTTTGAGCCAGGTTGCCGAGCGCGTTCAGCTGGCGCACGTCCTGCACCACTTGCTGGCGCTTGCTGGTCGGCAGCGGGATCATGCCCTTGTCGGCCAGGTAGCCCTCCTCGCCCCAGGCGCGCTCGCTGGTCAGCTCGGCCAGGAACTGCTGCATGCCGGGAATCACACTCGCGTGGGCTTTCTTGACGTAGACAAACAGCGGGCGGGAAACCGGGTAGCTCTGCTCGGCGATGCTGTCGAAAGTCGGTTCCTCACCCTCGATGATGGAACCCTGTACCTTGTCGGCGTTCTGGTCCAGGAAGCTGAAGCCGAAGATGCCCAGTGCGTTGGGGTTGGCCACCAGCTTGTTGACGATCAGGTTGTCGTTCTCACCGGCCTCCACGTAGGCGCCGTCTTCACGCAGGTTGTGACAGATGGCCTTGTAGGCATTTTTGTCCTGCTTCTTCTTGGCGGCGATCCAGTCGAACGACTTGCAGCCACCCTCCATCGCCAGCTCGGCGAAGGCATCGCGGGTCCCGGATGTGGGCGGCGGGCCGAGCACTTCGATTTGCACATTCGGCAGCGCCGGGTTCACATCCTTCCAGGTCTTGTAGGGGTTCTCGATCAGGGTCTCGGAACCGTTCGGGTTCGGCACTTGCTTGGCCAGGGCCAGGAAAATGTCGCGGCGGGTCAGCTGGTAATGCTTGGCGCTGCGGGCATTGGCCAGCACGATGCCGTCGTAGCCCACCTGCACTTCCACCACCTCGACGCCGTTGCCGTTACACATATCCAGTTCGGACTGCTTGATGCGACGGGATGCACCGGTGATGTCGGCGGTGTTTTCGCCAACACCCTGGCAGAACAGCTTCATGCCGCCGCCGGTCCCGGTGGCTTCAACCACCGGGGTCTTGAACTGGGTGGCGCGGCTGAAACGCTCGGCCACGGTGGTGGTAAACGGGTAGACGGTCGAGGAGCCGACGATGCTGATATGATCGCGGGCCGCCACGGCCGCCTGGGAGGCGGCGATGCTCAGAGCCGCCAGGGAGAGGGCCACTATTTTTTTGCCGTTGGGGCGCTTGTTCATGGAGAACTCCAGTGTGTGCTTTTCAGGTTCAGCGGCGATGCTAGGAGCAACGGGTGACGATTCTATGAAGGCAATGTGACAAAAAGATTACATGGCGCCCTGTGGGCTTGCCGGCCCCGCTACTGGCGCCGCAACCCCGCCGGCGTTAGTCTTTGCGCACTAAAAATATGATGTAGAGAGAGAGCGCCCATGCCCCCCCTGGCCCGTATCGCACGGCAACTCGACCGTCTGGCCACAGCCGCCGGCAGCCTGCTCGGCTGGCTCACCCTCGTCATGGTGCTGCTGCAAAGCGCCGTTGTCCTGCTGCGCTACGGTTTCGACGGTGGCTCCGTGGCCCTGCAGGACGCCGTGCTCTATCTGCACGGCGCGGTGTTGATGCTGGGCCTGGCCTATGCGCTGCAGGCCGATGCCCATGTGCGGGTGGACGTCTTCTATCGGCGCATGTCGCCGCGCTCGCGGGCCTGGGTCAATGCCGTCGGCACCCTGGTTTTCCTGCTGCCCCTGTGCGCATTCATCATTCTCGGCAGCTGGCATTTCACCGCCGCCAGCTGGGCCGTGCGCGAATCCAGCTCCAGTGCCGGCGGACTGCCGGGTATTTATCTGCTCAAAAGCCTGATTCCGCTCTCGGCCCTCACCCTCGGCCTGCAGGGCATCGCCCAGCTGTGCCGCAGCCTGGCGGAACTGATGCTGGTTGAAACCCCGCCCCCCGCAGCCGATACCCCGGCCAGCGCGCCGCAGGCCAATACGGTTGAGGAGCTGAGCGCATGATGGAGCTGATCCCCCTGCTGATGTTTGTCGCCGTGTGCGCGGCGCTGATGTTCGGCTACCCGGTGGCCTTTACCCTCGGCGGCACCGCGCTGCTGGCGGCGGCGCTGGGAATCGTTGCCGGTGTGTTCGATGCGGAACTGCTGCGCGCCTTCCCCGACCGCCTGTTCGGCATCATGCAGAACGGCACCCTGATGGCGGTGCCGCTGTTCGTGCTGATGGGCGTGATGCTGGAGCGGGCGAAAATCGCCGAGGAGCTGCTGGTCAACCTTGCGCGGGTCTTCTCCCGCGTACCGGCGGGTATGGCGGTATCAGTGGTGGTGGTGGGCGCGCTGCTGGCGGCCAGTACCGGCATTGTCGGCGCCACCGTGGTGACCATGGGCCTGATGTCCCTGCCCACCATGCTCAACCGCGGCTACTCGCCGCGGCTGGCCACCGGTACCATCTGTGCCACCGGCACCCTCGGCCAGATCATCCCGCCGTCCATCGCGCTGGTGCTGCTCGGCGATACCCTCTCCAACGCCTATCAGCAGGCGCAGCTGTCTGCGGGCATCTTCAATCCGCAGCCGGTCAGCGTCGGCGACCTGTTCGTGGGCGCCATCATCCCGGGCCTGTTACTGGTAGCGGCCTATATCATCTACCTGCTGTTTGTGGCCCGGCGCGAACCCGACGTGGCCAAGCCCTCGGCGGAAAGCGTGGACCTGCTGCAGACCGTAAAAAGCCTGGTGCCGCCCATCGGCCTGATGGTGCTGGTGCTCGGTTCCATCATCACCGGTGCCGCCACGCCCACCGAGGCCGCCGCGGTCGGCGCCCTCGGCGCCGGCCTGCTGGCACTGAGCCGCGGTGCCCTCGACTGGCAGCGCGCCGGCGAAGTGGGGCAGAGCACCCTCAAGGTGACCGCCATGGTGTTCGCCATCCTCATTGGTGCCTCGCTGTTCTCGCTGGTATTCCGCGGTTATAACGGCGAAGAACTGGTTACTCAGTTCTTCAACAGCCTGCCCGGTGGAGTGATTGGCGCAACGCTGCTGGTGATGGTGGTGATCTTCCTGCTGGGCTTTATTCTCGACTTTATCGAGATCACCTTCGTGGTGGTGCCCATCGTCGGCCCGGTGCTGCTGGCCATGGGTGTGGACCCCATCTGGCTCGGCATCATGATCGCCATCAACCTGCAGACCTCCTTCCTCACCCCGCCATTCGGCTTTGCCCTCTTCTACCTGCGCGGGGTCGCCCCCGACAGCGTCGCCACCGGTGCCATCTACCGGGGCGTGGTGCCATTTATCATGATCCAGCTGCTGGTCATGGCGCTGCTGGCACTGTGGCCCGCGCTGGCGACCTGGCTGCCGGGATATCTGGCGGGCTAGGGCAACAAGCGAATACAAAAGAAAAAGCCCCGCGAGGGTGCGGGGCTTTTTCACAGGGAATGGGCATTTCCCGCTGTCCTTGCTGGACTTTACACTTAATATCTAACCCCGCTAGGGCCTTTGCTCACCTCAGTTATCTTAATGCGTTTGCCATTTTTCAACTGGTAAACAACCACACCTTCGATCGGTTCGATGATAACTTCATATTTCGCCCCAGCTTCTGGTGTGAAAACGGATGTGGTATAGAAAAACTTATACGAATGCCTCTCACTCGTCTGATATCGAGTCCGGTACAGAGCATTCAGCGGAACCCCTGCTTTCACCTCCCTTATGAGCGGTGCTTTATTGCTGCTCCCCAGCATGGCCGGCGCATCTGAAAAGTCGGGTGATTCATATATATAAACTGTCGTGGATTGAACCAGACCGTGACGACTGGAAAAATAATCGCCATTGTGTTTTTCAATATCATTGATGACATTGCCATCAGGAATGGAGAAAAAATGCTCCTGGCTCTCCTGGATAAAAACAACGGTAGCCGTTGGTCCACTCCAACCTCCCATGTAGACAGTGGCACAACCGGATAACAATGCGACCGTCAACACACCAATTAAAATACTTCTTTTCATCATTTCTCACTTCCGCTGCACATAAAGGCCAAATCGACAGATACCAGGCCTTTTGATACTGAAACTATCGACAATGCTGACTTGTAATGTAACGCCCTCCGCATAGACGAGCAACTTATTGCCGGTCGAAAGCGCGCAGCTTGGCCATGTGTGGGCATGGGCAGTGCTTGTTAAATAGGTTTGTCAGTCACCATCGGCACCGATGTAATCTGCCGGGGCGTTGCGCCACGTGTCATGATCCAGTTGCTGGTCATGGCCCTGTGGCCAGCGCCGGCGACCTGGCTGCCGGGATATCCGCCAAGTTAGGGCAACAAGCGAATACAAAAGAAAAAGCCCCGCGAGGGTGCGGGGCTTTGCTGCGGGCTGGTGATACCTGGGCTGCTGAAAAGCGGCTGCATATCCTAAAGCGAGCCTTAGCAAGACTCTTAGAGAGAACCCTAAAAAGACTCTTAAAGCGTGCCTTGCTAACTTGCTAACTTGCGCTATTAGTCTTTCTGCAAAGCTTTAATGGTTTTCATGTCCAGTGTGATCTGGCCCAGCTTTTCCGAAATTTTAGTCGATGAATAGATTGCCCCGGACAGCCGGTCGACCCCGCCATTAGGCTCCGGGTCTGAGCCGTCGGAACCGGTTACCGGGTCATTGGCCTTGCCGACATAATCGAGCAGTAAAATACCGGAGGTTTTACTGGTTCCGAACGGGTCCTCATCGGGGATGGTGGATAAATTGATGGTCCCCAGTACCCTGTCCACACCGCCGTTAGGTTCCGGATCGGAGCCGTCAGAGCCGGTTACCGGGTCGTTGGCCTTGGCCACTGGCACTATCGTCAGGGTGCCGGCCACACGATCCACGCCGCCATTGGGCTCTGGATCGGAGCCATCGGACCCGGTTACCGGGTCATTGGCCTTGCCGGAGATATTGACAAAAATCTCCTTGCCGTTCATCACGCCAATATTTTTATACTCGCTTGAGGGCAACACTTTCGCCGCCTTCGGACCGACAACAACAATTGGCCACTCGCCATCGATGACTTCTCCCGCGTTGGCCACAGCGGATAAACCCAGCACCAGGGAGGTTACTATGAGGTTTTTCTTTTTCATGACTGATTCCTTGTTGTTGTCAAAAGCGAGATTTGTTTCCGAGGTACAAGAAACTATCTCGCATGACCCCACTTAACAAGGCAATTGCAGTCAAAATGAAAACTTGGCGCCTAAAACTTCATGGCCGCGCTAATCGGATTGTGGTCATGGCAGTTTAAATGCGCAGCGTAATGGCCAACTATTTGCTCGCCATTTGATTTTCCATCCAATAAGGAAGCGGTGAATTTAACAATATTACTCTGAGCGTAATTTTTCTTCCGTGGATCAATGCGGGGCAGGGAAGAATTGATAAAGGACCTAAATCCATTAGGTCCTTGCGAGCAGGAGAATCATGAACAATTCTGGGGTCAAACCACCGCGACTAACGGTGTGCTGTCAGCTTGGCATAGACCAGACCCAGTACGGCACCGTAAACCATATGCAGCATCAAGGTGGCCATCATTGCCATGATGCCCTCTTTCATTCCGAAGAATCCCTGACCAGCGAGCGGCATAAAGATCACCATCATCGCCATCCACGCGATTGCGCCAAAGATCAGTCCCTTCATTAAACCACCGCCCGGTAACTTATTCACCAGCAGGCTATACAGAATTCCCCAAGCCACGGTGCCAATAAAGAAGTGGCCCAGCCAGCCCACCATCATGCCCGCCTGCATGCCGGTAAACATATCGAAAACGTGAACAATATCGGCGATGGGGTTCATATTGGGCATCAGCCCCATCATGGCTTTCATGACCATGATCATCGATAGCACGACGGTTGCCCAAAACCCGGCTATGAGGCCTTGCTTGATGTGAATGCTTGAACTGCTCATGTTTAGCACCTTTTGGATAAGTCTCAGGTAAGTCTCAGGTAAGTCTCAGGTAAGTCAATTTTCAGTCTAGTGTCTGTCTAGTGTCTGGCTAACGTCTGGCTAACGTCTGTCTCCGGGTAGAGAGTTTACTCAGCCAAGCTTAGTGTGAGCTTATGCTGATGCGTTTTTTTGCTGCAGACTTTTTGCTCAACGCTTTTTCCCGAACGCTTTTCGCTGAACATTGCTGACGCTACAACTGCGCTATACCTAAGTATGGGCCAGATATGGGCTGGGTCGGCGTGGTGGGCTGCTTGACTGTGATTGGTCACATCACCCGGTAGTACGAGTTGTTGCGAGGCAGTAATGAGCGAAGACAAAAAAGTACCGGGAGTGAAAACCTACGACGCCGCTGCAGGCGGCTGGGGTGCCCTCAAGGCGACCGCCATCACGGTGCGCAATGAGATGGACCTGCTGGAAGGCGCGACCACCCTGCTGCGCACCAACCAGCCCACAGGCTTTGACTGCCCCGGTTGCGCCTGGCCGGACCCGGACCACAAATCTACTTTCCAGTTTTGCGAAAACGGGGCCAAGGCTGTTACCTGGGAGGCCACCAAAAAGCGCGCGACCCCAGAGCTTATTGGTCAGCATACCGTCAGCGAACTGCTGAAGATGAACGACCACGAACTGGAAGAGCTGGGCCGGTTAACCCATCCACTGGTGTACAACCCGGAGACCGATCGCTACCAGCCCATTGACTGGCAAGCCGCCTTTGATCAGATCGCCGCCCAGCTGCAAGCCCTTTCCCCCGAGCAGGTGGACTTTTACACCTCCGGCCGGGCCTCCAATGAAGCTTCATTTCTCTACCAGCTGTTTGCCCGCGCTTACGGCAGCAATAATTTTCCAGACTGCTCCAACATGTGCCACGAGTGCACCAGTGTCGGACTGCCGATGTCGCTGGGCATGGGCAAGGGCTCGGTTTCGCTGGCAGACTTTGACAAGGCCGAACTGCTGCTCAGCATTGGTCATAATCCCGGCACCAACCACCCCCGCATGATGGGCACGCTGCACGATATGTCCAAGCGCAATGTGCCCATCGTGGTGTTGAACCCGTTAAAGGAGCGAGCGCTGGAGCGCTTCACCAGCCCGCAGGAAAAGCTGGAAATGATTACCGGTCGCTCGGTCCCTATTGCCAGTGACTACCTGATGCTGCGCGCTGGCGGGGACGCGGCGGCCATCAAGGGGATCATCAAGGCTGTACTGGCACTGGAAGACAGCCGCGGCGGTGTGCTGGACAAGGCCTTTATTGCCGAGCACACCCACGGCTTCGAGGCCATGGCCGAGAATATACGGGCCACCAGCTGGGATGACATTGAGAAGATCAGCGGCCTGAGCCGGGCCCACCTCGAAACCGTGGCGGAACTCTACGCAAAGTCCAATGCCACTATCATTTCCTACGGTATGGGCATCACTCAGCATAATCGCGGCACCGATAATGTTCGCCTGCTGTGCGATCTGCTGCTGTTAAAAGGCAATATCGGCAAGCCGGGGGCGGGTATCTGTCCGTTGCGTGGGCACTCCAACGTGCAGGGCAACCGCACGATGGGGATTACCGAAAAGCCCTCGGCGGATTTTCTCGCCGCACTGGGTAAAACCTTTCATTTTTCTCCACCCAGCAACCACGGACGCGATGCCCTCGGCACATTAGAGGCCATGGTGAACGGTGACTGTCAGGCGCTTATCTGCCTGGGAGGCAATTTTGCCGTGGCGCTGCCGGACCCGGAGCAGTGCTATCCGGCCATGGCCAAACTGGCATTGACGGTCCACGTGGGTACCAAACTGAACCGTTCCCATCTGCTGGTCTCCAAGGCCAGTTATATCCTGCCCTGCCGGGGAAGAACGGAGCAGGATATTCAGGCCAGCGGACCGCAGGCCATTACCGTGGAAGATTCCATGTCCATGGTGCACGCCTCGGTGGGCAAGTTGGCCCCGGCCTCGCCCGACATCAAGTCGGAAGTGGCCATCGTCGCCGATCTGGCCGCCGCCACCCTGCCGGATTCTGGCATCGACTGGCTGGGCCTGCGCGATGACTACCACAAAATCCGCGATGCGATTGCGCAGGTGATTCCCGGCTTTGAAAACTTCAATGAGCGCATCACCCACCCGGGCGGCTTCCGCCTGCCGCTGCCCCATGCGGACAGGGTCTGGAAGACGCCTTCCGGCAAGGCGGAGTTCTCCTGCTACAAAGGCCTGGAAGAAGACGCGGCCACCCATAACGCAAGCATCCTGCGCCTGATGACTTTGCGCAGTCACGACCAGTACAACACCACCATCTACTCCTACGACGACCGCTACCGCGGCGTGTTCGGACGGCGGGATGTGCTGTTTATGAGTCCACAGGATTTGGCCAGTCACGGCCTTGAGCACGGCGATCTGGTGGATGTGGAAACCGCACTGGAGGGCGTCACCATGCGCTATCCGGGCCTGACGGTTATCAGCCATGACATGGCCCCCGGCTCGGTGGGTGCCTATTACCCCGAAGCCAACTGCCTGGTGCCGAGAAGTTTTTATGACGCCCAGAGCGGGGTGCCCTCATACAAATCTGTACCGGTGCGGGTCAGCAAAAGCGGCGCCGCGCAGTGACCAGCTTCCCCTCCCGCTCGCAGGACCTCGCCGCTGACAGCATGCGGCGCTGTCCCAGCTGGCACACCGTGCGGGGAGCGGAAGCGGACTGGATCGCCGACGAAGTCCCAGTAGCGCTGGTGTACAACGGCATCGCCTATGCGGTGATGATGCTGCTGCCTCGCCAGCTGGAGCTGTTCGCGCTGGGGTTTTCCCTATCCGAAGGCATCATTGCCACGCCCTCGGAAATCTACGGCATTGAAGTGGTACCCCGCGAACAGGGGCTGGAGGTACAGATCGAGCTGTGCAGCCGCCAGTTTGCGCGCCTTAAAGCCAAGCGTCGCTCACTGGCGGGGCGCACCGGCTGTGGCCTGTGTGGCGTCGAGCAACTGGGCCAGGTTTTGCTGCCGCTGCCACAACTGCCCAACACCCAGAGTTTTGACCTGTCAGGACTGAATACCGCGCTGAGTAAACTGCGAGTGTATCAACCGGTCGGCCAACCCACCGGCTGCACCCATGTAGCCGCGTGGCTGCACCCCGACGGCACCATCGCCGGAGCTTACGAGGATGTGGGGCGTCATGTGGCGCTGGATAAATTACTCGGCCAGCGCGCCCGGCAAGGCTGGCAGCAGGGCGCGGTGCTGATCTCCAGTCGGGCCAGTTATGAGATGGTGCAGAAAGCGGCGGTTTGTGGAGTGGAAATTTTATTTGCGGTGTCGGCAGTGACCCGCCTGGCCATTGAACAAGCCCAAAATTGCCAATTAACGCTGGTTGGATTTGCCAGTGGCGGCAGCGCGAGGATTTACACACATCCTCAGCGGTTGATTCAGTAGAACGCCGTTGTTGACTGTGCATGAATGCACAATGTTACTAAAGCGGAGGGTGAATTCCCGTATGGCTGCGCCTGTTTCAGATACAGAAACTGTTAAGACAGGCTCGGATATGCCGGCTCACAATAGATCTGCATAATTCTTCACAATATAGCCGCTTCTGAATATTCAACAACAGAATGTTACTCTGACAAAAATTCTCACAAATTTTCAACCAAAGCTCTTAACCAAAACTACCAACCAATACTCTCAACGCAAACTCTTAAGCCAGACTTTTAACCCAAAATTACAGCCTAGAATTTCAACCTGATTTTTCCGAATAGTTCTTTGCCAATAAGCTCGATAGATAAGTAAAGAGCAGGATGCCGACCATGTCCGTAGCATAATCGCAGGCATCTAAAGTCCTTGCTTCTATAAAGAATTCTCTCAACTCTTCAACAGTAACAAAGACAAAAACCGCTGCGTGCCAAAAAACATATTCAAACTTCCGATTTTGTTAATTTTGGTAATAGTCAAGTTATGCCGTAATCATCATCTGCATACCATTTAATTTCTTCCAATTGAATTTGGCTTACAGTTATTTTTAATCTGCACTGGATAAATGAGGGGTGGGGGGGGGAGTGCGATAGCGACTTCATTATTGGCGGTAAGAACTACAATTGAGAGCGGTAAAATTCAATAACTAGAAAGACAGCGAGGAATTAATACCAGACTGGTTATTGTTCAGGAAATCCATTTCTTTCAAGGACGGATGCATCCTATCCTAAGAAATGGCTTTATTAAAAAAATAGACAACCAGAACCATAACCACCAACAGCGCCAACTTGGGCAGGAATTTACCCAGGTCTTCACCCTTGATACCCACCTCTATCTGGTCCATGCCAAGCGACTTCGCGTCCACAATCTCCTTCGCTGCGCTGAAGCTCAAGTTGTGCTTCTGCCGCAGGATTTTTATGGCGTTTACTTTTCGGCCTCTTTTTATCTCGCGCAGAACTTCCTTGCTCAGATATTTGTCTGCTTCCATCTCAATATCCTATTGAAACGAGGTCTCGCATGTTTAGCGAGCAGCTCTTCCCTGATTTTCCCAACCCCGGACTCCAACGAGGTCGTGGCCGGTGAAATAAACCTGGCCATTTGTGTAGCCTGAGGCCGGCAGACAGGAGATTCTTGTCTTGCCTTGATGTGCCACCGCCTGTGCACCGGGCAGATCCCCATTCCCAAGCAATCCCTGTTGATTGGTAGGGCGTACCACTTTTCCTACGGCTTCCGCCTGCACCGGCTATGCCTTACTTCTTTCTTTATTCCTATAGTCCATTGCGCCTGTTTTCGCGAGCCGCTGCATCGCTTCAGGATGCACTTGTTAGGAATTTTTCCTGCGCTTTTTAATCTGCTCAGCACTGGGAGATGGAGCAAACGATTATCTCAAGTACCGATTTCATCAGAGTGCGCCTAATGCCATAGGTGGTCAATACACCGCACGATTACACGGCATTACACCCTCTTGTTCCGCCCCCATTGCGTCGGCCATGGCACGGATTGGGTGGATTAACTCTCTGATTTTCTGTGACTTTTTGCGGTCCTCTGCGGTCATCCAGCGGTTTACGGTTTTATTTTTTCTTTCGCTCATACTCCATCAAGTAGCTACCACCTACCATCAATGCCTACCATAAGTACCTCCCATGACGCTTTTCTCTACTCTCTGGTGAGACGCTTTTTTAGCCTCAATATTTATCGCCTGGTTAACATTAGATATTTCGGAATAAAATCGAGTTTTATATTCGCCTTTATTGCTCGAACAAGTTCCGAATATTTTTCATTATGGGGTCGATCAATAACTCTTGAAATGCTCGGCGCTGTGACAGCGCCGAGCAAGTACACGGGGTTGTAGGCGGGTGGCTGTTAGTCGTTTTTATCCACAGGTTGTTTCAGTCCCCCACCGATAAAACAGGGGTGGCCGATGTCTGCCCGCCGGTTCATACCGGTTACACAGCGTCCGCCAGCGGGTGTCCCTTCCACAGCCGGTAGATCGCCGGGATCACCAGCAGCGCAAGCAGCATTGCGCTCAACATGCCGCCCACCATGGGCGCGGCGATGCGCTGCATCACTTCCGAACCGACTCCGCTGCCGATCATGACCGGGATCAGGCCGATAAACACTGTGGCGGTGGTCATCAATACCGGGCGCATGCGCTGGCCGGCCCCTTCGCGAATGGCCGCTAACAGGTCGTCGCGGCTGAGGGGGCCACCATCCTGTTCACGCTGCTCGCGCACGCGCTTCCACGCCTGGTTCAAATAGACCAGCATGATCACGCCGATCTCCACCGCGACACCGGCCAGGGCGATAAAGCCGACCCCCACCGCCACCGAGAAGTTGTAGCCGAGCCAGTACAGCAGCCACAGTCCGCCAATCAGCGCCAGCGGCAGGCTGCCGAGAATCACCAGCACTTCGCCCACATGGCGGAAACTCAGATACAGCAGCAGCACGATGATGCCGAGCGTCAGCGGCAGCAGCAGCGCCAGCCGCTCCCAGGCGCGCTCCATATACTCGTACTGGCCGGACCACAGCAGCGAGTAGCCTGCGGGCAGCTGCAGCTGCTCCGCCACCGCCTGCCTGGCGCCGGCGACCCAGGTACCCAGGTCCACATCGGCGATGTCCACATAGGTCCAGCCGTTGGGCCGCGCGTTCTCGGTTTTGATCATCGGCGGGCCGTCGCGCACCTCGATACGCGCCACATCCCCCAGGGTCAGATGACTGCCGTTTGCGGCCACCAAAGGCAGCTGGCGCATGCTCTCGGGCGAGTCCCGCCAGCTCTGCGGGTAACGCAGGTTTACCGGGTAGCGCTCCAGCCCCTCCACCGTCTCGGTGACATTGCGACCGCCGATCGCGGTATCCACCACCGACTGCACATCGGCGATATTGAGGCCGAAGCGGGCGGCGGCGCTGCGGTTGATAGCCACATCGATATAGCGCCCGCCGGCCACGCGCTCGGCATAAACAGAAGCGGTGCCAGGCAGTTGCCCGAGAATGTTTTCAAGCCGCCGGCCGATTTTTTCGATCTCCCCCAGGTGCGGCCCCGCCACCTTGATGCCCACCGGGGTCTTGATGCCGGTGGCGAGCATGTCGATGCGGGTCTTGATCGGCATTACCCAGGCATTGGTCACCCCGGGAATCTGCACCACGGCATCCAGCTCCGCGCGCAGCTGTTGCGGGGTCATGCCCGGGCGCCACTGGTCCCTGGGTTTAAAGCGGATGATGGTTTCGATCATGGTCAGCGGCGCCGGGTCGGTGGCGGTGTCGGCCCGGCCGATCTTGCCCCACACCTGCGCCACTTCCGGCACCGACTTGATCAGCTTGTCGGTCTGCTGCAACAGCTCGCGCGCCTTGCCGATGGAAATGCCCGGATGGGTGCTGGGCATATACATCAGGTCGCCCTCATCCAATGGCGGCATAAATTCAGAGCCGGTCTTGGCCAGCGGGTAGAGTGCGCTGGCCAGCAGCAGCAGCGCGGTGGCCAGCACCATGCGCGGATAGCGCAGTGACAATTCCAGCAGCGGCCGGTAGGCGGCGGTAAGAGCGCGGTTGACGGGATTTTCCCGCTCCGGCCTGATGGGGCCGCGCACGAAATAGCCCATCAGCACCGGCACCACGGTGATGGCGAGGCCCGCCGCCACCGCCATGGCATAGGTCTTGGTGTAGGCCAGCGGTGCGAACAGTCGCCCCTCCTGGCCCTGCAGGGCAAATACCGGCAGAAAGCTCAGGGTGATGATCAGCAGGCTGAAGAACAGCGGCGGCCCCACTTCGCTGGCCGCATCGGCGACCACCTGCCAGCGGTTGCGTTCGTTGAGGGGCGTGCGCTCAATATGTTTGTGCAGGTTCTCGATCATGACGATGGCGCCATCCACCATGGCGCCGATGGCGATGGCGATACCGCCGAGGCTCATGATGTTGGCGTTGATGCCCTGCAGGTGCATCACCACAAAAGCGCCGAGGATGCCCAGCGGCAGACTGACGGCGATCACCAGCGATGAGCGCAGGTGGTAGAGAAACAGCGCGCACACCAGCGCCACCACGACAAATTCCTGCAGCAGTTTCTTCGCCAGGTTGCTGACGGCGCTGTCGATCAGCGCGCTGCGGTCGTAGGTGGGGACTATCTCCACACCTTGCGGCAGGCTCTGCTGCAACTCGTCGAGGCGGTGGGTGATCTGTTCGATAACCGCGCGGGCGTTATCCCCGAAGCGCATCACCACCACGCCGCCGACCACCTCGCCCTCGCCATCCAGCTCGGAAATGCCGCGCCGCATCTGCGGGCCCAGGCGGATATCGGCCACATCGCCCAGCAGCAGCGGCGTGCCGCTGTCATCCACCAGCAAGGGGATCTGGCGCAGATCATCGATGCCCTGGATATAGCCGCTGGCCCGCACCATGTATTCGGCCTCGGCCATCTCCACCACCGAGGCGCCGGTCTCGCGGTTGCCGCGCTCGATGGCGCTGCGCACCCGGGCCAGGGTGAGGTCGTGGGCACGCAGACGCAGCGGGTCCACCACCACCTGATACTGCCGCACCATGCCGCCCACGGTGGCCACTTCGGATACCCCGGGGATGGTCTGCAGTTCGTATTTGAGGAACCAGTCCTGAATTGAGCGCAGCTGGGCCAGATCGTGGTTGCCGCTGCGATCCACCAGCGCGTAGCTGTAGATCCAGCCCACGCCGGTGGCATCCGGGCCCAGCTCCGGCTGGGCGCCGGCGGGCAGCCTCGGCGCCACCTGGCTCAGGTATTCCAGTACCCGTGAGCGGGCCCAGTACAGGTCCACATCGTCATCGAAAATGACGTAGACATAGGAATCGCCAAAGAAGGAGTAACCCCGCACCGTCACCGCCCCCGGCACCGACAGCATGGCGGTGGTGAGCGGGTAGGTGACCTGGTCTTCGACCACCTGCGGGGCCTGCCCCGGATAGGAGGTTTTGACGATCACCTGCACATCGGAAAGGTCCGGCAGTGCGTCCACTGGGGTGTGACGCATACTGTACAGACCGCCGATACAGAGGGCGATTGCGGCCAGCAGCACGGCGACGCGGTTGTGAATCGACCAGTTAATAACGCGGGCGATCATGGCTGCTCGCCCCCGTGTTGCCGATGGTTGTGCTGCTCATGCGGGTTGTGCGGCTCGAGGTGGTTGTGCGGCTCGTCGCGCGAAGCCGGCTCCTTTTCTCCCTGTTGCCCCTGCCGGTGGTGATGGCCAGCGGCGGGTGCCCTTGCGGCCAGCACCTCGTATTTGCCATCGGCGCGCTTGCGGATCTGCACTTCAATGCGGCTGCCGGACTCCATCGCCCTGCGCAGGTCGACGCCGGCGCCCTCGGCCACGTAAAAGCCCATCACCATCGCCGGCCAGTCCCAGGCCGGCAGCGGTTCGTGGTCGAGCCGCGCATAGTGGTTGTCATCGGGCATGGTCAGCACCCGCGCGCCCACCCAGGGGCGGTCCGCCGCATCCATGCGCTGCAGCGCGGCACCGACATTGGATTCGGAATCGAGCAGGAACTGGGCCGAGGTCACCACCCGCGCACCGGCCGCCAGCCCTTCGAGAATTTCCACCCGCTCGCCGAACTCGCGGCCCGACCGCACCTGCACGGAGCGGAAACGCCCATCGCCCTCTGCCAGCACCACCCGCTCCATGCTGCCGGTGCGGATCAGGGCCTCGCGGGGGATGGTCAGGGCGCGGGCCTCGGGGCCGTCCAGTTGCAGACGCACAAACATGCCCGGCCGCAGGGTGCGGTCCGGGTTGTCCACCCGCACCCGCACGGTCAGGGTTCGGGTGCGCTCGTTCAGCTGCGGCAGAATTCTGACGATCTCGCCGAGCCAGATGCGCCCCGGGCTGGCATCGGTGCGCACCGTGGCGGTCTCGCCCGGCTGCACCTGCTGGCCCTGAGCGGGAAACACCTCGCCCTCGATCCACACCGTCTGCAGCGGCCCCACACTCACCAGGGTGGTCTGCGGGGTGATGTACATGCCGTCGCGCACACCGAGGTTTTGCACATAGCCGCTGGCCTCCGCATATAGGGTGATCGCCTCGCTGGCGCTGCCTTCGCGCTCGACACGGGCAATCTCCGCGGCGGGAATGCCGAGACTGTGCAGGCGCTCGCGGGTGGCGGCAATCAGACCCCGGTTGCCACTTCGCAGGGCTGCCAGCAGTTCCCGCTGGGCCTTCACCAGCTCCGGCGAATAGATCTGCACCAGCGGCTGGCCCTTTTCCACCCGGTCGCCCCGCGCCTTGACCCAGCTTTTCTGCACCCAGCCACTGAGCCGCGAATGCTGGTGCTCGATGCGCTGCTGATCCAGCTGCACTATGCCCACCGTGTTCAGTTTGGCGGCTACCGGACCCAGCTCCGCCGTGGCTGTGCGCACGCCCAGGTTGTTTTCGACCGCCGGCGAGATACGCACGGTACCGGGCTTGTCTTGCTGCTCCTCACCCTCGTACACCGGAATCAGGTCCATGCCCATGGGCGATTTGCCCGGCCCGTCGCGACGGTAATTGGGGTCCATGGGCGCGACCCAGTAGAGGATTTTCTTTTCGCCCCCGGCCTGTTGCGCGGAGTCCCCGTCGGCGGCGCCCAGCCACCAGCCCAGCGTCACACCCACCAGCGCCGCCGCCGCGATCATGATTGAAGCCTTGTGCATTATTCGTAGTCCTGTCTGGCCCGCTGGCGTTGCGGGCAAATTCTTGCGGTTTGCCAGTCGCTTACTTGCCGCTCGCCGGCACAGTGCCGGCGAGGTAGTAGCGCACCCGCGCCAGTGCGCGGTAGTAGTCGTAATCCAGTTGCAGCGCCGCGATCTGCGTTTCGATGGCCTGCATACGCAGGGCGATCACCCCATCGAGTTCGGCGGTGTTGCTCGCGTAACCCTGCAGTGCGGCAGTGGCGGCGGCCTCGGCATTGGGCAGCAGTTGCTGCCGGTAGAGTTGCCGGCGCGCGCGCAGGCTGTCTGCGCTGGCGGCGGCGCTGTTCAGCCCACCGTGCAACTGCTGCAGCCGGTTCTGTCGCTGCAGGATTCCGGCGCTCTCGCGGGCGCGCGCGGCGGCAAGGCGCTGGTCCTGGCGGTTTTTGCGGAAGAGGGGAAGATCGACGGAGACCAGCGCACTGGCAAAGTCGGCACCGTCGCTCATGGGTGTGGGCTGCCGCTGGCCATAGCTGAACTCCAGCCGCCACTGGGGCTTGTAGGCCTCCTCGGCGAGCGCCACGCTGCGCCCTTGCGCCTCCACTAACGCGCCAGCGGCCGCCAGTGCCGGGTGGCCGGCGACGCTTTCCATCGGCAGAGGCAGCGGCTGTGCTTGCAGCCAGCTGCGGGTATCCGCCCAGCCTGGCAGACTGGTATCCAGCGGCTGCCAGGCCGCCTCGCCGAGCCAGCGCGACAGTTCGCCACGGCTGCGGTCGATCTCCCCTTCGAGGGCGCGAATGCGGTCGTCGAGGCGCGCCAGGGCCAGCTGGCTCTGCAGCAGTTGCTGCGAGGGCACCTCGCCGGTGGCCAGACGGGTGCGGTCGTAGTCCACCAGCTGCGCCAGCCAGCTGCGGTTTTCCCGCAGCAAATCCCGCCCCTCGATCTGCGCGGCCAACTGCAGAAACGCCTCGCTCACCGCCAGGGTCAGCTGCAATTGGCGCTCCGCCACCTCCGCAAGCGTTGCCTCTGCCCGCAATCTGCCGCGCTCGCCGCGCAGTTGCGCGCTGTCACCGCGGGGCAGCTGTTGGCTGATGCCCACTAGTTTCTGCGTCATCGGCTGTTCGTCGAAGGCGAAGCTGTCGGTGGGCAAATTGGCCACGCCCAGTTTCAGCATGGGGTCGGCCCACTGCCCCTCAGCGATGGCATCGGCCCGCAGCGCCTCGGCCTCAAGGCGCCCGGCGGCGCTCTCGGGATCGCGCTCGAGGGCGATGGCAAGCGCCTGACGGTAATCGAGCGAGGCATATGCCGGTATTGCCGCGCCGGCCAACACCGCGGCGACGATCATGAGTGCAAACGGGCCGCCAAGCCGCGCGGCCCTGAAGGGAAGAAACATCGGTGATTCCTGTCTGTTCGGATGGCTCGCAGGTGCCGGCCGGCACCGGTTAACGGATCATCAGGCGGCGATTGGGGGCCGGAACAGACTGGTGTGGGAGGTTGTGGGACGGTCGATCGGCGAGCGTATCGACTCCGGGTGCAGCAGGGTGAATTCGAGCGGCAGTAATGCCGCCGGCATGGCAACCGGCGCGCTGCAAGCACCCAGCGAACAGCTGAGCTGGCAATGGGACGCCTGCTCGGCAGCGCCCGCAGCCGGGGCGCCGGCGACGCTGTTCGCGCCATCGCAGCAGGGCATGTCGGCGTGCATCTCGTGGGGCATGTCCATGCCCATATCCATATCCATGACCATGTCATGGTGCATGCCCATGGCGTGGCTTGTATCCGCACCACCGCGACTTGCATCGACACCGTTCCCCATCATCGCGCCACAGTCGTGCTGCATCGCAGAGGCGATACTCTGGACGCTGAACATCAGCAGCAATGTGAGGATAAAAATACGGTGCATGGCGGGATTCTAGGTGCCCGGCGCACCCCGGGCAAGTTTGCGCCGCCGCGCCCGGCCGAAATCTGGGACGCGAGTTCAGTGTCGCCGCGTTATTGCCGTTGCCGCCTGTGCCTAATTTGTAGGCAGCCTGTGCTACAATGCGCCACCCGCTTCGCGGCAATTTCCAATAAATCTAACCGTTCGTGAGCAATCCATGGCAGCACTTGATGAAGCGCCGCAGCCCTCCGGCACCCTGACCCTGCAGACCCTGGCCATGCCCCGGGATACCAACCCCCAGGGGGATGTATTCGCCGGCTGGCTGATGTCGCAGATGGACCTGGCCGGCGCCATTCTGGCCCAGAGTATCGCCCGCGGCCGCGTAACCACGGTCGCCACCGGCAATATGGTGTTTCTGCGCCCGGTGCCCGTCGGCTCCACCGTCAGCTGCTACGCCGAGCCCATCGAGGTGGGCCGCTCCTCCATTCGCACCATGGTCGAGGTATGGCTGACCCGCGTGCACTCCGGTGAGCAGGAAAAGGTTACCGAGGGCGAATTCGTATTCGTCGCCATCGATGACAAGGGCCACACCAGGCCGCTGCCCAACCGCTGATTTCCCGGTTACACGGGTGTCGACATTAAGCACCCGCCACCACCGGTGACGGGCGGCGTACAAAGCTGCCTCACAATTGACGAGCCGAGCGCGGATAATCCTGATCCTGCCGCGCAGGTCTTTCAATTGCGTGTAATCCTCGCTGTATTGCAAAAACCTGTGCCCTGCAAAAACTCCTGCTCTGCCTAATCCCCGCTTCAGTCGCACCCAGCCGTTGCCGCTCCATTCGCGGTTACGGGAGTTTGAGCGCGAGATTCCCGGCGGCTGTCTTTATACCCGGCTTTATTCGCCGCTATTGAGACCGCGGGTTTCGTAGTAGGCCTCTTCGCTGATGCGGTGGTAGGGAGCCACCTGGGCTTCGAATTGGCGGAAGGCGTCATAGATGCGCGCAAACTGCGGATCTTCCGCGGCGGTTTCCTGCAGTATCTCGGTGTTGATGGCCCGCAGGTGCGCGAGCACTTCGTCCGGCAGGCGTTTCAGTTGTACACCGTGGCTGTCCACCAGTTCCTTCAGGGCGCGGTTGTTGCGGGCGGTGTACTCGTCGAGCATGTCCTGGTTGGCATCGCGGGCGGCGGTGCGAACGATGGCCTGCAGATCCGGCGGCAGCTTTTCAAAAGCGGTTTTGTTGACGATAAATTCGAGAATGGAACCGGGTTCGTGCCAGCCGGGGTAGTAGTAATAGTCGGCGATCTGGTGGAAACCGAAGGCGAGATCATTGTAGGGGCCGACCCACTCGGTGGCGTCGATGACGCCGGTCTGCAGCGCGGTATAGAGTTCGCCGCCGGGAATGGTGACGGCGGTGCCGCCCGCGCGGTTCAGCACCTCGCCCCCCAGGCCGGGAATACGCATTTTGAGGCCCTTGAGGTCCTCGACGGAGTTGATCTGCTTGTTGAACCAGCCCGCCATCTGCACACCGGTGGAGCCGCCGGCCATGGGGATCAGGTTGAAGGGTGCGTACAGTTCCTGCCACAGTTCCAGCCCGCCGCCGTGGTGCAGCCAGCCGTTCATTTCCTGGGCATTGAGGCCGAAGGGTACGGCGGTGAAGAACTGCGCGGCGGGCAGCTTGCCTTTCCAGTAATAGGCGGCGCCGTGACCCATCTGCGCGGCGCCCTCGGACACCGCGCCGAACACGCCCATGGCGGGCACCAGTTCACCGGCGCCATACACGTGTATTTTCAGGCGCCCGGCGGACATCTGCGCGACTTTTTCCGCGAAGCGTTCCGGCGCGCTGCCGAGACCGGGAAAGTTTTTCGGCCAGGTGGTGACAAGCTTCCACTGGAAGGTCTGCTGGCCGCTGCTCTCGGTAAATTTCTGCGCTGGTCCCAGTGATGCGCGCGAGGCGACCAGGGTACCGAAGGTAATCACCACCAGGGCCAGCAGTCCGAGAATAATGGGGGGGTACCAGTTGATTTTTTTCATCTGTATTTTTTCTTATGGGTCATCTCTCACCGCCCGCGTCTTGCAACATCGGTGAACCTGAAACACCGATTAACAGCGTCATGGCCGACGGTGATGCTACTGTCAGTGCGGCGGGGATTCCACAACACGCGGGCCAGTTGGCCAACGGTTCACTTACCCGGCTCCTTATTACCATCCCGTTGAGCGGGTGATTTTCAGCCCGTTTACAGCGGCTGCAGTTTCGCCATCGCCACCACCAGCCACTTGCTGCCGGCATCGTCGAAATTGACCTGCACCCGCGCCCGCGGGCCGCTGCCCTCGAACTGCACCACGGTGCCCTCGCCAAACTTGGGATGCTCGACCCGGCCACCCAGGGCCAGTGGCGGCAGGTCATCGAAGTCCGGCGCCGGGTCGGAAAAACGACCCACCTGGCCGCCGAGCTTGCCGTAGTCGGCGTTGAACAGCGGCCGCGAGATTTCGGTTTTGAGGCGCACCTCGTGCACCAGCTCCGGCGGTATCTCGCCGATAAAGCGCGACGGGCTGTTGTAGGTCTCGGTGCCGAACAGGCGGCGGTTTTCCGCGTAGGTGATATACAGTTTCTGCATGGCGCGGGTGATGCCCACGTAACAGAGGCGCCGCTCCTCTTCCATGCGGCCCGGTTCCTGAGCCGACATTTTGTGCGGGAAGAGGTTTTCCTCCACCCCGGCCAGAAATACCAGCGGAAACTCCAGCCCCTTGGCGGAGTGCAGGGTCATCAGCTGCACCGCGTCTTCGAACTCGTCCGCCTGGCCCTCACCGGCGTCGAGGGCGGCGCTGTCGAGGAACTGCTCCAGCAGCGGCGGCTCCTCCTCACCCTCGGGAATCTCGATGCCATCGAAATCGCCGCAGGCGCTGACCAGTTCCTGCAGGTTTTCCACCCGGGTCTGGCCCTTCTCGCCTTTTTCCTTGCTGTGAAAGTCCAGCAGGCCGCTGGTCTCGATCACATCCTCGGCGATGGCGCCGAGCAGCTTGTCCTCGGCGTTGGCCGCCAGCTGGTTGACCAGATCGATAAAGCCCTGCAGTGCATTGCCGGCCCGCGCCGCCAGCACCCGCTGTTGCAGCATCAGCTTGGCCGCCTGCCACATGGAGCAGCCGTGCTCGCGGGCATAGCCGCGCACCGCATCCACGGTGCGGGCGCCGATGCCGCGGGTGGGGGTATTCACCACCCGCTCGAAGGCGGTGTCGTCATCGCGGTTGGCGATCAGGCGCATATAGGACAGCGCGTTCTTGATTTCCATGCGCTCGAAGAAGCGCTGGCCGCCGTAGATACGGTAGGGCACCTGTTCCCGCAACAGCGCCTCTTCCAATACCCGCGACTGGGCGTTGGAGCGGTACAGGATGGCCACGCTGTCGCGGCGCTGGCCGTCGCGCACCCAGTCCTGAATGCGCTCGACGATAAAGCGCGCCTCGTCCTGTTCGTTGTAGGCGGCGTAGAGGGAAATCGGCTCGCCCTCCTCGCCACGGGTCCACAACTCCTTGCCGAGGCGGCCGGCGTTGTGTTCGATCACCGCGTTGGCGGCCTTGAGGATGGTGCCGGTGGAGCGGTAATTCTGCTCCAGGCGCACGGTCTGCACCTCGCGCAGATCCTGGGCGAAGTGCTGGATATTCTCGATCTTGGCGCCGCGCCAGCCATAGATGGACTGGTCGTCGTCGCCCACCGCGGTGATGTGGCACTGGTCCCCGGCCAGCATGCGCAGCCAGGCGTACTGAATCGTGTTGGTGTCCTGAAACTCGTCCACCAGGATGTAGGGGAAGCGGTTGCGGTAGTGGGCCAGCACCGCATCGTTGTTCAGCCACAGCTCGTGGGCGCGCAGCAGCAGCTCGCCGAAGTCCACCAGGCCGCCGCGCTGGCAGGCCTCCTCGTAGGCGAAGTAGATGCGCACCATGGTCTGCAGCCAGGGATCGCCACCGGCGTCGATATACTGCGGGCGCAGGCCCTCGTCCTTCTGGGCGCCGATCCACCACTGGGTCTCGCGCGGTGGCCACTTTTTCTCGTCCAGGCCGAGGTCGTTCTGCACCCGCTTGATCAGGCGCAGCTGGTCGTCGCTGTCCAGAATCTGGAAGTTCTGCGGCAGCCTGGCCTCCTGGTAGTGGGCCTTGAGCAGGCGGTGGGCAATGCCGTGAAAGGTGCCCACCCACATACCGAAGGTATTGACCCCCAGCAGTTCCTCGATGCGCGCGCGCATCTCGCGCGCGGCCTTGTTGGTAAAGGTCACCGAGAGGATGGAGTAGGGCGAGGCGCCCTCCACCTGCATCAGCCAGGCGATGCGGTGCACCAGCACGCGGGTCTTGCCGGAGCCGGCGCCAGCCAGTACCAGTTGATTGCCGGGGGGCGCGGCAACGGCTTCGCGCTGCGCGTCGTTGAGGGGGTCTAGAATCTGAGATACGTCCATGGGCGGCGATTGTACCAGAGCTGGCGGCGCGCACCTGTGTAAATAAACAGGTTTGGCCAGCGCCCGGCAACCGGGTTTGCGCGCTGGTCTGTGTGCACTGGAATGTGGCGCTCGCCACGACCGGGAGCAGCCGCTAAACTGCTCGGTCAGTAATAGAGAAGGAAGTCCCGTGAAGCCGGCGGAAGTCACGCAGAAAATCAGCGAAAAACTGTCTTCCATGCGCAAGTCCGAGCGCAAGGTTGCCGAATACATCCTCGCTAACCCGGATGAAGTCATCCATATGCGCATCGTCGACCTGGCCACCGAGGCGCAGGTGAGTGAACCCACCGTGGTGCGTTTCTGCCGCGCCGTGGGCTGTTCGGGATTCCAGGAATTCAAACTGAACCTCGCCCAGCAGCTGGCTTCCAGCCCCAGTTTCGGCCAGATCGCGGTGACCGAGACCGACACCATCGCCGAGTACAAGCGCAAGGTGTTCGACTCCACCGTGGACACACTGCTGAACGTGCGCGACACCATCGATAACCGCGCGCTGGAGGCGGCGGTGGTCGCCATCGCCTCCGCCAAGCGCGTGGAGTTCTTTGGTTTTGGTGCCTCCGGCGCTGTCGCCACCGATGCCCAGCACAAGTTCTTCCGCCTGCAGGTGGCTACCGCCGCCCACTCCGACCACCATATGCAGAACATGTCGGCGATGTCGATGGAGGCCGGCGATGTGGTGGTGGCCATCTCCCAGAGCGGCCGCACCAAGGCGCTGCTGCACTCGATGGAAATGGTCAAACAGCAGGGCGGCACCGTGATCGGCCTGGCGCCGAGCGGCTCCGCGGTCGCCCAGCACGCCACCATTCCGCTGGAGGTGGACGTGGAAGAGGATATTGAGATTTACACGCCGCTGTCCTCGCGCATCGCGCACCTGGTGGTGATCGACACCCTCGCCATCGGCGTGGCCCAGCGCAAGGGGCCGCAGCTGCAGGAGCACCTGCTCAAGCTGAAGCAGGGCCTGTATACCCTGCGTCAGGAGAAGTAGCGCTGCGGCGCTGGTAACACCGGCGCGCTGGCTGTACCCTGCCGTGCCCCTGTCGGGCACACACCGCCTTTTCCGAGCCGTTTATGCGCAGCGATTCCGCCACCGACAACAGACTGCCCACGCGCTGGCTGGCCCTTTGGCTTGCGGCGCTGGTGGCCTTGACCCCCTTCTCCATCGACACTTACCTGCCCGCCATTCCCGCCATTGCCGAGGCCCTGGGCAGCGAGGTGGCGCGGGTGCAGCACTCCCTTTCCAGCTTCCTGCTCGGCTTTGCCGCGGGCCAGCTGATGGGCGGACCGCTCTCGGACCGCTGGGGCCGGCGCACCGTCGGCACCATCGGCCTGATTATCTTTGTTTTCAGCACCTTGCTGATTCTGTGGAGCAAAAGCGTCGAGCAGTTGATCGCGCTGCGTTTTTCGCAGGCGCTGGGCGGCGGTTTCGCCACGGTGATCTGTACCGCCATCGTGCGCGACCTCTACAGCGGCCGCGAGGCCGCGCGCACGCTTTCCACCATCACCACCATGATGCTGCTGGCGCCGCTGGTGGCGCCGGTGATCGGCTCGGTGCTGATGGTGATCGGCGACTGGCGCTGGATTTTCACCTTCCTGCTCTGTTACGCGCTGGCCATGCTGGTGCTGGTGCGCAAACTGCTGCCGGAAACCCTGTCGCCCACAACCCAGGCGCGACACCGCAGCGCACCCAAGCGCCACCTGCTGCGCAACTACGCCCAGGTGCTGCGCAACCGCCGCGCCCTCGGTTTCCTCGGCACCCAGTCCTTTGTCAGTGGCTCGATGTTTATCTACATCACCACCGCGCCCTTCGTGTTTATGGAAAATTTCGGCGTGGCCGCCGAGCGCTTCCCGCTGTTTTTCGGCGCCGGCATTCTGGGCCTGATCGTCATGATGCAGCTGAATATCCGCCTGCTGAAATTTTTTGAACCGCGGCAGATATTGCTCGCTGGGGTGGGGCTGCAACTGCTCGGCTGCTGCCTGCTGCTGCTCAACACCCTCACCGGCGAGCCGAGCCTGCTGCGCTGGATGCTGCCGCTGTTGATAGTGGTGGCCTGTATCGGCCTCACCGGCCCCAACGCGGCCGCCTGCTACCTGGAGTTTTTTCCCGGCATCAGCGGCAGCGCCAACGCCCTGTACGGCACCTCGCTGTTTATCACCGGGGGGATTCTCGGCGGCCTGGTCAACGGCCTGCATACCGGCACACTGGTGCCCATCGCCGCCTCCATGTGCGCCTGCGCGGTGACAGCGCTTGTCCTGGTGCTGCTGGTGGCGCGGGCGCGGGAGCCCATCGAGGCGGGTCAGCCAGTGCACGACAGCCCGCGGAGCCGCTAGGGCACGCGGGCAGAGGCTCAACCGCGGTGGTGCGGGGCGCTGTAATCCAGCTCCGGGCCCTTTGGCACTATGCCGGTGGGATTGATGTTGCTGTGGCTGGCGTAGTAATGCGTCTTGATATGGTGGAAATTCACCGTCTCCGCCACCCCGGGCCTCTGGTACAGCTCGCGCACATAGCCCCACAGGTTGGGGTAGTCCGCCAGCCGCTGCTTGTTGCATTTGAAATGGCCGTGGTAGACCGGGTCAAAACGCACCAGGGTGGTGAACAGACGCCAGTCCGCCTCGGTGATGCGCCCGCCGCACAGGTAGCGGTTGTCCGCCAGCCGCCGCTCCAGCTGATCCAGGGTGGAGAAAAGCCGCTCGTAAGCCTGCTCGTAGGCATCCTGTTTCGTGGCGAAGCCCGCACGATAGACGCCGTTATTCACATTTTCGTAAACAATTGCGTTAGTGGCGTCGATATCGCCGCGCAGCCCCTCGGGGTAGTAATCGTCCTCGTTGCCGGTGAGGCCGTTGAAGGCGCTGTTGAACATGCGGATGATTTCCGCCGACTCATTGCTCACCACACAACCGCGCTGCTTGTCCCACAACACCGGTACAGTCACCCGCCCGCTGTAATCCGCCTTGTTGCGGGTATAAATCTGGTACAGGTAGTCGCTCTGAAACAGCGCGTCGCCGCTGCTGCCCTCCTCCTTATTGAAGGTCCAGCCGTGCTCGCGCATATAGGGGCTCACCACCGAAACGCTGATCAGGCTTTCCAGCTCCTTGAGCTTGCGGAAGATCAGAGTGCGGTGGGCCCAGGGACAGGCGAGGGATACATAGAGGTGGTAGCGGCCCGCCTCGGCCGGGAAGCCGCCTTCGCCGCTGGGACCGGGGCCGCCATCGGCGGTGATCCAGTTGCGCAGCTGGGCAGCCTCGCGCACAAATTCGCCGCCGCTCTGCTCCGTTTCATACCAGTGGTCGTGCCACTGACCTTTGACCAACAGGCCCATAACCCCTCCTCGCGTGCTCTGTGATGACAGCATAGGGCGCTGCGGTGAAGGTGATGCCATTTCCCCACAGCTGCCCGGTTTGACGCCCAATCGAATGTCGATAATCAGTTTAGTTACAATGAATCGACTGAAAACCACAAATTTTTGCGCTTTGCTTTCGATTTAATCGAACACTTATTGCGCCCCTCACTTGCCCGGCAATGGGTTATTGCGGGCACTCCAGGCCGTCGCGCAGGGTATCGATCAGGAAACGGGCGGCCGGGCCACTCCTGTCGCTGTCGGAATACACCAGGTAGACGGTCACGTTGCGCTCCCAGGCCTCTTCCGTGGGCAGGGGCAGCAGCCGGTCGGCGGACAGGGAGTCGCGGATGCGGGTTTCCGGCAGCCAGGCGAACCCGAGGCCGCGCTCGATCAGCTCCACGGAGGTCTGCACATTGGTGACGGTGATGCGCTGATCGGAGCCGAGCCAGCCGGCATCCTGGCGGTTGCGGCTGGCGGAATCGCGCATCACGATCTGGCGGCTGGCCTTCAGGTCCTTGCGCGCCACCGGGCGGCCCAGATGGTGCAGGGGGTGATCCGGGTGCGCCACCGGCAGGAAACGCACCACCGACACCGGCTCGCCGACAAAGCCCTGCGGCACCCGCCCCGACAGAATGAAATCCGCCTCGCCCTGTATCAGCAGCTCCTCGGCGCCAGACAGCACCGTCTCGCGCACCTCCAGCCGGGTGTGGGGAAACTCGCCGGCAAAGCGCTCGACGGCGTTGAAGAGGCAGTCGTAATCAAAAATCACATCCACGGCGATGGTCAGCGCGGCCTCGCGGCCCTCGGCCAGGCTGGTGGCCACCGCCTCCAGCGCCTCGGCTTCGCTCAGCAGGCCGCCGGCGCGGGACAGCAAAATGCGCCCGGCATCGGTGAGTTCGGCCTTGCGGCCGCGCACCTCCAGCAGATCGACACCGAGACTCTCCTGCAGCTTGTGCACCGCGTGGTTGATGGACGACTGGCTCTTGTGTACCGCCTGCGCGGCCTGGGAGAAGCCGCCGTGTTCGACGACCGACTGAAACATACGCCACTGCTCTAGGGTGACCTTGGGCATGGGAGCTCCCCGCTCTGTGAAGATACGACCGGAACCTGCGATCCGGCCCATTTATTTTCCGATGCAGTCGAACGCAAAGGGCGATTTTTTGCCATTTTATATCGAATCCATCGCCATATACTCCGGCAACCCCCAGCGCAGAAATGCGGCAAAGCTGCAATAGAGGTGCGACCATGAACACACAGACACTCAAACCGGGCGCGCGCCCACTGGTGCGCACAGTGGCCAGCCAGGCTTCCGCCGACGGCGCCGGGGTGAAAATCCAGCGTATTGCCGGCTTCCAGAGCCCGGATTTCAGCCCGTTCCTGATGCTGGATGAAATCCGCTCCGATAGCGCCGATGACTATATCGCCGGTTTCCCGTCGCACCCGCACCGCGGCATCGAGACACTGACCTATATGCTCAGCGGTGAGTTCGAGCATCAGGATCACCTCGGCAACCGCGGCTCTGTCGCAACCGGCGGCGCCCAGTGGATGCGCGCCGGGCGCGGTATCATCCACTCGGAGATGCCGACCCAGGGCGAGGGCGGCATGCACGGCTTCCAGCTGTGGATCAACATGGCCGCGGCCAACAAGATGGACCCGCCCACCTGGCGCGATATTCAGTGCGAAGACATCGTCGAAGTGCCCGTGGATGATTGCGGCTCCCGCGCGCGCCTGATCGCCGGCGACTGGAGCCTGGCGGGGCGGGCCTACAGCGCGCCCTTGACGGAGGCGGCGGCGCAAGCGGCGGTGGCCGACCTGCGCCTTATCGCCGATGCGCAGGCGATCCTGCCGCTGCCGGCGGAACACACCGTACTGGTGTATATCTATCGTGGTGGACTGATTACCGAGCGCGGGGCCATAGGGCGCGGCAATATGCTGTTGTACGGCAGCGGGGAGTCGCTACAATTGCGCGCCGGTGGGGAAGGGGCGGGTCTTCTGTGTCTGCACGGCCTGCCGCTCAATGAGCCGCTGGTGCATTACGGCCCCTTCGTGATGAACAGCCGTGAGGAAATCGAGCAGACGCTGCGCGATTACAACAACGGTACTCTCGCCACCTGACTGGCCGCGCCTCTTTCTGCGGCATCCACCGACCGGCGCAAGCACTGCGCCGGCTGCCCGCAGCCAGCTCAGCCGTTGGCTGCCGGCACCATGCTGCGATGCTGCAGCCTGAAGGGAGTCGCGCGCGACCATGGACGCCTATTACATCTTTTGTTTCCTCGCCGCGGTCTCCGTCCTGCTGGGTTTCCTCAACCAGTATGTGCTGCGCGCACAGACCACCATCGCCATCACCGCCGGCGCCCTGGCCCTGTCGATGCTGGTCACGGGCCTCGGCAAGCTCGGTGTGCTGGAACTGCGCGACTGGGCCGACCAGCTGCTGCCGCTGCTCAACCTGCCGGACCTGCTGCTGAAAGGCATGCTCGGCTTCCTGCTGTTTGCCGGCAGCCTGCATATCGACCTGCTGATGCTGCGCAACCAGCGCCTGGAAATCGGCCTGCTGGCGGTGGTGGGCACAACAATCTCCACCTTCGTGGTGGGCGCGCTGCTGTACGGGTTCCTGCAGCTGCTCGGCCTGCCGGCCGCCTTCGTCTACTGCCTGCTGTTCGGCGCACTGATTTCCCCCACCGACCCCATCGCCGTGCTGGCGATCCTGAAAAGCCTCAAGGCGCCGGAACAGGTGGCGATTCAGGTGGAGGGGGAGTCCCTGTTCAACGACGGTTTTGGCCTGGTGATTTTCGCCGTTATCTACGCGCTGGCCTTCCAGGGCGCGGAACCCACCCTGCCCGCGGTGGCGCAACTGTTCGCGCTGGAGGCCATCGGTGGCGTGCTGCTGGGCCTGTTTATCGGCGGCCTGTTCCACTTCCTGATCTGCGCCACCGACGACCACAGCCTGGAGCTGCTGCTGACGCTGGTGATTCCCACCGCGGGCTTTGCCCTGGCCAATATCCTCGGGGTGTCCGGCGCGCTGGCGATGGTGGTGAGCGGCATCATCATCGGCAACTTCACCCGCGAAAAAGGCTTCTCGCGGGTCAGCCAGCACGAGCTGGACAACTTCTGGAGCATCACCGAGGACTTCCTCAACGGGCTGCTGTTCCTGCTGGTGGGCCTGTTCCTGATTACCATCGACTTTCGCGCGGTCGATTACATCCTGATCGCCGCCGCCATCGCGATCGTGCTGATGGGGCGGGTTTCCGCCGTCAGCGTGCCCTTTTTGCTCCTCAAGCGGCTGCGCCGCTACCACCCCTACAGTGAGCGCATACTGATCTGGGGCGGCCTGCGCGGCGGTCTGGCGCTGGCGCTGGCCATGTCCATTCCCGCCGACCATATTGCCGTGGGCGACCAGGACCTGCGCCACCTGTGGGTGGTGATGACCTACGGCGTGGTACTCTTTTCCATCGTGGTGCAGGGTTCAACCATCGCCCCGCTGATCCAGCGCAGCCGCGCGGTGGCCGAGCCGGAGACCAAGGTCCCCGAGGCGACCGGCTGAGACCCGCGCCACCCATCCGTCGGCAACCCATCGAATAGAGGGATATGGAACACAGCAGCTTTCTGTTTCAGGCGGTGATCTACCTCACGGCGGCGGTGATCGCGGTGCCGCTGGCCACCCGCCTCGGGCTCGGCTCGGTGCTCGGCTACCTGATTGCCGGCGTGGTCATCGGCCCGCACGCCCTGGAGCTTGTTGGCGATGCCAGCGAGGAGATGCATGTCGCCGAGTTCGGCGTCGCCCTGATGCTGTTTCTGATCGGCCTGGAGCTGCAGCCGCGCAAGCTGTGGCGCATGCGCGGCGCCATCTTCGGCACCGGTACCGCACAGCTGCTGCTGACCGCTGCGGCCATCGCCGCCGTGGCCATGCTGGCCTATGGGCGGGAGTGGCGATCGGCGCTCGCCATCGGCCTGATCCTCGGCCTGTCCTCCACCGCCATCGTGCTGCAGTCGCTCACCGAAAAAGGCCTTTTGCGCACCGAGGGCGGGCGCGGCGCCTTCTCCGTACTGCTGTTTCAGGATATCGCCGTTATCCCCATTTTGGCGCTGTTGCCCCTGCTGGCGGGCAGCCAGCCGGAACTGCAGGCCAGCGGGCTGAGCGGCTGGCGCTACGCCCTGGCATTTACCGGCACCATGCTGGCGTTCGTGCTGGCGGGGCGCTACCTGCTGGGGCCGCTGCTGCGGCTGGTGGCCGGCAGCCAGCTGCGCGAGATGTTCACCGTCACTTCACTGCTGATCGTGGTGGGCGCGGCCGCGGTGATGATCTGGCTGGACCTGTCGCCGGCGCTGGGCACCTTTATGGCCGGCGTGATCCTCGCCGAGAGCCAGTTCCGCCACGAGCTGGAAGCGGATATCCAGCCCTTCAAGGGGCTGCTGCTGGGGCTGTTTTTTATCGCCGTCGGCGCCAGCATCAACTTCAACCTGATCGCTCAGTATCCGCTGCTGCTGCTGGCGCTGGTGCTGCTGCTGGTGGTGGTGAAATTTACCGTGCTGTTCGCCCTGGCGCGGGCGGCGCGCATGTCCCGGGGCGAGGACTGGCTGTTTGCGCTCTCCCTCGCCCAGGCGGGGGAGTTCGGCTTCGTGCTGGTGTCCTTCGCCGCCCAGCGCCAGGTGCTGGAAGACACCACCGCCAACCTGCTGGTGGTAGTGATCGCCCTGTCCATGGCGCTGACGCCGATCCTGCTGCTGGTCTACGAACAGTTTGTGCAGCCCCGCTATCTGCGCGGCGGCAGCGCAAGCCATTCGCAAGAGCAGGAGCCGCCGGAAGACCACGGCTCACCGGTGATTATTATCGGCTACGGCCGCTTCGGCCAGATCGCCGGGCGCCTGCTGAACGCCTGCGGCTTCGAAACCACCCTGCTGGAGCGCAATGCGGAACAGCTGGATCTGGTGCGGCGCTACGGCATCAAGGCCTACTACGGCGATGCCTCGCGGGAGGAGTTGCTGAAAGCGGCCGGCGCCAAAAACGCCAAGCTGGTGATTCTCACCCTCAGCGATCAGGCGGCGTCACTGGAGATCGTCGCCCAGCTGCACAAGCACTTCCCCCATGTGACCATTCTCGCCCGCGCCCGCAACCGCATGCACCAGTACGCATTGATGGAAGCGGGGGTGAAATACATTTTCCGCGAGACGGTGGATTCGGCCCTATCCATCGGCGAGTGTGCGCTGCAGTTGCTGGGGCTGTCGCCCCTGCAGGCGCGGCGCGCGGCGCGCAAGTTCCGCCAGCACGACCAGCGCATGCTGGAATCCCTGTTCCCCTACTGGCGGGACGAATCCCAGCATATCGCCCAGACCAGAATCTACCGCGAACAGCTGCTGCAGGCGCTGCAGGAAGACCGCCGCGACCGCGACCTGCATCTGGATCACCACTGGGAAGCGGACGACAGCAAGACCAAGCCGGGGCTGTGAGGCAGGCCCGCTGGGCGAGACGGTTGCTCGGCGCAAATGAGTACAAATAGCTGCTTTTGGCGGGAAATTAGCGCTTTTGCGCGCATATCTATACCCAAAACTTCCCCCGGTTGGCGCAGCCCTTCACCCCGGCGCAGCACCTTACGGCAGCGGCGCCGCGCAACCGGCACCGCTTGCCGCAGGTGGCGCCCGGGCTTAACCGCGCTACTCGACGGTGACAGATTTTGCCAGATTGCGCGGCTGGTCCACGTCGGTGCCCTTGAGCAGGGCCACATGGTAGCTGAGCAGCTGCAGGGGCACGGTGTACAGGATCGGCTGCAGGCTCTCGGGGGCATCCGGCACCTCCACCACGGTGATGCCCGGCTCGCTGGCAAAGCCCGCCTGCGGGCTGGCAAACACGAACAGCTGGCCGCCACGGGCGCGCACTTCCTGCAGGTTGGACTTGAGCTTTTCCAGCAGTTCGTCGTTCGGGGCCACCACCACCACCGGCATATCCGCATCCACCAGCGCCAGGGGACCGTGCTTCAGTTCACCGGCGGGGTAGGCCTCGGCATGAATATAGGAAATCTCCTTCAGCTTCAGCGCACCCTCGAGGGCGATGGGGTATTCAACGCCGCGGCCCAGGAACAGGGCGTGGTGCTTTTCGGCGAAGGCCTCGCTGGTGTCGCGCACTTTCGCGTCCAGAGCGGTGAAGGCCTCCATCAATTCCGGCAGCTGGTGCAGAGCCCGCACCAGCTCCGCCTCGCGCGCGGCGGGGAGGCCATTGGCCTTGGCCAGCGCGATGCAGAACAGCTGCAATGCGACCAGCTGGGTGGTGAAGGCCTTGGTGGAGGCGACGCCGATCTCCGGACCCGCCTCGGTCATCAGCGACAGTTCCGACTCCCGCACCAGCGAGCTGTTGGGCACGTTGCAGATGGTCATTGAAGCCAGATAACCCAGCTCTTTGGCCTGGCGCAGGGCCGCCAGGGTGTCGGCGGTTTCACCGGACTGGGAAATGGTGACAAACAGCGTGCCCGGGCGCACCGCGGTCTTGCGGTAGCGGATCTCGCTGGCCACCTCGACCGAGCAGGGGATGCCGGCCCAGTCTTCCAGCCAGTAGCGCGCCACCAGTCCGGCGTGGTAACTGGTGCCACAGGCGACGATCTGCACCTGCTCCACCTGCGGCAAAATCTCGTTGGCGCGCGTGCCCAGCGCTTCCGGCAGCACCGTCTCGGCGCCGATGCGCCCGGCCATGGTGGCGGCCACCACCGTCGGCTGCTCGAAGATTTCCTTCTGCATGTAGTGGCGGTAGCGGCCCTTGTCCGCCGCATCGTGGCCGCCCTGCAGTTTGTGCACCGGCCGGCTCACTTCCGCGCCGTTTTTGTCGCGCACCGCGATACCCGCCGCGCTGATCTCGGCCACATCCCCCTCTTCGAGGAAGATAAAACGATCCGTCACCTGATTCAGCGCCATGGGGTCTGAGGCGATAAAGTTCTCCTCGATGCCGACACCGATCACCAGCGGGCTGCCGGAGCGGGCGCACATCAGCACATCCGGCTCGCGGGCGCTGATGACACCGAGGGCGTAGGCGCCCTCGAGACGCTCGATGGCGGCGCTAACCGCCGCCTGCAGGTCGCGGCCCTCTGCGGCGAGGGCGTGAATCAGGTGCACCACCACCTCGGTATCGGTTTCGGAAACAAACTGGTAACCGCGACCTTTCAGCTCTTCGCGCAGGCTCTGGTGGTTTTCGATAATGCCGTTGTGGACCAGGGCGAAATCACCGGACACATGGGGATGGGAGTTGTTGTCGGAGGGCGCGCCATGGGTCGCCCAGCGGGTGTGGGCGATGCCCAGCCGGCCAGCAGCGGGCTCGCTGTCGAGCAGCGACTCCAGGTCGGCGACCTTGCCCTGGGTCTTGCGCAGCTGCAGCGCGCCCTGGCTGTCGAGCAGGCAGACACCGGCGGAATCGTAGCCGCGGTACTCCAGGCGGCGCAGCCCTTCCAGCAGGATTTCAGTGACATTGCGCTGTGCCAGCGCGCCGACAATTCCACACATTTCCACAAACCTCGTTCTGTTCCCGCGACTGCGGCAGGCGGCGCGCAGCCGGGGAAAAATTACCTAGATTGAATACGTTCAAAACACTGGCCGACAAACCCGGCCGGTAAACTCTTTGCGAAAACCTTCTGTAAAGCTTTCGCGAAGCCTCGATACAGCAAGGCCTGCGTCAGTTGTAAGTGCTTACATCAGCACAAATCAGGGTCACGCCCAGCGCCTCGATGGCGGCGGCGGTGGCATCGTCGAGACCGGCATCGGTCACCAGGGTGGAGACCCTTTGCCAGGGCAGCTCCAGGTTCGGGATGCGCCGGCCCACCTTGCTGGACTCCGCCAGCACCACCACTTCGCGGGCCACCTCCGCCATCACCCGGGACAGGCCGATCTGCTCATTGAAGGTGCAGGTGCCGCGCTCCAGATCGATACCGTCGGCGCCGATAAACGCGCGGTCGAAGTCGTAGCCACGCAACACCTGCTCCGCCACGCGACCCTGGAAAGCCTCGAAGTGGGGGTCCCAGGTGCCGCCGGTCATCAGCAGGGTGGGTTCGTTTTCCAGCTCCCGCAGCGCGTTGGCCACGTGCAGGGAATTGGTCATCACCACCAGGCCGCGCTTGTGGTTCAGCTCGGGAATCATGGCGGCGGTGGTGCGCCCGTAGTCGATGACGATGCGGTGGTGGTCGGGAATCAGAGCGGCGGCGGCGCGGCCGATGGCCCGCTTCACCTCCGACGGCACCTCCTCCACCACCAGTTCCCGCGGCACCGGAATGGCGCCGCCGTGGCGGCGCAGCAGCAGACCGTGGTTCTCCATGGCCGACAAATCCTTGCGAATCGTAACCTCAGAGGTTTCGAATCGCCGCGCCAGCTCCTCGACGCTGGCCTCGCCATTTTCCGTGACGACGGTCAGTATCTGGTGGCGGCGTTGCTGGGTGTTGCGTTTCGACATGACACTTTAACTTTCGAATCGAAACTTAAAGATAACAAAGTGAAAGGGGATTGCCCAGCCGCCCGGGAATTTCTGCCGTGAGACTCAGGCCGACAGGGCTCTCTGCAATGCCGCCAGAAAGCGTGCCAGCTCACCGCCGGTCACCGCCCGGTGGTCGGCACTGACCGACAGCGGCAGCATCGGCCGTATCGCCGGGCGTCCCGCCACCGGCACTACGGACTCGATGACACGACCGGCGCCGACGATGGCCACTGTGGGCGGCATCACCACCGGGGTGGCAAAACACCCGCCGAGGGCGCCGAAATTCGATAACAGTATGCTGGCGCCCTGCAGGTCGGCCCGGTCGATGCCACGCTCCTGCGCCCCGCGCTTGAAAGCCGCAATCTGTTGTCGCAGCTCTTCGTCGCTGTGCGCGCTTACGTTCCGCAGCACCGGCACGAAGAGGCCGCGCGGCGAGTCCACTGCCAGGCCGATATTCAGCGTCTGTGCCGGCAGCAGGCGATCATCCTCGTACAGGGCGTTGAGGGTCGGCTCGGTTGCGCAGGCAAACTCGATGGCGCGGATCAGGCGCAGGGTGGCCTGCTGCCGCCCCCACCAGCGGTGCACATCCACCGTATCCTGCAGTGTCACCGGCGCCACCTGATCCCGTGAGCGCGCCATCACCAGCGCCATGGCGCGCCGCGCCGGCGTATTCACATTATCCGGCTGGGTTGGCGCGGCGGAGACTTCCTCTGCCTTCCTTGCGGACGCAGACTGGGGTGGGCCTGGGGATAAGCGTGCAGATGGTGACGGGAGGTGGGGCGAGGGCTGCGTCGTGTGCTCCTCTGGCAAAGTCGCCGCACTCGCCGCGGCGCGCACCTCCGCCGCGCTGATGCGCTCCCCGGCGGGCGTCAGCCGCTTCAGGTCGACGTGCAGCAGCCGCGCCAGCGCCCGCACCGAGGGCGTGGCGCGGCGAATCATGGACACCTGCGGCGCCTGCTCGGCCTCCACGGAGGCCGTGCCCGCCTGAATGCGCCCCACCACGCTACCGGCATCGAGCGCGGCTTCCGTGGTTTCTTCCGCAGTTCCTTCCCTGGTTCCTCCCCTGGTTCCTTCCCTGGTTGCTTGCCTGGTTGCTTGCCTGGTTGTTTGCCTCCTTTCTTGCGCTGCGCCCAACGCGCTCTGCGCCCCTGCCTGCCCGGCCGGCTGCGGGGAGGCCTCGGGGGGAGACTCGGGGCAGGGCGGTATGGCTTCCAGGCCCGGCGACTCGGCAGCTTGCGACTGCCGGGGCGAGTCCTCGGCGAAGCCCACCAGCGGCCCATCCACCGGCACGGTTTCATCCACCGCCGCAAACAGCCGGGCAATGCGCCCGCTCCAGGGCGCGGGAACCTCCACCAGTGCCTTGGCGGTCTCCACCGTCACCAGTGGCGCATGGGCGGCGATGCGATCCCCCTCGGCCACGTGCCATTCGCGGATCACCGCATCGGGCAGGCCCTCGCCGAGATCCGGCAGCTTGAAGATCTTCACCGCTCACCTCCTGGCGGGTAGTCGAGGGCCGCGTGGGCTGCAGCGAGGATGCGCCGGCAGTCCGGCAGGTAGTCTTTCTCCAGCTGGTAGTAGGGCATCACCGTGTCGTAGCCGGTCACCCGCTGCACCGGCGCCCGCAGCAGGTCGAAGGCGTATTCGTTGATCTGCGCCGCGATTTCCGCCCCCAGCCCGGCAAAGCGAGCCGCCTCGTGCACGATCACACAGCGGCCGGTTTTCTCCAGCGAGTCGATAATGCCGTGGATATCCAGGGGTTTCAGGGTGGCGGGATCGATCACCTCGGCCTCGATACCGGTTGCCGCCAGCGCATCCGCCGCCGCCAGGGTCTCCCTGAGTGCCGCGCCCCAGGCCACCAGCGTGATATCCGTGCCCTGCCTAAGCCTGAAGCAGCGATCCAGGGGCAGGGCCTGCCCATTGTCGGGCACCTGCTGGCGCACCGCCCGGTAGATGCGCTTGGGTTCCAGAAAAATCACCGGGTCCGGATCGCGAATGGCCGCCAGCAGCAGGCCGTAGGCGCGCGCCGGCGACGACGGCACCACCACCCGCAGACCGGGTATATGGGCAAACAGGGCCTCGGTGCTTTCCGAGTGGTGCTCGGGGGCGTGAATGCCGCCGCCGTAGGGCGCCCGATACACAATGGGGCAGGACAGGCGCCCGCGGGTGCGATTGCGGGTGCGGGCGGCATGGCTGAGGATCTGGTCCAGACCGGGGTAGCTGAACCCCATAAACTGAAACTCCGCCACCGGCCGCAGCCCCTGCGCCGCCATCCCCACCGCGATGCCGGCGATCATATTCTCCGCCAGTGGCGTGTCCATCACCCGCTCTTTGCCAAAGCGCTGCTGCAGGCCATCGGTGGCGCGAAATACGCCGCCGTTGCCCCCGATATCCTCGCCGAACAGCACCACCCGCCGATCCGCCGCCAGCTCGTGGGCCAGGGCCTGGTTGACCGCTTCCAGCAGTGTGATTTCAGTCATCCGCCGCTCCCCGCTCGTCCACCCCGACCCTTTGCCGCAGCTCCTCATACTGCTCCAGAAACGCCTCCGGCAGGGTTTCGTACAGATGCTCGAACATGGCGCTGGGCGGTTGCGGGGCCCGCGTGCGGAAAGCGAGCAGCGCCCGCTCCAGCATCTCGGCCTGCTCCCGCTGCATCTCGCTTTCCGCGCTGTCGTCCCACACACCCTGGGCGCGCATATAGCTCTCGAGGCGCGGCAGCGGCTCCCGCGCCCAGGCCTGTTCCAGCGCCTGCGGCGGACAGTAGCGGCTGGCGTCGTCGGCGGTGGTGTGGTCGCCGAGCCGGTAGGTCACCGCCTCGATCAGCGCCGGGCCGCCTCCGCCCCGAGCGCGAGTTATGGCGTCGGCAACTGCTGTGCGCACCGCGATAATGTCGTTGCCGTCCACCTGCAGCCCCGCAATGCCCGCGGCGATGGCTTTCTGGGCGATGGTGGCCGAGGCTGTCTGCGCGCTGCGGGGAACGGAAATCGCCCACTGGTTGTTGTTGATAACGAACACCACCGGCAGCTTCCAGACGCCGGCCAGGTTGATGGCTTCGTAAAAGTCCCCCTTGGAGGTGGCGCCCTCACCGGCACAGGTCACCGCCACCCGCGCGGGCTCACCCAGCTGGCGGTGCTTGTAGTGCAGTGCAAAGGCGACGCCGGCGGCGTGCAGTAGCTGGGTTGCGATGGGGATACACAGCGGCAGGTCTTCGCGGGGGTGCTGGTAATCCTGACCGCGCTCGTCGCCGCCCCAGATGGCGAGAATTTCCTCGATCTGCACGCCCCGCTCCAGCAGGGCGCCGGTCTCGCGATAGTAGGGGCAGTAGACATCGTCCACCTGCAGCGCCGAACCCACGCCAACCCCCACGGCTTCCTGGCCGAGGCTTGAGGGATAGGTGCCAAGCTGGCCGGTGCGCTGCAGCTGCACCGCGCGCTTGTCCACCAGCCGCGCCAGATTCATCTGCCGGTAGAGGGCCTGCAGCAGGTCCGGCGTGGCGGATTCCGGCAGTGGCTGGGTGGCCCGCCCCCGCTCATCCAGATACTGCAGAAAGTGGATATCGAAGGACGCCAGTGGGTGCAATCGCGGCTTCTGCATCGGGTTTTTCCTTATGATCCCGAAGCGCAAGTTTAGATGGGTGGGGCGGGGCGACCCGCCGCGCGGAGAGGGGTTTCGTGCCGGAATTACTTCGATAAGGAGCGTAAACGTGCTGAGCTGGCTGACGGGGCCGTGCGCTCGCTAGTGGGGCGTGTTTGTGCAAAAAGCCTGATCGGCAAATATTTGCGCAAACACGCCCCACGACAGAGCCATCTCACTGCAATCAATCCGCTCTTCGCCAGACCGGGATCAACTGTCCTTGCTGGGGCGCTGCCAGCCACTGATGTTGCGCTGCTTGCCCCGCGCCACCGCCAGTTCTTCTGTGCCCACTGTGCGGGTAATGGTCGAACCCGCGCCCACAGTGGCGCCGGCACCCACGGATACCGGGGCCACCAGCGCGGTGTTGGAGCCAATAAAGGCGCCATCGCCGATTTCGGTGGTGGACTTGTTGACGCCGTCGTAATTGCAGGTGATGGTGCCGGCGCCGATATTGACGCCTTCCCCCACCAGGGCATCGCCCACATAGGAGAGGTGGTTCACCTTGGAACCGCGGCCGATTCTGGCCTTCTTGGTCTCGACAAAATTTCCGATCTTGGCGCCGGCCGCCAGCTGGGTTCCGGGGCGCAACCGGGCAAAGGGACCGATGGTGCAGGCCTCGCCCACATCGGCGTCTTCGATCATGGAATTGGCTTCCACCCGGGTGCCGTCGGCGAGGCTGCAGTTTTTCAGCACGCAGTTTGGGCCGATCTGCACCCCCTTGCCGAGCACCACCCGGCCTTCGAAGACACAGTTGATATCAATACAGACATCGCTTGCGCACTGCAGGCTGCCACGGATATCGATGCGCTGCGGGTCCAGCAGGGTAACGCCGGCATTCATCAGCGCCAGCGCCTGATGCTGCTGCAGGGCCCGCTCCATCTGCGCCTGCTGCACGCGGCTGTTGACCCCCGAGACCTCGAGGGGATCGCTGGCACAGACACCCGTGACCGCTATTCCCTCGCCGACTGAACGTGCGACCACGTCGGTAAGGTAGTACTCGCCCTGGGCATTCTCATTGGACAGTTGCGGCAGCCACTGCGCCAGCAGGTCGGCGGGCGCGGCGAGAATGCCGGTGTTCACCTCGTTGATCGCCAGTGTGTCCGCATCGGCATCCTTCTCCTCCACAATGGCCAGCACCCGGCCGCTGTCATCGCGCACGATGCGGCCGTAACCGGCGGGATTCGCCATCTCCACAGACAGCAATGCCGGCCCCTTGTCGGCAGCGCTGAGCAGGGACTGCAGGGTGCCGCTCCTGACCAGTGGTACATCGCCATAAAGCACCAGCACCGTGGAGCCGGCGCGGAAGTAGGGGATTGCCTGCGCCACCGCGTGGCCGGTGCCCAACTGCTCGGTCTGCTCGACGAACTTCACCCCGCTGTCAGCGAAGCGCTCACGCACCAGCTCGGCACCGTGGCCGACGACGACGGTGATCTCCACCTCGCCCAGCTCCTTGGCGGTCTCGATAACCCGGCCCAGCATCGGCATCCCGCCGATAGGGTGAAGGACCTTGGGCAGGTCGGAGCGCATGCGGGTGCCTTTACCGGCGGCGAGGATCACTACGTCGATGGTCATGGTGGGCCTTTGTCGATAGCTGGCTGGCAACGGGGGTGTGGACAGCCCAAAACGGCCGCTATTTTCACCGCTCGCCCGGGCCGACTCAAGCCCGCCCCGCCCGCCGCAGATCGGAGCTTGGGCGCACGCCCAGGCTTACCGCTGCGAATCAGGTGCGCAGTCAGGTTGAACGTCGCGGGCTCAATAACCCAGTACCACATCCTCAAGCCAGGTGCGGGCACGCTGCACCTCGGCATAGCCAGCTTCCACCGCTTCGCCAGCGCGGGAAAATTCCAGACCGGCAATCCCCCCCACTTTCGGCATAATCAGCACATCCGGCGGAGAGCCCATCAGCCGCGAGCGCTTGTGTCGGCGTTCCAGTATCTCAATGGCCGTCGTCAGGGTTTCCAGCACCCCGGGGGCGTAGGTTTCGCTTTTGCGGAATCTCTGGCTCAGTTGCGCCAGCTGTTCCCGCCCCTGCAGCAGCAAACTGTTGAGATATGCGCTTTGCTGCGCGGCCAGCTCGTCCAGCGACTGCGCCGGCGGCGCCCCGCTCACAGCGCCTGTCTCAACCCCTGGCGCAGCCTCTTCGCTGTCGCTGTCAGCGCCATCTTCCAGCTCCGCAGCACCCGGCTCACTGGCGAGTTTTTTCACCTCACCGCCGCGCCGTTCACGCTTTGCGGCGCCGTCCTCGGTGACGTCCACCGCAATCACGCAGGTGGCGCCCATCGCCCGGCACACGTTCACCGGTACCGGGTTCACCACCGCCCCGTCCACCAGCCAGTGCCCCGCGACCTGCTTGGGGGATAACAGCCCGGGAATCGAGCAGGAAGCACTCACGGCATCGCTGAGGTTTCCCTGCTGCAGCCAGACCTCCTGACCACTGTCGAGGTCGGTTGCCACGGCGGTGAAAGGCACAGGCAGGTCTTCGATGTTCTGGTAGGCAAAGTCCTCGAAGAAGGTCTGAAAAGGCTTCTTCCCCCCCAGTACTCCGCCACTTAGCGACCAGTTGATATCCAGCAGCGAAAAAACCCGCCAGTTATCCAGCTGTTTCACCCAATCTTCCAGCTTGTCCATGCAGCCCGCGGCGTAGGCGGAACCGACAAACGCGCCCATGGATGAACCGGCGATCACCTGTGGACGAATGCCCATTTCCTCCAGTGCCCTGAGCACGCCGATATGGGCAAAGCCCTTCGCCGCGCCGCTGCCGAGGGCAATGCCAATACAGGGTTGCGCATTCGTCGTCACAATAAACTCCGCTGCTGATCGCAAAGAGAAAGAAACTGAACCGGGTATACCAACCACCTTACACACAGGCGATAGAGGCAGTCTATCAGCCAGCCGGTTGATACCGCAGCGCCAGAGCCTGAAACCTGATCCTTTAGGCGCGCGAATGCCGCGCTGGTGCGAACAATCCCCCGCTTGGGACGGGTTTCCCTAGCGGTAGTGTGCAGTTTTTATTGGAGAGTGCTCGCGCGGATTCCTGCTTAAAACCGGGGTTTCCCGCTTTGGGAAATGGCAGCGGGAGAAAACCTATGTAGGTGGGTAGGTGGGGAGGTGGGTAGGTGGGGAGGTGGGGAGGTAAATAATTGCAGGCACGCTATCCATCAAGCGCTAAAGAGCAGGAAGGGAAGCAAGGGAAGCTCCTTCCCCCCTGGAGCGCCAGAGGCGTGAAGGAGCAGGGCCGGATGGAAATCACAATCCGCCTGGACCGCAATCCTCTTCCAGGTAGGCAAGCATCGATTCATACAGCGTTTTCTGGTGGTGGTAAAAAAGCGTGTTACTGAAATGGTCTGCGCCTTCCAGTGCCACATATTCGAAAGGCTTGTCCAACTCCAACAGCGCCTTGCGATACTTTTCCGCGTGATCCGGAGGCACCCGCTGGTCCAGATCGCCGTGAATCAACAGAATGGGAATATTCACCTTATCCACCACCTCAATGGGTGAAATGCTTTCATCCCACATGCTCAGCTGCTCGATTTTTCCCGCTCCACGCAGGCGCGTACGGTAGTAGTTGACCTGCATCTGATTGTCTGACACGGCCGCGCCGGCGATGGCGCACTGGTAGATCTGCTTTTCGCGGCTCGCCGCTACCAGGGCTGCGTAACCTCCATAAGACCAGCCGAAAATAGCCAGGCGCTCAGGCTCGGCCCAACCCTGCTCCACCAGATAGAGCATGCCGTCATCCTTGTCGTCCTGCATTTTTTTGCCGCCCTGACCACCGTCAATAAATGCCGACGTGTAATGCTTCAGGCCCCGTCCACGGGAGCCACGATACTGTGGCTGCAACACCAGATAGCCGTTATTGGCCAGCATCTGCGCCCACTCGTCGTACAGGGCCAGCTCGGAGACAAAGGGCCCTCCGTGGGGCATAACGATTGCCGGAAAGGGTGGCTTGCCATTGGGAATGGTCATGTAGGCGGGAATAGTGTGGCCATCCCGGGCCTTGTATTCGATATAGCGGACATCGGCCAGATTTTCCGCTTCCAGCAGCGGCTGACGGCTGCCCAGCTTGGTGAAGCGCCCTTTGTGCAGCAAATAATAAGTACCCGGATCACGCGGACCCACGTTATAGACCGTCAGGCTGTCGCCATCCCGGGAGCGACTGTTGATTCGCAGGTAATGACTGTTTGGCACCACCTGTTCCAACTGTCGCTGTGTGGCCATCTCGACGCCGTCGAAATATTCCACTGTGTAATTGTCCTTGGCATAGACAACACCCGACACGCGGTCTGGCTCCTGCCAGCGGTTGCTGTGAACGCGCACCCCGGATACATCGACATCCTCACGGCGGTAAACCAGTTCGCCATACTCTCCCCGCTTGAGGTCGTACTCCCACAGGCCCACCTTGTCATGGCCGTTATTGGCGGTAACAAACAGGATATGGGGTTTCTCCACATCGAAGCCCTGTACCGAAAAGGTTTCGAACGAGTCTTCATCCTGCCGATGAAACTCCGTCCAGCGATCGCGGTCTGTCAGGCGTTCATACCAGACCAGCTCACCCTTGCCAATATCGAAACCGCGGGCAAGCCAGGGATTGCCATTACCATCGAACTCAACCTGGCCCATATCGAGCTTGCCGCGCAACAGGAGTTTTTTCGCACCGGTTTTAAGATTCAGCTCATAATAGGTTCGGGGGCGAAAGGCGGCGTCCAGGCGGTTGTTGTCGCCCCCTGGCAGGTAGGAAAAAATAATCTTGTTCGGCTTACCCGGTAAAACATTTTCCATTTCGGCACCCAACTGGTCATACTTCTTCAATTTGTTGCGCCTGATATCCACCGATGCCAACAGGTATTCATAGACCCCCTGGTTAAAGCCCTCAATCCGATCCCGTACCCTTTGGCGCAAGCGCATGCCGATAACGTCATTGCTGACCCAGAAAAACTGCTGGATTTCCATAGGGTCTGAATCAACGCGATAGGGATCGGCATCCAGGTTTTCTGTGGGGTATACCTCAATAATGGGGTCGCCATCCTTTGTCGGAATCTTCAGCAACGCCACATGTTTGCCATCAGGAGAAACCTCGACATTACTGATAACTTCCCTGAGCGCCCAGTAGTCGATCGGGTACGGCTCACTCGTCTCTGCCTGACCCGGAAGACTGATCATAATCGCCAACGCAACAATCAAGTTTCGCATTATTTCCATTTTCAACTTCCATTTCGAAAATATATTGGAAATTTTTTGCAAAAAAGCCCGTAAATATCCGGGATTTTTTGCGCATCCTCAGATTAGAAGGTCTTTTGCAGGTTCAGGAACATTTGCCGGCCCTGCACATCATAGCCATAGCCAATGGGGGTATTATTGGTAGAAAGTATCTCATCACCATCAACCTGGGGCGGTTTTTCATCGAGCACATTACGCATACCAAGACCCGCAGACCAGGTATCTCCGTAGTAATAAAATGATGCAGTGTGCAATACGTAATCATCGGCAAAGCCGACATCACGACAATCTATCCCGCCGTTGGCGGCACCAATGCAGGTATTCGAGGTAAAGCCGGTTTTATTGGTGTCGAAGATATCGCTGAACTCATCCACATAAATATCATCCTGCTCTACTTTACCCAGATAGCGGGTTGTCCATGTAAATCGATAGTCACCGTATTCAGCGCGAAACTCCCCGCGGCCCTGCCACTTCGGGTATCCAAAGGTTCCAGTGTAATCCTCAATGTCCACAACACCATCATTACCTATGTAGGTGAGTGTACGCTCCAGAACACGGTTGAAGGTGAGGTTTACGGTCAGTTCAACTGGTGCCCCCAAAAGGGTAATCGGCTGCTCATATCGCACGTTGTAGTCAATTCCGCGAGCCAGCTCTCCATCCCTGTTGAGGAAAAGGGCGTCGATATCATTCAGGAGGCCATCCTGATTCCGGGTTAATTGCGAGCAGAAAGCGCTGTTACCTTGTGGGTTGGTGTAGCAGTCGTTAACCAGAAACTGTGCGGATGGCTCGATAATTGAGTTCTCAATCTCAATATCGTAATAGGTCATTCCCAGGGTCAGACTGAAGTCGTCAAAAAATGGCTGCTCATAGGAAAACCCCACGGTAAAGGATTCAGAGGTCTCCTCCTTCAAATTCGTTACCCCGGAACGCGCAATTTCAACGCTGTAGATGTTGAATCCATCGTTATCAATAGCCGTGGGGTCGACCCCATTCGCCAGGCAGTTGGCCAGCACCTCTGGAGATCGGGTATCCAGTGCCGCATTGTAACCGCCAGTTAGGTCATCCAGTGCCGAATCCGGGATTAAACAGGGATCGAAAACGTTCTGGAAACCGGTCTGGTATTTCATGAAGTTTTCCCGCAAATTGGGAGCCCGGTATGAAGTACCGAACGTGGAGCGTAGCAGCAGTGAGTCCACCGGCCGGTAAGCCAGCTTCGCGGCACCAGTCCACGCGCCCCCATACAGCTCGTCCTTGGTGTAACGCATGGAGAGGTTAGTTGTTAATTCCTCGGCCATCAGCCTGCCGGCAAGAAGCGGGATCTCCAGCTCAGCGTAAGCCTCCCGGGTATCCTTATCCCCATTGGCCCCACCATCGGAAAAGTACCCAAAGAAAAGCCCATCGCGAGCAACATCATCCGGTGTTGACTTGATTCGATCATTACGGATTTCCGCACCCAATCCCACTACCACATCTCCCGCCGGCAAGGTGGCCACGGTGCCTGTGGCGTACAGGGAGAAAATCGTCTGGTAATAAGCCGTATCAAAATCCCGCGAATCAAACAGGTAATCCCGCTCAGCGCGGGTAGCGAAACCGCCAACCACACCCTCATAGAGAGAATCCGCATACATGTCTACCGGAACACAAACTTCCTCTCCCGGTAGCGGAGTACAAGTAAAGGTGCCTGGGTTACCGGAATCCTCAACCGTAGTCTCCAGAGACTGCACCAGGCGATCTCCCCGAATACCGTAGCGGCTGGACTTGCCATCGGATTTTGTGATCGAGCCGGTAAGCTCGAAACTCCAATCGGACATCGACCCTACATTCAACATCGGCAGGTCACCCCGCACACCGGTCACAAGGCGCATCTGTGCTACTTCAACTTCTGTCTGAGTTCGATCACCACGAACCGACACTATTGGAGTTGAAGGCTGCGGCCCTAACGGGCCAGAGAAAAGATTTAAGATGTTAAAATCCAGGAACTGCTGCGGGGTCAACCCATATAACTGAGCCACCTGATTGGCAAAGTTAGCATTGAGTAGCAATGCGTCATAGGCGAGGCCACAATCCACCCCTCTTACGCCATTTGGATTACAGATATTGAAGGGGTTATCTGCGGGAACCACGGGGAAAAGAAAGCTAGTGCCGCCATCAATATAGTTTTCGCGCTTTGAATAAAGCGTTTCGAAGAAGGGCGTCAGGTTCATTTCGCCTTCAAAGGTATATTCACCATAAGCCAAGAAACTGCTTCGCTCCTGTTTTGGCAGCAGGTGGGCAAACAGGTCTCGACCATTCATGTCATAATCTCTGAAGTTGATATCGGTCACCCCATCGCCATCCCCATCCACGCCAATGGCGCCGAACATGCTCGATTCAGAGAAGTTGTTCCAGCCACCGTTACTGGTTCCCGGTGTGTAATAAATACTCCCAGCTTCTGGCACAGATACACGGGCCGCGAGGTTATCCACGGAGCACCCATCAGATGTATCCATACCATAGGTTGTGTTGTAGAAATTATCCTGCGTGTAGATCCTGCCATCGGTGCCGATTTCATAGTTGGTGGCGCAGCCATCTGTCCATTCCCGATCCGCCAGTGTTACCGCACTTTGCTCAAAATATTCCAGGCCCATGCCGATAAACCCGCGATCAAAGTTCTCCCCCCAACCCAGGCTCAACGTATTCGATTCTCCGTTTGCCTGCGACGGTGTCGAGTTGAATACTTCAAAATCGACACCGTCAAAATCTTTTTTCAGAATGACATTGGTCACCCCGGCGACCGCATCGGAACCATAAATGGAAGAGGCACCATCCAATAAAAGGTCATACTGCTGTACCAATGAGGCGGGGATCAGGTTCAGGTCCGGTGCCACCGGTACCCCTTCTACCCCGGCCGGGGCGAGACGGCGGCCGTTGAGTAGAACCAAAGTCCGGGCCGCTCCCAGGCCGCGCAAGTCCACCGTAGAAGCCCCGGGGCCGTTATCCAGTACATAGGCGGAAAAGGTCAGGTCAACCTGTTGTCCCGTGGCTGCACCGCTATTTTGCAGAATGGTAGAGGTATCGATGGCACCGGCTTCCCGGCTTCCCTCCGTATCAATAATCTGCAGCGGCGCGATACTGGAAAAGGTATCGCGCTTCAATCGCGAGCCAGTAACCACCACCTGCTCCATCTCATCGTCATTGTTTTCGCTAGGAACTTCTTTAGCCTCAAGCGATGGCACTACTTGCTGCTCTGACAGCTCCACGTTTTCTTCAACCCCCTGTGCCACTGACCACTGGCTGAGTACTGCAGTCAAAACCGCAGTGGAGACGCTCGCTGATAATGGAGAGACCATTCCCTTGTTCAGTTTCTTTTTGATCATCCTTAATCACCCCTCGGTTAGTTGTTCTACTACCTGAGGCGCTAGCACCGCCGCCTATAGCCTTAACGGTGCAGGAAAGGCTTCCCGTAATGCCTTTCCGGTATATTTTTCACCGCTTGTCTTTTTTGTGATTCATCGCACGTATGCGCAAAGCACTGTGCGCCAACGGCCGACACGCTAACTGGGGTGATTACAGCTTAAGCTACCGTGGTGTGAAAAAGGGGATGATCTGGAGAGGCAGAATTAATAGACGGGCTATGGCCTATTTAGAGAAATATTCAGGGCACAAAAAAAGCAGCCGAAGCTGCTTTTTCTGATCGCTTAGCGGGAAGCGTTTATTTGCCGGCGGCCTTGCGGATGGCCTGCAGGGTGCGCAGACGCGCTTCGGCTTCCGCCAGCTGTGCGGACACGCGGGCGTAGTCCACTTCGGAGGGCGCTTTGTGAAGGGCGTGAGAGGCTTCTTCACGGGCCTTTTGCGCGGACTCTTCGTCAATCTCGCGCTCGGCGATATCCGCCAGAATGGTGACAATATTGGGCTGAACTTCAGCGTAACCACCGCTGACGAACAGTACCTCTTCTTCACCACCGGGCTTGATGATGCGCACCGGTCCGGGCTTGAGGGCGGTCAGCAGCTGGGCGTGGCCGTAGGAAATTCCCAGCTCACCCTCGACACCACTCACGATCACCATCTCCACCAGGCCGGAGAAGAGGGATTGCTCAGCGCTTACAATGTCGCAATGTACAGTCATAGCCATAAGGCTACCTCGTTCTCTGTTAATTGCCCGAAGAAATCCGGGCCCCGCCACTGAGCGGGACCGCGAACTTCAGCGCTTACTTGGCCTTGTTGGCTTTCTCGACAGCTTCGTCGATGGTGCCGACCATGTAGAACGCCTGCTCCGGCAGGTGGTCGTAATCGCCGTTGAGGATGCCCTGGAAGCCACGGATGGTTTCCTTGAGGGAGACGTATTTGCCCGGCGCGCCGGTAAATACTTCCGCAACGTGGAAGGGCTGGGACAGGAAACGCTCGATCTTACGGGCACGGGCCACGATCTGCTTGTCTTCCTCGGACAGCTCGTCCATACCCAGGATGGCGATGATGTCTTTCAGCTCTTTGTAGCGCTGCAGTACGGACTGTACGCCGCGAGCTACTTCGTAGTGCTCCTGGCCGATTACCAGCGGATCCAGCTGACGCGAGGTGGAGTCCAGCGGATCTACAGCCGGGTAGATACCCTTGGCGGCAATATCGCGGCTCAGTACTACGGTGGAGTCCAAGTGCGCGAAGGTGGTAGCCGGAGACGGGTCGGTAAGGTCGTCCGCGGGTACGTATACCGCCTGGATAGAGGTGATGGAGCCGGTCTTGGTGGAGGTAATACGCTCCTGCAGTACGCCCATCTCTTCCGCCAGAGTCGGCTGGTAACCTACCGCGGACGGCATACGGCCGAGCAGTGCGGATACTTCGGTACCGGCCAGGGTGTAACGGTAGATGTTGTCGACGAACAACAGTACGTCACGGCCTTCGTCACGGAATTTTTCCGCCATGGTCAGGCCGGTCAGGGCAACACGCAGACGGTTACCGGGCGGCTCGTTCATCTGGCCGTAAACCATCGCTACCTTGGACTCGGAGAAGTTCTCGACGTTTACAACGCCGGCTTCCTGCATCTCAAAGTAGAAGTCGTTACCTTCCCGGGTACGCTCACCAACACCTGCGAACACGGACAGACCGCTGTGCTCGGTGGCGATGTTGTTGATGAGTTCCATCATATTTACGGTCTTGCCCACGCCGGCACCGCCGAACAGGCCGACCTTACCACCCTTGGCGAACGGGCAAACCAGGTCGATAACCTTGATGCCGGTTTCCAGCAGTTCGGTGGAGTTGGACTGCTCTTCGTAGGTGGGCGCCGCGCGGTGGATGGAGGCACGCTCTTTTTCACCGATCGGACCACATTCGTCGATCGGGTTGCCCAGTACATCCATGATGCGACCCAGGGTCTCGGTGCCAACCGGTACGGAGACCGGCGCGCCGGTGTTCTTCACCGGCAGACCGCGGGAGATACCCTCGGAAGAACCCATGGCGATAGCGCGAACCACACCGTCGCCCAACTGCTGCTGCACTTCCATGGTGAGGTTCTTGTCCTCAACCACGAGTGCGTCGTATACCTTCGGTACGGAATCACGCGGGAATTCCACGTCGATTACCGCCCCGATAACTTGCACAATTTGCCCGTTACTCATTTCCGGATCCTCAACTTTCAATTCTTTCATCGGCCCTAGGGCTGGAGCTGTCGCGTCGCCTTATACCGCTGCGGCGCCGCCTACAATCTCAGACAGTTCCTGGGTAATGGCCGCCTGACGCGCCTTGTTGTAAACCAACTGCAACGCATCGATCAGCTCGCCGGCATTATCCGTGGCGCTCTTCATCGCGATCATCCGCGCGGCCTGCTCGCAGGCCTTGTTTTCAACCACAGCCTGATAAACCTGCGACTCGATGTAACGAGCCAGCAAACCATCCAGCAGCTCCACGGGTTCTGGCTCGTAGAGGTAGTCCCAGCTGTGACTCAGCTCTTCGTCCTCATCCCTGGGCAGCGGCAGCAACTGCTCTACACGCGGCTTCTGGGACATGGTGTTGACGAACTCGTTGGACACGAGGAACAGACGATCGATTTCGCCATCGGCGAAACGATCCATCATTACCTTGACGGAGCCGACCAGTTTGCCGGCCTGTGGGTTGTCGCCTACATCGCGCAGGGCAGCCACCACCTTGGCGCCGATACTGCTGAAGAAGCCGGCAGCCTTGTTACCAACTGCACAAACCTCGACATCCACGCCTTTTTCAGACCAGGCCTGCATATCGCGAATGGCCGCCTTGAACATATTGATGTTCAGGCCACCACAGAGACCGCGGTCGGTGGATACCAGGATATAACCCACCCGCTTGGCTTCACGCTCCTGCAGGTAGATGTGCTGGTATTCCGCCGAGGCGTTGGCGACATGGCCGATCACCTGGCGTATGCGCTGGGCGTAAGGACGCCCCAGTGCCATGCGATCCTGAGCCTTGCGCATCTTGCTCGCCGCAACCATTTCCATGGCCGAGGTGATTTTCTGCGTGCTCTTGATGCTGGCAATTTTCGTGCGTACTTCTTTTCCGCCTGCCATAGTGTTTTACCTTTTTGCTCGTTTCTTCCCTAACCTCCGCCCTCACCAGCGAGGGGAGGGCGGAAGGCGGAATTACCAGCTACCGGTAGCCTTGAACTTCTCGATGGCGCCCTTGAAGGCCGCATCGATTTCGTCGTCGTAGGCGCCGGTGCTGTTGACCTTCTCCATCAGCTCTGCGTGTTCGCTGTTCATGTAAGCGAGCAGGGCGGATTCGAAGTCGAGCACTTTGGCAACTTCCACGTCGTTCAGGTAACCCTTGTCGGCGGCGTAAACAGAAACCGCCATTTCCGCGATGGACATCGGCGAGTACTGCTTCTGCTTCATCAGCTCGGTGACACGCTCACCGTGGTCCAGCTGAGCCTTGGTGGCCTCATCCAGATCTGAAGCGAACTGGGAGAAGGCCGCCAGTTCACGGTACTGGGCCAGTGCGGTACGGATACCGCCGGACAGTTTCTTGATCACCTTGGTCTGGGCGGCACCACCTACGCGGGATACGGAGATACCCGGGTTGATGGCCGGGCGCACACCGGCGTTGAACAGGTCGGTTTCCAGGAAGATCTGACCGTCGGTGATGGAGATCACGTTGGTCGGTACGAACGCGGAAACGTCGCCAGCCTGGGTTTCGATGATCGGCAGCGCGGTCAGAGAGCCGGTCTTGCCTTTCACTTCACCGTTGGTGAACTTCTCCACGTACTCGGCGTTGACGCGAGCGGCGCGCTCCAGCAGACGGGAGTGCAGATAGAAAACGTCACCGGGGTAGGCTTCGCGGCCCGGCGGGCGCTTCAGCAGCAGGGAGATCTGGCGGTAAGCCCAGGCCTGCTTGGTGAGGTCATCGTAAATGATCAAGGCGTCTTCACCGCGATCGCGGAAGTACTCACCCATGGTGCAGCCGACATACGGAGCAAGGAACTGCATAGCGGCCGGGTCAGCGGCGCCGGCGGCAACCACGATGGTGTGGTCCATCGCACCGTGCTCTTCCAGCTTGCGCACGACGTTGGCAATGGAGGATTGCTTCTGGCCGATGGCAACGTAGATACACTTAATGCCAGTGCCTTTCTGGTTGATGATCGCATCGATCGCCACAGCGGTCTTACCGATCTGGCGGTCGCCAATGATCAGCTCACGCTGGCCACGGCCGATGGGGATCATGGTGTCTACCGCTTTCAGACCAGTCTGTACCGGCTGATCAACGGACTGACGGGCGATTACGCCGGGGGCCACTTTTTCCACCGCGTCGGTCAGCTTGGTATTCAGCGGACCCTTACCGTCGATCGGGTTGCCCAGCGCGTCCACCACGCGGCCCAGCAGCTCGGGACCCACCGGGGTCTCGAGAATGCGGCCGGTGCAGCGACACTTCTGGCCTTCCGCCAGAGACTTGTAGTCGCCCAGTACAATGGCACCAACGGAGTCGCGCTCCAGGTTCAATGCCATACCGAAGACACCGCCTTCGAACTCGATCATCTCACCGTACATGGCGTCAGCCAGGCCGTGAATACGGATGATACCGTCGGATACGGAAACGATAGTGCCCTCATTCTGGGCCTGAGTGCTCACATCGAGATTTTCGATGCGGCTCTTGATAATTTCACTGATCTCAGAGGGATTCAGTTGCTGCATGCTCTGTTCCTCAAGTTCCTAAATGCTTAGGAAAGTAATTAGGAGTTCATCGCCTCGGCGAGTTTCGCCAGTCGACCGCGCACCGTGCCATCGATCACTGTGTCACCGGCGCGCACGATGGCGCCACCCAGCAGGGTTTCATCGACCGAGCTGTGCAGGTGTACTTCGCGTCCGAACTTGTTGCCGAGCGCCTTGGTCAGCTCAGCCGCCTGGGCATCACTGAGGGCTCGAGCCGACACGACTTCCACTTCGAGCGTGGACTCCGCTTGTGCTTTCAGTTCTTCGAACAGCGCGGAAATTTCCGGCAACAGAGGCAGGCGGTGGTTTTCCGCCAGCAACCGAATAAAGTTCTTACCGGATTCGCTGAGATCATCGGAAATGATGGACAGGAATATGTCTGCGCGTTGTTCGCTGGTGAGCTGCGGATTTTCCAGCAACTCACTCACTTTCTCGCTTTGGCTGACCGCGGCTGCAGTAGCCAGCGCAGCGCTCCAACCGGAGAGGTCGGAGGCTTGCTGCGCATAGGCAAAGGCTGCTTTGGCGTATGGCCGGGCCAGTGTGCTGAGTTCCGCCATTGGGGTTCCTCGCTTACAGCTCGGCTGCCAGTTTATCGATCAGATCGTCGTGGGCCTTGGCATCGATATTGATCGACAGGATTTTTTCAGCACCGGCCACGGACAGCTCGGCTACGCGGCTGCGCAGCTGCTCCTTGGCACGGTTCACTTCCTGTTCGATCTCAGCCTGGGCGGCGGCCTTCAGACGATCGCCTTCGGCGAGCGCTGCCTGCTTGGCTTCATCGATAATCTGATTGGCGCGCTTGTTGGCACCATCGATGATTTCGGCCGCTTGCTCTTTGGCTTCCTTGAGTTGCTCAGCTGCTTTGCGCTGCGCCAGCTCCAGGTCCTTGCCTGCACGCTCCGCCTCTTCGAGGCCCGCTGCGATCTTCTGCTCGCGCTCTTTCATCACGCCCAGCAGGGGCGGCCAAACGAACTTCCAGCAGAACCATACGAAAGCCAGAAATGTAATCGACTGGCCGATTAGAGTCAGGTTGATATTCACACCGACACCTCTTGCTCTTTAAAAAGGGTTAAGGGCAATTGGAACGATGGAATTAACCAGCCAGACCAGGAGCAACCGCGAAGATCAGGTACATGGCAATACCAACACCGATCATCGGAACGGCGTCGAGCAGACCCGCCATCAGGAACATTTTGCCCTGCAGAGCAGGCGCCTGTTCCGGCTGACGAGCAGAACCTTCCAGCAGTTTGCCACCCAGAGTACCGAAACCGATCGCAGTACCCAGTGCGCCCAGACCAATCAGCAGTGCGCTCGCGATGTAAACCAGACCAAGTGCTTCCATTGTAATCTCCATCTATAAGTTAAGAGTTTATTTAAAGGTTAATGAAAAGTAACTGTCGAAAAATCAGTGATCGTTTTTATGTTCTTCTTCCCGGTCATGGGCCATGGCCATGTACACGGTGGTGAGCACCATGAACACAAATGCCTGCAGGGTGATTACCAGGATGTGGAAAATCGCCCAGCCCATCTGCAGGAAGCCGGCACCAATAAAGCCGAGTACACCCACCCCGAACACGATCGCAATCAGGATGAAGATCATCTCACCGGCGTAGAGGTTGCCGAACAGTCGCAGGCCAAGAGATACCGGCTTGGCCAGCAGGGAAACCGCTTCCAACAGGAAGTTGAAGGGGATCAGGAAAATATCGATATACCACCTGCCGGAGTGGAACGGGTGCAGGGTCAGCTCCTTGATGAAACCGATCGGCCCCTTTTCCTTCACGCTGAAGAACAGCATCAGCGCGAATACCGCCAGCGCCATACCGAGAGTGGCGTTGAGATCGGTGGTGGGTACCACTTTGAAGTACAGGTGCGGGTTGCCGGAAATGCCGGCGGCAGCCATGGGCAGCCAGTCAACCGGGATCAGGTCCATCAGGTTCATCAGGAACACCCACACAAAGATGGTCAGCGCCATTGGCGCCACCATGCTGTTGCGGTGCGGGAAGGTTTCCTTCACCAGCTTGTCAACAAACTCGGTGACCATCTCCACAAAGCTCTGCAGCCCCGTGGGCACACCACTGGTGGCACGCTTGGCGCCGCGGGCGAACAGGAAACAGAACAGCGCACCCAGCACGATGGACCAGCCGAGGGTGTCGAGGTGAATCGCCCAGAAGCCCATATCGGCGGCTTCCTGGGAGGAGTGTGCGAGCGTCCAGGTACTCTCATGCAAAACAGTCCCGTCATCGCGGGTATAGCCGGCCGGCAGTTTGCCGTACGCCATGTTCTGCAGGTGGTGTTGGATATACTCCGTCGCGGTTTGAGCTTCGCCTGCCATAGTTCCTCAGCAATCGTCAAAGTAAGAATTCTTTTCGGCGCCGGTCAGCGGACCAGTCGCGCCACCAACAGCCACTGCACGATCACACAGAGGCTGTAGCTGATAAACAGAGCGGCCGCGTTAATCGGCCGGACCGCTACAAATACCGCCGCAAACCCGCACAGGGTCAGGACAAACTTGCCGGTCTCTGCCCGGTAGAAGGACTCGACTACCCGGGAGGCTGCGCGGGCGCCACTGTGGCGGAAGGCGCGCAGAGCAAAATATGCGTTCGGCAGCGCACAGAGCGCGCCACCCAGAAATATCGACAGCGCCGTCACCGGGTTGCCCAGCAAGTACCAGGCCGCACTCGCCAGCGATACCAGCAGCAGCTGTACCGCGGCAATTTTCAATACCGGGGGTTTTGACATAGGCGGGGCCAAGCCGGCCAATATTAGCGCTGTCCGCCCAAATTTTGGGCGAGCGAATTATAGGAGCAACAGCATCGCCGGTTCAACCGGCAAATGCCGTCAAGTTGTTTAAATTTCAGCGGTTTTTATCGACCGATCAGCCCCTGTCGGAGCCCCTTCAGGTCACTGCTGGCGCACCAGATTGGAGCGTGGAGCGGGAGGGAGTGGAGGGTCACCCGCGCCAAGCGCGAAGATCAATCCTCACTGTAACCGAGGTGACCGAGGATACCCTGCAACTCGTCGAGGCTGCTGTATTTCAGCACCAGTCGTCCCGCGCCCTTGTCGTTGCAGTCAATGCTCACGGGGACGCCGACCTTCTCAGACAGGCGCTCGCTGAGGCGGCGGATGTTGGGGTCTTCCTTGGGTTTGGCCGCTGCCGGGGTGTGCGCCTGCTGCTGCAGGCGACGCACCAGCGCTTCGGTCTGGCGCACGGTGAGGCCGCGGTCGACCACCTGACGCGCCGCCGCGCGCTGAGGTTCACCGCCGAGCCCCAGCAGGGCCTTGGCGTGACCAAGCTCGAGGTCGCCGCGCTCGAGGAAGGTACGCACCTCGTCGGTGAGGCTCAAAAGCCGCAGCAGGTTGGTAACGGCGGTGCGGGATTTGCCCACAGCCTCCGCCACCTGCTGCTGGGTCAGTTCGAACTCATCCTGCAGGCGCTTGAGGGCGGAGGCCTCCTCGACCGGGTTGAGGTCTTCGCGCTGGATGTTTTCGATCAGCGCCATGGCCACCGCGGCCTCATCCGGCACGTCCCGAACCAGCGCCGGCACGCGGTCCAGCTCGGCCAGCTGGGCGGCCCGCCAGCGGCGTTCGCCGGCAATGATCTCGAATTTTTCCCCCACCGGGCGCACCACGATCGGCTGCATGATGCCCTGCATGCGGATGGAATCGGCCAGCTCCTGCAATGACTCCTGCGGGAAATCCCTACGGGGCTGATAGCGCCCGCGCTGCAGAAACTCGATCGGCAGCTCGCGCAGTTCGCCGTCGATGGAGTCGACCCCTTCGCCAGTGGCCATGGCGATCGCCTGACTGGCCTCGCCACTGATGAGATGGGATAGGTTTCTGCCCAAACCTTTACGCCGGCTGGCCATATGATTTACCTCTGTTAAACGGCTTGCGCGACGGGAGCGGCCTGGCTGGCGTTGCGTCCGGCACCGTGACGACGGGTCATCTCGCCGGCCAGTGCCAGATAGGCGATGGCGCCCTTGGAGTGGCGGTCGTAATCCAGCGCCGGCTTGCCATAGCTCGGGGCCTCGGCGAGGCGCACGTTGCGCGGGATGCAGGTGCGGTAGAGGCGCTCACCAAAGTATTCGGATAGCTGCTCGGACACGTCGCTGGTGAGACTGTTGCGGGGATCGTACATGGTGCGCAGGATGCCCTCGATCTTCAACTCGGGATTGGCGGCGTGCTGAATCTGAGTGATGGTGTCGATCAGTGCCGACAGACCTTCGAGGGCGTAGTATTCGCACTGCATCGGGATCAGCACACCGCTGGCGGCGCAGAGGGCGTTGACGGTGAGCATGTTCAGAGATGGCGGGCAGTCCACCACGATGTAATCGTAGTTGTCGTGCTCATCGCGCAGCGCGCGGCGCAGGCGCGATTCCCGCGCGTCCATATCCAGCAATTCGACTTCCGCCGCGGACAGATCGCCGTTGGCGGGCAGCAGGTCGTAACCGCTCTCGGTGGGGACAATGGCCTTGCGCGCGGGCAGGCCATCGACCAGTACATCGTAGGTGGAGAGCTGCAGTTCGCTCTTATCCACACCACTGCCCATGGTGGCATTGCCCTGGGGATCGAGATCGACCAGGAGCACACGGCGCTTGCTGGCGACGAGTGAAGCGGCCAGATTGACGCAGGTGGTGGTCTTGCCCACTCCGCCTTTCTGGTTGGCCACTGCGAATATCTTGCTCAAGGTTTTAATCCTTTGTTGTCCCTAAGGCGCTCTGCCCGGATGCCGCTCGCGTTGCGAACTGTGTACCAGGCTTCACAGCCCGGTCCGAGGAGTGCGCAGGTCTTGGAAACAGGAGTCGTGGTTCGCGGGAATTACGCCTGGCCGCCGCTTTCTGGGGCGCGGCTCAAAACGATAAGGTGGCGATCCGCATCGCAACCCGGTACCGATAGGGTATGCACCCGCTCGACCTTAATCGCTTTTGGAAGTGCACTCAACTCATCTTCGGGATACTTGCCTTTCATGGCGTAAAACTTGCCGCCAGCCGCGAGCAAGTGCTCACTTCCGCGCACCATGTCATCGATGGAGGCAAAGGCTCTCGAGGTCACGGCAGCAAAGGGGGCGGCGGGGCGATAGGCCTCCAGGCGCTCATTGACCACCTGCACATTGGGCAGTGGCAGCTGGCACGCCACCTGGAACAGGAAGCGGGTTTTCTTGCCATTGCTGTCGAGCAGGGTAATCGCGCGCTCAGGGTGCACGATGGCCAGGGGTATCCCCGGCAGGCCGCCACCGCTGCCCACGTCGATCAGCGGCTCTGCCGCATCGCCGCACAGGTTGACCACGCTCAGACTGTCGATGATATGGCGCTCCAGCATCTCCGCCGGATCGCGCACGGCCGAGAGGTTGTAAGCGGCATTCCAGCGCGCAAACATCGCCAGATATTCCAGCAGCAGGGTCTGCTGCTGCTCAGTTAGAGCAACCGACATCTGTGCGGCCGCCGCCACCAGGCGGGGGCGGAAAGATTCCATCTGTGACAAGCCGAACCTCCCCTAAACCGCTTTCTTGCGTGCCAGCAGACCGCGCTTTTTCAGCTGGATCAGCAGCAGGGAAACCGCCGCCGGCGTCACGCCGGGCACCCTGGAGGCGCGGGCGAGGGTATCGGGGCGCGCATCCGCGAGCTTCTGCTTGACCTCGCTGGAGAGCCCGGAAACTTCGCTGTAATCGAAGTCGGTGGGTATCGGCGTGTCCTCATAGGCCCGCAGGCGCTCGATCTCGTCGCGCTGGCGGTCGATATAGCCGGCGTACTTGGCGGAAATCTCCACCTGTTCCGCCACCTGCTCGTCGGCAACTGCCTCGCCCTTGAGGCCTGCGACATCGCCATAGCCCAGCTCGGGCCGGCGCAGCAGGTCCATCAGGCTGTACTCGCGGGCCAGTGGCTGCGGCAGCCTGGCCTCGGCGCTGGCGGCCTGCGGCGTGTTCGGGTGCACCCAGGTTTCGCGCAAACGCTGGGTCTCGCGCTCGATCGCCTCGCGCTTGTCGGCAAACGCCTGCCAGCGCGCATCGTCCACAAGCCCCAGCTCGCGGCCTTTTTCCGTCAGGCGCAAATCGGCGTTGTCCTCGCGCAGCAGCAGGCGGTATTCGGCGCGACTGGTGAACATGCGGTAGGGCTCTTTGGTGCCGGTGGTGATGAGGTCATCCACCAGAACCCCCAGGTAGGCCTGATCGCGGCGGGGGCACCAGGCATCGCGCTCCTGCGCCCGCAATGCGGCGTTGGCGCCCGCCAACAGCCCCTGCGCAGCGGCCTCTTCATAGCCGGTGGTGCCATTGATCTGACCGGCGAAGTAGAGCTCCTGAATAAACTTTGTCTCCAGCGACGGCATCAGGTCGCGGGGGTCGAAAAAGTCGTATTCAATGGCGTAGCCGGGGCGCGTGATATGCGCCTGCTCGAAGCCACGGATGCTCTGCACCAGGGCAATCTGTACATCGAAGGGCAGGCTGGTGGAGATACCGTTGGGGTACAGCTCGTTGGTGGTCAGGCCTTCCGGCTCGACAAAGATCTGGTGACTGTCCTTGTCGGCGAAGCGGTGCACCTTGTCTTCGATGGACGGGCAGTAGCGCGGCCCCACGCCCTCGATCACCCCGGAGTACATGGGGGAGCGGTCGAGCCCAGCGTGAATAATCTCGTGGGTGCCGCTGTTGGTATGGGTAATCCAGCAGCACACCTGCTGCGGGTGCTGTTCACGCCGGCCCAGGTACGACATGACGGGGATCGGGCTGTCGCCCCACTGCTCCTCCATCACATTGAAGTCCACCGAACGCGCATCGATACGCGGCGGCGTGCCGGTCTTCAGACGCTCGACCCGAAAGGGCAGTTCGCGCAGGCGTTCGGCCAGGGCGATGGATGGCGGGTCGCCGGCGCGGCCACCGGAGTGACTGTCGAGCCCGATATGAATGCGCCCGCCGAGAAAGGTTCCGGCGGTGATCACCACCGTCTTGCCGCGAAAGCGGACACCTGCATTGGTGACGACCCCCACCACTCGATCCCCCTCGACAATGAGGTCGTCGGCGGCCTGCTGGAAAATCTCCAGGTTCTTCTGCCGCTCGAGGATGGCGCGGATGGCGCTGCGGTACAGTGCCCGATCGGCTTGGGCGCGGGTGGCGCGCACGGCCGGACCCTTGCGCGCATTCAGTACGCGAAACTGTATGCCGGACAGATCCGTCGCTGCGGCCATGGCGCCGCCTAGAGCGTCCACCTCTTTGACAAGATGGCTTTTGCCGATGCCGCCGATGGCGGGGTTGCAGGACATCTGCCCCAGGGTCTCGATGTTATGGGTCAGCAGCAGCGTTGACGCCCCTATGCGTGCGGCCGCCAGCGAGGCCTCGGTACCGGCATGTCCGCCGCCGATCACGATCACGTCATATTGCTTGGGGTAGTCCATCAGTACTGCCACTGGAGAAAAGGGCGCACATTTTATAGCCAGTCGGCACCGTCCGGCAATCTTTCCTCAGCGATTGCCGGTAGGGTTAAGGCGCCACTCACAGCGAGCCCCGCTCCAGCCAAATTTTCTTTCCACTTCCTGATCCTGTGTTTTCTCTCTCGCATTTTTCATTTGCCTGATTTCTTATTAATTAAAAAACTTATACATATCTCATGAAGAAAGTATGTATGTATTTGATGTTGTTATTAGGGAGCCAGGAATCGCTGGGTAAGTCTAATAAAACGAATAAAATCATAGGGTTAGGATGGTAGCTAGGTTGCTTATAAGCACTGTCCGGGAGGGGGTGCAAGTGTGGTAGGGGCCTGTGGAAGAACGGGATAACTTTCACGCATCCTCCGCTTTTCTCAAGTTATGCCCGCCTTCGCACCGTGATTCCCCGGTGCTTTTCCCCGGTTTTGCGCACACTGAAGCCGCATAGCAACCTCTTGGCGAGTCAAACGGTGCATTAGCTGGCCGCTAGCTGTGGGTAACTTTATTTAACTGGATAACCCTGTGTGCAACTGTTAGCAACTTATGTGGGGGAGACGTGGACGGCTGTTCCCATGGATTTCCAATGTCCCAAACAGACATACCTTTTAGGGGGACAGGTGACTAGGGGGACAGGTGACCGCTTACAGCAGATTTTAAATACCTTCTTAGAGCACAGGTGCAGGTCTTGCGCGAGTTCAAGCACGAGTTTAAGCACGAGTAAAAGTTCGCGAATGGAAGTAGATTACAGGAGGTCGATTACCGGAGGGGACGAATGTGAAACAGCCTTCGCTGGTCAGTAATCACTGACAAATGATCGCCAGGCGTGTCCCCCGTGACTGCCAAGGGATTGCCAAGGGATTGCCAAGGGGGTGCCAAGGAAGTGCCAAGGAAGTGCCAAGGAAGTGCCAAGGGGGGCACATAAGGCGAGGGGCTTTCTTCTGTCGTGGGTGTCTGTCGGGGCGGGCATCCGTATCCGTCCCGACTATGTGGATCTGTTATGCGATCTGCTGCCAGCCCCATGCCCATCCACAGCACCAGCCCACCGAGGCCAAGGCGGAGAGGGTGCGATACGCGGTATAGAAGTCCGCTTATCTGCTGTGGCGGGTGTGCCTGTGAAGGCTATTTGCCGATACAGAAACTGCCGAAAATTTTCCCCAATAATTCGTCAGCGGTGACCTCGCCGGTGATCTCACCGAGGGCTTGCTGGGCCATACGCAGATCCTCCGCCAGCAGCTCGCCGGCGCCGCTTTCGTGCAGCTGGGCGGCGCCCTGTTCGATAAACAGGCGAGCCCGCTCCAGTGCCTCCAAGTGGCGGCGGCGGGCGCTGAAGGTGCCCTCGGCGGCGCCGGAGTAACCCATGCACTGTTTCAGGTGCTCCCGCAGCGCGTCCAGACCGGCACCCGTTCTGGCGCTCACCGCAATCACCGGCACTCCGTCTGTATGCGCCTGCAGCCCGGCGCTGTAATCGGTCAGGTCGATCTTGTTGAGCACCAGGGTCATCTTGTCCGGGTGCGGCAGGCGCGCGGTGAACTCGGGCCATACGGATTGCGGATTCAGGCTGTGGGCCTGCTCCGCATCCACCACCAGCAGCACCCGATCCGCCCCCTGAATTTCCTGCCAGGCCCGCTGAATGCCAATCTGTTCCACCCGGTCCGGCGAGTCCCGCAGCCCGGCGGTGTCAGCGAAGAGCAATGGCATGCCGTCGATGTGTACCTGTTCGCGCAGGATGTCCCGGGTGGTTCCGGCGATATCGGTGACGATGGCCGCGTCGCGGCCGGCGATGGCGTTCAGCAGGCTCGACTTGCCCGCATTCGGGCGTCCGGCGATGGCCACCGACATCCCCTCACGCAGCAGGCTGCCCTGGCGGGCCTGTGCCTGTACCGCGGCAAGATAGCCGAGCAGAGCGTCGATATCCGCTGCCACCTTGCCATCGGCGAGAAAATCGATTTCCTCCTCGGGAAAGTCGATCGATGCTTCGACATAAATACGTAAATTGGTGAGCTGGGCCACCAGGTCTTCGATTTTTTCGGAGAATACCCCCTGTAGCGAGCGCATTGCATTGCGGGCCGCCTGGGCGCTGCCCGCCTCGATCAGGTCCGCGATCGCCTCTGCCTGGGCCAGATCGATCTTGTCATTGAGAAAGGCCCGTTCGGAAAACTCCCCCGGGCGGGCCTGCCGAGCACCGAGCGCCACCATGGCCTGCAGCAGCTGATCGAGGATCACCGGACCGCCGTGCCCCTGCAGCTCCACCACATCCTCGCCGGTAAAGGAGTTGGGGCCGGGGAAAAACACAGCGATGCCCTGATCCAGTAACTGGCCATCGTGCACAAAGTCGCTGTAGTGGGCGTAGCGGGGTTTTAACTCGCGCCCTGCGCAGATGGCGCCGGCGATCTCACGGCTGCGCGGACCGGACAGGCGGATGACGCCGATACCCCCGCGTCCCGGCGCTGTAGCCACGGCGGCAATGGTGTCTTTTTGCGGTGAGGACTCATTTTTCGGGTCGATCATGGTGAAAGTTTACCTAACGGAAACGAAACAGGGCCGCATAAGCGGCCCTGGGTAACTGTCTATTGCTCTCTATTTGCATGCCGGTCAGTTTGAAGCGGCTTCCACCTGTTTGTTGATATACCAGGTCTGGGCAATGGACAGCAGGTTGTTGGCAATCCAGTAGAGTACCAGCCCGGCCGGGAACCACAGGAAGAAGAAGGTCATGATCACGGGCATCCACTGCATGATTTTGGCTTGTGTCGGATCCGCTGGCTGCGGCTGCAGTTTCTGCATCAGCCACATGGTGGCGCCCATGATCGCCGGCAAAATGAAGTAGGGGTCCTTGGCGGACAGGTCGTGAATCCACAGTATCCATGGCGCGTGGCGCAGTTCCACGGTTTCCATCAGCATCCAGTAGAGACCGATAAAGAAGGGCATCTGCAGCAGAATCGGCAGGCAGCCACCCATCGGGTTGATCTTTTCCCGGCGGTACAGCTTCATGGTCTCTTCCGCCAGCTTCTGGCGGTTGCCCTTGTACTGCTCCTGCAGTTTTTTCATCTGTGGCGCGAACTTGCGCATGCGCGCCATGGAGCGGATGCCGGCGGCGGACAGCGGGTAGAGCAGGGCCTTGATGAATACGGTCAGCAGGACGATGGCCCAGCCCCAGTTGGCGACAATGTGCTCATGGATAAAGTCCAGCACCCAGAACATCGGCTTCGCCAGCCACCAGAGCCAACCGTAGTCGACGGTCAGATCCAGGTAGGGTGAGATCTCTTCAAGCCGGAATACATCCTTGGGACCGGCATAGAAAGTTGCGCTAAGCTCTCCCTGGCTCTTGGCTGGGATTTCCACCTGCGGGGCGGTGAAGCCCATGCGGAAGAGGCCGTTGGAGAGTTCCAGCAGCTCGAAGGTGTTGCGGGTGTTCTGCGGTGGAATCCAGGCACTGATGAAATAGTGCTGCACCATGGCCACCCAGCCGCCAATGATGGTTTCGCGAAAGGACTCCTCGGAGATGTCTTCGAAGTCCTGCTTGAAGTAGTTTTCCTCGCTGGTGTGCAGGGCGGCACCGAGAAACGGCGACATACCGATGCCCACATCCACCGGCGGCACACCGCCGTCGCGCTTGATCTGACCGAACATGGCCGCGCGCCAGGGCTGGGCGCTGGTGTTGTCTACCAGGTATTGGACATCCACCAGATAATCGCCGCGCTTGAAGGTGAAGCGCTTGGTGATATTGGCGCCCTGTTGCTGCAGCGACAGGTCCACCACCAGCTTGTCGCTACCTTCCTTGAGGGCGTATTCCGTCTGCGCGGCGGTAAACAGTGGCCGTCCGGCGGCGCTGTCTGTGCCGTTGCGGCCAATGAGGCCGCTCTGGGCGATATAGGTGTGGTTGCGGGTCTGGTTTAGCAGGATAAACGGCCGATCCGGGGTGTTGAGTTCTTCGTAGTAGTCGCGCAGGGCAACCTTGACGATGTCACCGCCTTTGGGATCGATCAACAGGCTGAACACGTCGGTTTCGACGGCGATCAACTGGCGCTGCTGGGGGGAGGTGGTTTGCGGGGCCGGTTCATCCTGCAGGGTGGGCACGTCACCCGCGTTGGCGCCAGTTTGCGTCTGTGCGGGGGTGTCGGGTAGCTCGCTTCGCAGCACGGTTTCCCGCTCCATTGCCGGTGCGCGCGCTTCTTTGAACTCATTCCACTGGAATATCAGAGCCAGGGTAACTGCGGCGATTCCGCCCAGCAGCGTATAGCGTTGCCAATCCATTTCTTTACCTAGGTTCGCACCGGCAAGATTTCTCTGCCGGGGTGGAGTGTTTGTTATCTTGCGGCGGAACCGGGTCCAGGCCGCCGGGATGCCAGGGGTGGCATTTTATAAGGCGCCGCAAGGTTAAATAACCCCCTTTCCAGAATCCATGGGTTTTTAATGCCTCCTCGCCGTAGTGGGAGCAGGTGGGGTAGAAGCGGCATTGATTGCCGACCCAGGGACTGAGCAGGTAGCGGTAGAGGTGAATCAGCTTGATGGCCAGCCAGCTCACGGCGCCCTCTTGTGTCGTTTACTGCCTGCGCTGCGTCTGTGGCCGCTTTGTGGGGTGTTTTCCGGGCTGCTCGGTTCTTGAGCGCGCCGTGTCAGCTTGCGCCAGAGTTTATCGAGCAGTTTAGCCAGCTCCTCGTTGCTCAGTGCTCCGGCACCGGGGCGTGCCAGTACAACGGCATCCAGCGCGGGCAGTTCGCCCTGTTGCAGGCGGAAGCGTTCCCGTACAAGACGCTTGATGCGGTTGCGGCCAACAGCCAGGCGCACGTGTTTCTTGGCCACGACAAGGCCGAGACGCGGATAGGGAAGATCGTTGCGGCGGGCGATGATCAGGAGGTTGGGATGCGCGGCACGAATCTCCGTGCCACTGAACACAGCACGGTAATCTGCTGCGTTAAGCAGGCGCAGCGCTTTGGGGAAGCCGAAGTCGCTGCGCGCCTGTTGCATAGGGAGTGCGTTCCCGGGAGGGAAGTGCGCTTATGCAGACAGTACTTTGCGGCCTTTGGCGCGACGGCGGGCCAGGATCTTGCGGCCGTTCTTGGTCGCCATGCGAGCGCGGAAACCGTGGTTGCGCTTACGCTTCAAGTTGCTGGGTTGAAAAGTACGTTTCATTGTCTTGCTACCTGAGACTTGGGTTCTGAATTTCCCCGGTATTACCGGTCGCTGACTGCATTCCCATCTTTCCTTTATTAATCAATAAAGGAGGCTGCACCCTGCCGGTGTTCCGGATGTGCTGGGGCTAAGCACTGCGAAGGCGGCGGATTGTATAGAAAGGCACCACTTAAAGCAACGAAAAGGAGTCAATTTCATCGCGCTGGCGGGCGCCCACGCGTTCTCCAGTATCCCATATCATCTTAGTGATTCTGCGCGCTGTTCCCTACGTGTTGGCAGCTCAGTCGGCAACGCTGTATACCCCGTTCAGGCACGCTGGCATCTGAGGCTGGCAAGCTGGTTTTGCTCGGAGTGATTTGCAGTCCTGCTGGACAAAAGAGCGGCTGGCGAAAAGTGTGCTTGAAACAGGTGGACTGGGAATCAACGGGTTCGGGAAAGAAGGGGTCGGGAAAGAAGGGGTCGGGAAAGAAGGGGTCGGGAAAGAGGGGGTCGGGAAAGAGGGGTTCCGCAAAGCAGCGTCCGGGAAAGCAATGTGCCGGGAGGGATTTGCAGGAAAGAGGGGACGGGTATCGGCTGCCGGGATCACACCCCTAATATTTGCCGAGCAATAGGGCCGTTCGCAAGTCACTGACTTCCCATCAGAATCGCACTTCTCTCACGGCTTGATACCAGCTTGCCCACAGCTTTCTGTGGATAACTCATCTGCTTGCCTATTGGGTACCTGCCTAAAAGATGCACAACCCCATGATTGTCCGTGAGTTTTTTATACTCTTTGCTGGCGTTTTTCCGTTGGCGCCTGTGGATAACCCTGCGCTTGAGGGGTATACTCCGTGCCATCTTTCAGTGATGCGGCCCGAGCCATGGGCAAGTGCCTGTAGTAAAACGGACGGTACAGTCGGGTTTGACTCATCCGCGCCGCAACACTCTTCCTTCTTTATTATCTCTTTGGGGTCTCACAGGGGGTTTCTTGTCTGAATCCGTTTGGCGTCAGTGCGCGGCCAGTCTCCAGGATGAACTGCCTTCTCAACAGTTCAACACCTGGATTCGGCCACTGCGGGTCAGCCCGTCTGCAGCGGCCGGTGAGCTGCGTCTTGTTGCGCCCAATCGTTTCGTGCTCGACTGGGTCGGCGACAAGTTCCTCAAGCGAATCAGTGAACTGGTGGGCCACTTCAGCAGTGAAGGTCCGCTGCAGGTCGCCCTCGAGATTGCAGAGCGCCGTCCGGCCCGTTTTCAGCGCAACAGGCAGCAGCCCAGCCACGGCGAGTTGGCGGGTGCTCAGCCCGGTATGAGCGCCTCGGCGCCGGCGCGCTCCGAGCAGGCGCCGCCTTCGCTCGGTGGTTTTTCACCGCCCGCTTCAGTGGCTCACAGTGGCGCTAACCAGGCCGACCCTGTGGGTGTTGCCATGGGCAGCGTCAGTTCCGTGGGTCAGCAGCAGCGACAGGCACCCGAGCCCCGCAATGTGGAGGTGGAGGGCGCAATCAAGCACGGCAGCGCGCTCAATCGCAATTTCACCTTCAAGTCTTTTGTCGAGGGTAAATCCAACCAGCTGGGCCTCGCGGCGGCGCAGCAGATCGCCGACAACCCCGGCAGTGCCTATAACCCGCTCTTTATTTATGGTGGCGTTGGCCTGGGTAAGACTCACCTCATGCACGCGGTGGGCAATGCTCTGCTTGAGCGTAACCCCAACGCCAAGGTGGTTTACCTGCACTCCGAGCGCTTTGTCGCTGATATGGTGAAAGCGCTGCAGCTCAATGCTATCAGTGACTTCAAGCGCTATTACCGTTCGGTTGATGCTCTGCTGATCGATGATATTCAGTTTTTTGCCGGCAAGGAGCGCTCCCAGGAGGAGTTTTTCCACACGTTCAATGCCCTGCTTGAAGGTGGCCAGCAGATTATTCTGACCTGTGACCGCTATCCCAAGGAGATCGATGGTCTCGAGGAGCGGCTTAAATCCCGTTTCGGCTGGGGCCTCACCGTTGCGGTGGAGCCACCGGAACTGGAAACCCGGGTGGCGATTCTGATGAAGAAGGCGGAGCAGGTGGGTGTGGATCTGCCGCACGACTCCGCTTTCTTTATAGCTCAGCGTATCCGTTCCAATGTCCGCGAACTCGAAGGGGCGCTACGGCGGGTTATCGCCAATGCGCAATTTACCGGTCGCGCCATCGATGACGTGCTGGTTCGTGAAGCCTTGAAGGACCTGCTGGCGCTGCAGGACCGGCTGGTGAGTATCGACAACATCCAGCGGGTTGTAGCGGAGTATTACAAAATCAAAGTCGCGGACCTGTTATCCAAGCGTCGCAGCCGCTCCGTGGCGCGGCCGCGCCAGGTGGCTATGTCACTGGCCAAGGAGCTCACCAACCACAGCCTGCCGGAAATCGGCGATGCTTTTGGCGGTAGGGACCACACTACTGTGCTGCACGCCTGCCGCAAGATCCGTGAGCTGCAGGAATCTGACGCGGATATCCGCGAAGACGTTAAATTATTGACCCGTTCGCTCACCACCTGAGGGTTTGGTGAGGGCAACCGTTAGCGAATAAAACCAACGAAGGCGAAGATACCGATGAAATTCAATGTAAGCCGGGACGCGCTCCTCAAGCCTCTGCAGCTGGTGGCCGGTGTTGTTGAGAAGCGCCAGACACTGCCTGTGCTGGCCAATGTATTGATGCAGTTGCAGGGGCAGGAGCTGTCGCTGACCGGCACTGACCTTGAGGTTGAGATTATCGGCCGCCTGCCGGTTGATGGCGTTGAGATGGATGGTGAGGTAACGGTCCCCGCGCGCAAGCTGCTGGATATCTGCCGCTCCCTGCCCGATGGCGCCGAACTTAAGTTTGAGCGCGACAGCGAGCGATTGATCCTGCGCAGTGGCCGCAGCCGCTTCCAGCTCTCGACTCTGCCGGCTGCGGACTTCCCCAATCAGGAAGAGACCACCGCGCAGACCCGCTTCGCCATTTCCCAGCGTGAAATTCGTCGTCTCATTGAAGCCACTGGTTTCGCCATGGCCCAGCAGGATGTGCGCTATTACCTGAACGGTCTGCTGCTGGAGTGCCGCCCGCAGCAGTTGCGCGCGGTCGCCACCGACGGCCATCGCCTGGCGCTCTGTGACCGTGATGCACCGGGTCTTAATGTGGAGTCGCCGATACAGGCCATCGTTCCCCGCAAGGGCGTGCTGGAGCTTGGCAGGCTGCTGGAGGACACCGATGCCGCGGCAGAGGTAGTCCTCGGCAACAACCACATCCGCGTGGTCAGCGGTCAGTTCACCTTCACCTCCAAGCTGGTGGACGGCAAGTTCCCCGACTACGAGCGGGTATTGCCCCGTTCCACCGGCAACCAGATTTTCGCCGATCGACAGGCCCTGCGTCAGGCTTTCTCGCGGGCGGCGATCCTCTCCAATGAAAAGTATCGCGGTGTCCGTTTGCAGGTCTCCGAGGGCCTGCTGCAGATTGTCGCCAACAACCCGGAGCAGGAGGAGGCGGAGGAGCAGCTGGTGGTCGATTACGTTGGCGATCCGCTGGAAATCGGTTTTAACGTCGGCTACCTGCTCGATGTCACCGGTGCGATTCACAGCGACCAGATCCGTATTGGGCTGGCGGATGCCAACAGCAGTGCGCTGTTGCAGCAGCCGGAAGAGGGAGATGCCCTCTATGTGATTATGCCGATGCGCCTGTGAGTGCCACAGGTCATCCGCAAAAGTATTAAAGCCAACTACGTGCCTTACTACCTTTATCCCTTCCACGCCGTCCTATCCCCGGATAGGGCGGCGTTTTTATATGCGCGCCCCGGCCTGCAACCTGCGCGTTATGGGGGGGATCTGCCATGGCTTTGAATCGCCTGATGCTCTCCCAGTTCCGCAATATTCACAGTGCGGACCTTACCTTGGGGGAGGGGGTTAACCTCTTCTATGGCGCCAATGGCAGCGGCAAGACCTCCGTGCTGGAGGCGGTGCATATGCTCGCCAGTGGCCGCTCCTTCCGCTCCCGTCAGCACCAGTCAGTGATTCAGCGTGGCTCTGAACGCCTGACGGTTTTTGGTCGGCTTTCAACCGGCTTTGCTGTCGGCGTGGAGCGCCTCACGGCTGGTGGCGGGCAGGTGCGAATCAATCAATCGCCAGCGGAGTCCAGTTCCCAGCTGGCTTCCCTGTTGCCGCTACAGTTAATTAACAGCGACAGTTTTGCGGCACTGGAAGGCGGCCCCGCTGTTCGTCGGCGCCTTTTGGATTGGACGGTGTTCCACGTGGAACATAGTTACCTCGAAGCCCTCAAAGGTTACCAAATCGCGTTGCGACAGCGGAATGCACTGCTGCGTCGTGGTAAAATCGATCATTCCCAGTTGGATATTTGGGAGCGACGCCTTGTTGTGCAGGCGGACATTGTCGATCAGCTGAGGCGGCGTGTGTTCGCCGATCTGCTCGCGCAAACCGAGACATTGATAGCGGGGCTACCAGCTTCACCTCTTGCGGATGTTGTAATACGTTACCGCCGCGGCTGGCGTCAGGAGGCGACTCTTGGTGAGTCCTTGTTGGCTTCCCGGGATAACGATCTGGCTCAGGGGCACACTCGTGCAGGCCCGCACCGGGCGGATCTGGCCTTCTCGGTTGCGGGGCAGCCTGCGCAGGCGATCCTCAGCCGTGGCCAACAGAAGATGCTCGTGTGTGCGCTCAGAACCGCCATGGCCCGCGTTGTGGCCCAAAGCCACCGGCCGCCGGTGTTTCTTATTGATGATTTGCCGGCGGAGCTGGATGCCGAACATCAGCGGGTGTTTGCTCACTGGGTTGCCGACAGCGCCGCACAGGTGCTGGTAACGGGCATCGAGCGCGATGTCACCTGCCAGCCATGGCTGACACTGGGCTCACCTTGGAATCAACCGTCTGTGTTCCACGTGGAACATGGGCGTATCAGCGCCGAGTCCTGAAGACGCGGCCCTAATAATGAATGGAGCGATTAAATGTCAGAGCAGAACAGCTATGACTCCAGTAGCATCAAAGTCCTCAAAGGGCTGGATGCCGTGCGCAAGCGCCCCGGTATGTATATCGGAGACACCGATGATGGCACGGGACTGCACCATATGGTGTTTGAGGTGGTCGACAACTCCATCGATGAGGCGCTGGCCGGTCACTGTGATGAGATTCGGGTAACTATTCACCCGAATGAGTCTGTATCCGTCTCTGATAATGGTCGCGGGATTCCCACGGAAATGCATGAGGAAGAGGGCGTTTCCGCAGCCGAGGTCATCATGACGGTACTGCATGCCGGCGGTAAGTTCGATGACAACACCTACAAGGTGTCCGGTGGCCTGCACGGTGTCGGGGTTTCGGTGGTCAATGCGCTGTCCGAGGAGCTGAAGTTGACCATTCGCCGCAATGGCAAGATTCATGAGCAGGTGTACCGCCACGGTGTGCCGGATGGCCCGCTGGCGGTGGTGGGTGATACGGAAACCACCGGCACCACGGTGCATTTCAAGCCTTCAGCGGATACCTTCAGCAATATCGAATTCCACTTTGATCAACTGGCCAAGCGCTTGCGGGAACTGTCGTTCCTCAATTCCGGCGTGCGCATTGTGCTGAAGGACGAGCGCTCCGCGAAAGAAGAGGTCTACGAGTACGAAGGCGGTCTGCGGGCGTTTGTGGAATACCTCAACCACGCCAAAACCCCGATTAACAAGGTTCTGCACTTCCAGAGCCAGCGTGAAGACGGAACCGGTGTAGAGGTGGCGCTGCAGTGGAATGACAGCTTCCAGGAGAACATCTACTGCTACACCAACAATATCCCGCAGCGTGACGGCGGCACCCATCTGGCCGGCTTCCGCGCCGCCCTGACCCGTGGCCTCAATAACTACATTGAGCGGGAGGGGATGGGCAAGAAAGAAAAGGTCAGCACCACTGGCGACGATGCCCGCGAAGGCCTCACCGCCATCATTTCCGTGAAGGTGCCGGACCCGAAGTTCTCATCCCAGACCAAGGACAAACTGGTTTCCTCCGAGGTGAAAACCGCGGTGGAACAGGAGATGGGCCAGCACTTCAACGATTACCTGCTGGAAAACCCGCAGGAGGCCAAATCCGTTGTCACCAAGATGATGGATGCCGCCAAAGCCCGCGAGGCGGCGCGCAGGGCGCGGGAGATGACCCGTCGCAAAGGCGCGCTGGATATCGCCGGCCTGCCCGGCAAGCTGGCTGACTGCCAGCAGAAAGACCCGGCGCTGTCAGAAATCTACCTGGTGGAGGGTGATTCCGCCGGTGGTTCCGCCAAACAGGGCCGCGACCGACGCACCCAGGCCATTCTGCCCCTCAAGGGCAAGATCCTGAACGTGGAAAAGGCCCGCTTTGACAAGATGCTCTCCAGTGCCGAAGTGGGCACCCTGATCACCGCTTTGGGCTGCGGTATTGGCAAAAGTGAGTTCGACCCAGACAAGCTGCGCTATCACCAGATCATCATCATGACGGATGCGGACGTGGATGGAGCCCATATCCGCACCCTGCTGCTGACCTTCTTCTTTCGGCAGATGCCGGAGCTGATCGAGCGCGGGCATATCTACATTGCCCAGCCGCCGCTGTACAAGATCAGCAAGGGCAAGCAGGAGCAGTACCTGAAGGACGAGGCGGCCCTGACGCAGTTCCTGACCAATGCCGCACTGGATGGCGCCAGCCTGCACGTCAATCCAGAGGCGCCAGAGCTGTCCGGCGCTGCCCTGGAGACTCTGGTTGGCGAGTATCGCGCTGTTATGGGCACTGTGGACCGCCTGTCGCGGCTATACCCGGAAGAAGTGCTGCGCAGCATGGTTTACCTGCCAAGCCTCACGCCTGAGGATCTGAAGTCCCGCAGCACCATGGAATCCTGGTGTGGGCAACTGCAGGGGCAACTGGGTAGCGAGAGTGGTGGCGGCAGCCGCCGCCATCAGGTGAGCGTGTACGAGAATACCGAACGCGACCTCTACCTGCCGCAGATTCATATCGTTGCCCACGGTGTCAGCAGCGATTACCAGGTGGGCCACGAGTTCTTCGAGTCGGCGGAATACCGCGCGATTCGCTCCCTGGGAGAAAAACTGACCGGCCTGTTGGAAGAGGGTGCCTATATTCAGCGCGGAGAAAAGCAGCAGCCGGTGGCGAGTTTCCCCGAGGCCCTGGAGTGGCTGATGAGTGAAAGCCGCCGCGGCTACAATATCCAGCGCTACAAAGGACTGGGTGAGATGAACCCGGAACAGCTGTGGGAAACCACCATGAATCCGGAAACCCGCCGTATGCTGCAGGTGACGGTGGAAGACGCCATTGCCGCCGACCAGATCTTCACCACCCTGATGGGGGATCAGGTGGAGCCGCGCCGGGAGTTTATCGAGAGCAACGCCCTCGCGGTGGAAAACCTCGACGTGTGATCGCTGAGCTGGAGGCGGGAGATCTTTTCCCCGCTAAGGCAGCATAAAAAACGGCCGCATCTGCGGCCGTTTTTTGTTTGCGGCTGTATGTGTACCGCGTTAGCCGAAGCTGGCGGACTATTTCTGCAGCAGCAGGCCGCACTCACGGTGTTCCTCGCCCTTGGTGGGGTCGAAATAAACATCGTTATCAGGCAGCTCGTTCTCGTAGACATATTCCTCCACGTCCAGCTCGTTGAGGTGGAACATGGGGGCCACGCGGATGGTGCCGTGGCTGCCTTTGGTGAACACATCCAGCCCCTTGCGGTGGGCGTTCTGGTCGTGGCGGATGCCATTCAGCCAGATGTCCGGTTGCAGCTCCTCCATGGCCCGGTTGAAGGGCTCCAGTTTCACGGTGCGGCTGAAGAAGTCGTGCTCCGGCGTATCCAGTGGCGGAATACCACCGTAAACGGCGTTGTAATGGGCTGCGGACATCTTCGGGGAGTAGACCTGCAGATTGAGGCTGAAGTCTTTGATCAGGCGCTCGATATGACGGTAGGTCTCCGGCGTGTTGTAGCCGTGGTCCACCCAGATCACGGGAATGTCCGGGCGGATACGGGTGACCAGGTGCAGAAAGGCAACCGCCAGCGGGCGGAAGTTGGTGAAGACCACCGGGTTATCGGCCTGTTCCAGGGCGAACTGCATGATTTCGCTGGGCTTGGCTCCCTGAAAGCGCGCGTTGAGGGCTTCGAGGTCGGCGCCGTGATGGAAAAATCGTTCAGGCTGCGCAGCGAGATTGGAGGCATTCAGGGCCATGAGTCACCAGTATCGACAGTAAGTTGATGGAACTTGAGGGTGAATGCTACTCCTGCTGCAAAGCACTGAGAAACATTAAAAAGAAGTGATTAAATAACTTTTGGCTATATGTGTGCAGGGCATGACAAAGCGCTTATTGCAGCCGTGGGCAAGTTTATGGATTGGGTCATCAACAACTATTGGTAAAGGTACAAGGTATAGATACAAGGTATAGATACCAGGTGTAGATAGCAGCGATTAATAGCCATTAAAAAGGTCACCGCTGGTACACCATGCTGATCCAGTGCTGGTCACCGGCCGGGGCAGGCTGTCTCTCCCTTTCCACAAAACCCTGCTCCTGCAGAAAATAACGGGCGCCGAGATTGTCCTGCAGCACCCAGGTATGCAACTTTCTGCGCCGGCGTTTGGCTTCGGTGATCAGCGCGGAGCCGGCACCTCTGCGCACCGCCCCGGGGTTGACGCAGAGCCAGGGCAGGGCATTGCCAGCGCACAGGGTAAAAAAACCATCCGCGACCGAATCCAGGGCGGATTGGTAAACCACACAGGCCTCGGCCCCGAGGCAGCAGCGGCGGAATTCAGGCAACCGCTGCTGCCAGTATTCCACCGGCAGTGAGGGGTGCGCGTGTACCACCGTAAACAGCCACAGCTGTTGCAGCCGCTCGAGATCCCTACCAGAAGCGAGTCGGAGCATAGACCACCGTAAGTGATTGCTTGCGCACCATGCTAGTGGCGGGCCTGCGGAATTCCCAATTCCCAATGACGAATAGGAAACCGTGCCGGTTAGCAATATCCAAAACACGCGCTGCAAGCCCGGAGTTGAGCGTCGTGCGGGTTCCTGCTGAAGAAAGCCGGGGGCGGGGTCTGCCGCGCCTATCGAGCCGATAAAAAAATGCAAAAAAAAGCTGCAAAAAAGAAAAGCACTGCTAAAATACAATCATTCTCATTTGCAACAAGATTTATAATCTGCCGTCATTCCATGGAGGATGCATGACCCGCTTTGTTCTGTCGCCACTGGCCTTGGCGCTTGCGACCGTAACCGCCGCCCCAGTGTTTGCCGATGCGCAGCCCGACCAACAAACCAAGCGCCAGATTTCACCGCAGTCAGAGCAGCAAGAGCAGGGCTCGGGGCTGCTGGAAACGCTGTCGGTCATTGGCGATGCCGACGCAGTGGAGCGCCTGCCGGGGTCCGCTCATGTGGTGGACGAGGAGGAGTTGGCACGCTTCGAATTCGCGGATATCAATCGCATCGTACGCTCCATCCCCGGTGTGTATCTGCGCGAGGAAGACGGCTACGGCCTGCGGCCGAATATCGGTATTCGCGGCTCCGGCAGCGGCCGCTCCAGCAAGATCTCGCTGATGGAAGATGGTGTGCTGGCGGCACCGGCTCCCTACGCGGCGCCCTCCGCCTACTACTTCCCCAGCACCGGGCGCATGAGCGGCATTGAAGTGCTCAAGGGACCATCCTCATTGCAGTACGGCCCCTTTACCGTGGGTGGCGCCGTGAACCTGCTGAGCACCCCGATTCCCGACGCCACTGGGGGCGCTGAGGCCTCTAAGGGCATGGTCAAGCTGGAAGCCGGTGAAAACGGTGAAAACCGCCTGCACAGCTATTATGCAAGCGCCACGGAAACCAGTGGCTGGCTGCTGGAAACCCACCAGCAGATTGCCGATGGCTTCCGGGAAATCGACCGCGCCGGCAGCGCCGATATCCAGAAAGAGGATTACCTGCTCAAGGGGCGCCTGCAAACGGCCACTGGCGCCCGCTATCCGCAGCAGCTGGACGTCAAGCTGCAGTACTCGGAGGAACTCTCCGGCATGAGCTATGTGGGCCTCACCGATGCGGACTTCGACGCGGACCCCAACCGCCGCTACGGCCTGACTGCCTTGGACGAGATGCAAAATCGTCACAGTACCCTGCAGCTGAATCACAGCATCAGTTTCAGCGAGCGCTTTGTCCTGCACACGCAGGCCTACCGCAACCAGTACAAGCGCGACTGGTTCAAGACCGACAACATCGGCGGCCTACTCGATGACGCCAATAACGGCGACAGCTACGCCCAGGGAGTGCTGGATGGCGAGATCGATTACAGCGGGATCAAACTCAAACACAACAACCGCAAATACGACTCCCGCGGGGTGCAAATCAGCGCCGACTGGCAGCTCGCGAGCGGGGCTATCACCCACGACCTGATAATCGCAGTGCGCCGCCACTGGGACGAGGTGGATCGTTTCCAGCCGGTGGAAACCTTCAATCAGGTGGATGGCCAGTTGCAGTTTGTGGAAAAACAGCTGCCCACCGGCAGCAACAACCGCATCGAAGAGGCGGATGCCACAGCGCTGTTTGTGTATGACGAAATGGGGCTGACGGACAAACTGACCGCGACCGCGGTACTCCGCTATGAGGATGTGCAAACCTCACAGCAGCGCTACGACGATGTCGCCCGCAACCTGGAGGGTGATGACATCAGTAACGCCGTGGACGAGTGGTTGCCGGGCGTGGGTCTGGTGTACGAACTGAATACAGCGTGGACCATGTTGGCGGGTGTCCACCGCGGTTTCGCGCCTCCGGGAGCCGGTGCCCAAGAGGGTGTGGGCGCGGAACTGTCAACCAACTATGAGTGGGGTGCGCGCTTCGATAACGGCGCCTTAAATGGCGAGTTGATCGCGTTCTTCAGTGATTACAGCAATACGGTGCAGAACTGCACCATCGCGGTGAAATGCCCCAACGGCGCAGACAGTGGCACCTACAGCCTGGGTGAATCCGAGATATTGGGGCTCGAGGCCACACTGGGTGGTGAGTGGGTGCTTGCTAACGGTTGGCTCATACCCTGGCGGGCGACTTATACCTACACCGAGGCGGAAACCACCGGCGATGCCGATGGCGGTGAAGTGTTGGCGGGGGACAATCTGGCCTATTTGCCGCAAACGGTTTTCGCCCTGACCACCGGCATCGACAGCGGCGCCGAGTGGCGTGTCGATCTGACGGCGGCCTATCAGGACGAGATGTGCATCGATAATGAATGCAACCGCCCGGGCAGCACTGCCCTGCAGCGCACCGAATCCCTGTGGGTTGTGGATGCGGCGGCCCATTACGACTTCAGTCAGGCCCTGAGCGCTTATCTGAAAATCGACAACCTGCTGGACCAACAGGCCATTATCAGCCGCGACCCGGATGGCGCCCGCGCCAACAAGCCGCGCACGGCGATTGTGGGTGTGCGCTACGCGTTCTAAATATCCGGCTGCCGACAGGGCAGGAAGCGAAGAAAAAGCCGCGTGGTTACGCGGCTTTTTTATTACCAGATTGCAGCAGATTGCTGCCTGATTCAGTGCTGGGAAGTCGCACAGGCTTGCGTGCGAATGTGAAAACCAGCGCGGCTTAACCCAGGTGCACAAAGTGCGCCTTCAGGTAGCGGGTTTCGGGGATCGCCGGGTGCACCGGGTGGTCAGCTCCCTGGTAGCCGGTGGAGAGTATGGCGGCGCTGCGGTCCAGCTTGCGCGCCGCGCCGCGCACGGTTTCCAGCAGCTCGTCGGCGGCCAGATGCATGGAGCAGGAAGCGCTTACTAACAACCCGCCCCGCGATAGCAGGCGCATGGCCAGTTCATTGATATGGCGATAGGCCGCCAGCCCGGCCTTGTGATCTTTGCGCCGCTTGATAAAGGCCGGCGGGTCCAGCACCACAACGTCGAACTTCTCGCCGCTGCCGATCATGGCCTTGAGTACATCCACGGCCTTGCCCTGCACGGTGCTGAGGCGATCAGCAGCCTGGTTGTGCTCGGCGTTGGCCTGACACCAATCGAGGGCCTGCTGGGAGGCATCGACACAGGTGGTGTGAGCCGCGCCGTTGGCGAGCGCTTGCACACCCCAACCGCCGGCATAGGAAAACAGGTCCAGCACCCGCTTGCCATTGACCCAGCGATTGAGCAGGGCGCGGTTCTCGCGGTGATCGTAGAACCAACCGGTTTTTTGCCCGTGGTGGACCGGTGCCAGCAGTCCCACGCCGTTTTCCTCGAAGGGCACCAGTTCGGGGACCTCACCGCTGACCACGCTGTTTTGCAGTGGCATCTCCTCCACGGCGCGGCCCTGGTGGTCATTGCGCAGCAGTATGCCGCGGGGTTGCACCAGCTCATCGAGCAGTTCGATCACCTCGGGCAGCAGTCGCTCCATGCCCCAGTTGCTTACCTGGACCACCAGGATGTCGTCGAAGCGGTCTACCACCAGGCCCGGCAGCCAGTCGGAGTCGCCGTAGACCAGCCGGTAGCTGGGATGGGCGAAATAACGCTGGCGCATATTGAGGGCAGTGCGCAGTCGCTGCCGCAGCAGTGGACGGTCGAGCTCGCCGTCGCGGGAGACCAGCCGGCCGCAGATCAGCTGGCTGGGGTTGATAAACGCCGTTCCCAGCTTTTTGCCCTGGCTGTCGCAGACGGTGCACTGGCTGCCGGACTCGATGCCCTTGAGAGGCGAGCGCTTGGTATCCACCTCGTTGCTGTAAATCCACAGGTGTCCGCGTTTCAGGCGCCGCTCGGCACCGCGATTCAAAATAATTTCTGCCACAGCTGGGCTCCAGGCTAAGGGATGTCTTCGCCGGCGGCGAAGCTGGGGCGGATTGTGCCCGCCACGCCGGCGCGGTCAAGGGGCAGGCACCGAATCGCTCCAGTATTAACCGTAGGGGAAAGTTGCGGCGCCCACGGCCCCGCTGCGGGTGTGCAGGTCGGTCACCGCAAGCGGGATAAAAAAAGAGACGCGCGATGAAGGAGAAAGCAGGGGGAATAAGCAGCGCAGCGGTGAAAAGTTATTGCAGCGCGAAGCGGGCGAAGGCGGCCAGGTCGTCGAAGAGTGCCGTCTGCGCCAACGCCGGTTCGGGATTGCTAAGCAGCTGCTGCAGAGTTTCTTCGCCGTGGCCGCTACGCACCAGCACCGGTTTGCAGCCCTTGGCCACCGCCGCCTGCAGGTCGCGCAAACGGTCGCCGACCAGAAAGCAGTCGTGCAGGCTGGTGTCGAATTCCGCCTCGATGGCATCGAGCAGGCCGGTGGCGGGCTTGCGGCAGCGGCAGCCGTCGTCCGGGCCGTGGGGGCAATAGAAAATTGCCGCGATCTCGCCGCCCGCATCTTCCACCAGCGCGCGCATCTTGGCGTGCATGGCTTCGAGATCGTCCAGATCGAAAAGACCGCGGGCCAGGCCCGGCTGATTAGTGGCGATCACCAGTTGGTGACCGGCCTGGCTCAGTGCGGCGATGGCCTCGATGCTGCCGGGCAGGGGCTGCCACTCATCGGCGGAGGTGACACCCCCCGCCGGCTCGCGGTTGATGACCCCATCCCGGTCCAGCACGATAACGCTCATGGGCTCAGGCGCTCGCCAACTTATTTGGCCGGCGCCAACAGGGAAATGTCGGCCACCTCGAGGAACAGCGCGCGCAGTTGCGCCAGCAGTGCCAGGCGGTTGTTGCGCAGGGCCTCGTCGTCGGTCATCACCATCACATGGTCAAAGAAGCTGTCCACGGTTGCGCGCAGCCCGGCCAGGCCGGCCAGGCCCTCGGTATAGCGGCGCTCGGCATACAGGGGCGCCACCTTGCCGCGGGCATCTTCGACGGCACGGTAGAGGGCCTTTTCCGCCTCCTCGCGCAAAAGCGCAGGGTCCACTGCACTGGGCACTGGGCCGTCCAGTTTGGCGAGAATATTGGAAACCCGCTTGTTGGCCGCCGCCAGCGCCTGGGATTCGGGCAGCTGGCTGAATGCGAAGACCGCCTGCACGCGGTTGTCGATATCCAGTGGCTGCGACAGTTTCTTGGCCGCCACCGCCATAAAGACCTCGGCCGGTACCCCCTGGTCCTCATAGCGGGCGCGGAAGCGCTCAAGCACATAGGCGAGGGTCTGCGCCACCACGCTGTCGTACTGGTCCAGGGCGCTGCGCGGGTACTGGTCGCGGGCCAGTTCCAGCAGCTGGCGCAGATCCACATCGAGATTGTTTTCCACCAGCAGGCGGATGATGCCGAGGCTGGCGCGGCGCAGGGCGAAGGGGTCGCGGGAGCCGCTGGGCGGCTGGCCGATACCGAAGATGCCGACGAGGGTGTCGAGGCGATCGGCGAGGGCGATGACGGTGCCGATAGCGGTCTTCGGCAGTTCGTCCCCGGCGAACTTGGGCATGTACTGCTCGTACATGGACTTGGCGACATCCAGGGTTTCGCCATCGTTTTCCGCATAGTAATAGCCGGCGATGCCCTGCATATCGGCAAACTCGAACACCATTTCGGTGACCAGGTCGGACTTGCACAGCTGGCCGGCGCGCTCGGCCTGGGCCGCGTCGGCACCGACCAGTTTGGCGATCTCCGCCGCCAGGTGCGCGAGGCGTTCGGTCTTGTCGTAGACGGTGCCCAGTTTCTGCTGGAAGACCACCTGTTTGAGTTTCTCCCGGCGCGCCTGCAGGCTGGTTTTCTTGTCGGTTTCGAAGAAGAAGGCGGCATCGGAAAGGCGCGGGCGGATGACCCGCTCGTTGCCGTGAATCACCTGCGCCGGGTCCTGGCTGTCGATATTGGCCACGGTGATAAAGAAAGGCAGCAGCTGGCCGTCGCCATCGACGACGTGGAAATACTTCTGGTGCTCTTTCATGGAGGAGATCAGAGCTTCCGCGGGAACATCGAGGAAGCGCTCCTCGAAGCGCCCGGTGAGGGCCACCGGCCACTCCACCAGCGCGGTCACTTCGTCGAGCAGGTCGTCATCGATCACCGCCACGCCATTGACGTTGCTGGCCTCGGCGCTGACCTGCTGGCGAATGATCTCGCGGCGCTCGGCGAAGTCGGCGATGACGTAACCGGGCTTGCGCAACTGCTGCACATAATCCTGCGCGGAGTGGATTTCCAGCTCGCGGTTGCAATGGAAGCGATGGCCGCGGGTGGTGTTGCCGGCGCTTAGCCCCAGCACCTGACCGTCCACCACCTTGTTGCCGAACAGCATCAGCAGCCAGTGCGCGGGGCGCACGAACTCTTCGCGGCGGGCACCCCAGCGCATACGCTTGGGAATGGGCAGCTGCGCCAGGGCTTTGTCGACGATGCCGGCCAGCAGGGTCTCGGTCTGCGCACCGGCCTGTTCGCTGATAAAGGCGAGGCGTTCACCCTTGTCGGTGTCCTTGCGGGCAAGCTCGGCCACGGTGACACCATTGCTGCGGGCGAAACCTTCTGCGGCCTTGGAGGGATTGCCGTCTTTATCGAAAGCCGCCTGTACCGCCGGGCCGAGTTTTTCGATCTGTTTGTCCTGTTGCTTTTCAGCCAGACCGGACACGGCCACCGCCAGCCGCCGCGGCGCCGCGTAAGCCTTGAGCTGGTCGTAGTGAAGCTCTGCGGCGTCGAGGCCCGCGGCGATACCATCGGCAAAAGCCTGCATCAGGGTGTGCAGCGCTTTCGGCGGCAGCTCCTCGGTGCCCAGCTCTACGAGAAAATCCTGCGCCATTACTGCTTCTCCTCTTGCTTGGCTTCGGCATCGGTGGGTTCCGCCAGAATTTCGGCCCTGAGTTCCTCCGCCGCCAGCGGGAAGCCCAGCGCGCGGCGGGCGTCGTAGTAGGCCTTGGCCACGGCGCGCGCCAGGGTGCGCACGCGCAGGATATAGCGCTGGCGCTCGGTAACGGAGATGGCGTGGCGGGCGTCCAGCAGGTTAAAGGCGTGAGAGGCTTTCATCACCTGCTCGTAGGCGGGCAGCGGCAGTCCCAGTTCGATCAGCCGCTGGCTCTCGCGCTCGCAGTGATCGAAGGTGCTGAACAGGAATTCGACGTCGGCGTGTTCGAAGTTGTAGTGGGACATCTCCACTTCGTTCTGGTGGAAAACATCACCGTAAGTGACCGGGGTGCCGTCGGGGTAGCGGGTCCACACCAGGTCGTAGATGGATTCCACCCCCTGCAGGTACATGGCGATGCGCTCCAGGCCATAGGTGATTTCACCGGTGACCGGGTAGCACTCCAGACCGCCCACCTGCTGGAAGTAGGTGAACTGGGTGACCTCCATGCCGTTCAGCCACACTTCCCAGCCGAGGCCCCAGGCACCGAGGGTGGGGGATTCCCAGTTGTCCTCGACAAAACGGATATCGTGCACCGCCGGGTCCACACCCATCGCGCGCAGGCTGTCCAGGTAGAGATCCTGGATGTTGTCCGGCGACGGCTTGAGCACCACCTGATACTGGTAATAGTGCTGCAGGCGGTTGGGGTTTTCACCGTAACGACCATCGGTTGGGCGGCGGCAGGGTTGCACATAGGCGGCGTTCCAGCTCTCCGGACCGATGGCGCGCAGGAAGGTAGCCGGGTGGAAGGTGCCGGCCCCCACTTCCATATCCAGAGGCTGTAGAATGACGCACCCCTGGCGCGCCCAATAATCCTGCAGGGCAAAGATCAGGCCCTGAAAGGTGCTGAGGTCGTATTGCTTGGACACCGCTATCTCCGGCTGTGATGAGTTCGGTCTGCCACACCGCTGGTGGGCAAAGGGACGCAATTATACCGGCAGCGGGTTACGCACTAAAGGCGCCACTGCTGTGAATCGGGCCGGAATCGGCGCGGATGGGTGATGCCGGCGGGTCCGGTGGATGAAGTAGTGCAAATCTGGATAGGAACTTTGGCATTGGATATCAAAGGGGCACTGGCTGCCGCTGTACTGAAACTGGTGGGAAAGCTGCCGCTGGCCTGGGCGCGCCGCGTGGGCGGGCTGTTCGGGCGTCTGGCGATTCTGTTTCGCGGCGAGGGACTGCGGGTAACCCGCATCAACCTGAAGCTCTGTTTCCCGGCGCTAGACGCGGCGGAGCGGGAGCGGCTGGCGCGCCGCAGCGTGGTCAACACCGCCATTACCGGATTTGAGGTGGCAACTCTGTGGCGCCAGCCCTGGAGCCGCAGCGAGGACCAGATCGTGCGGGTGCGCAACCAGCAGCTGCTGACAGAGGGTGTCGATGAGGGACAGGGGGTGCTGGTGCTGATGCCGCACACCGGCAACTGGGAAATCTTCGGTATGTACCTGGCGACACTCGGCCCCTCCACCGGGCTCTACGCGCCGCCGAAAATCGCCGCGCTGGACCCGATCATCCGTGCGGGGCGCGAAGCCACCGGCACCACCATGGTCCCCACCAATGTGCAGGGGGTGCGCGCGCTGCTCAAGGCACTGAAAAACGGCGATATCGTGATGGTGCTGCCGGATCAGGAGCCGGAAACCTCCGGCGGCGACTTCGCGCCATTCTTTGGCCGGCCCGCGCTGACCATGACCCTCGCGCACAACCTGCTGAAGCGCACCAACGCCCGCTGCGTGTTCGGCTTCGGCAAGCGCGTCGAAGACGGTTTTGAACTGATGTTCCTGCCGGCGGAAGAGGGAATTTACAGCGCTGAACAGAATGTTTCCCTGGCCGCGATGAATCGCGGTGTGGAGGCGTGTATCGCCGAGGCGCCGGAGCAGTATCAGTGGGAGTACAAGCGCTTTCGCCGCGGCCCTGAGGGCAAGACGCGGCTGTATGCGAGAAACTGAAGCGCCCGGACTTAACTGACTTGGGTTTTTTAAAGCTCGGTAAACCGAAAGCCGACAGCAAAAAGGTCGCGTCCGGCTTGCAATGCGGCCGGACTGTCAGAACATCAGCCGGCCTGTAACAGCCCCACCACCGTGCCGGTCATGCAGGTCGCCAGCAGGCCGGCGAACAGGGCGCGGGTGGCCAGATAGGCCACCTCCGCTGTGCGCCCGGGCACAATGGTGGAGATGGTGCCCACCACCAGCCCCAGGCTGGCAAAATTGGCAAAGCCACAGATGGCGTAAATCAGAATCAGCGAACTGTGTGGCGACATGGCGCCGGGCCCAAGCTCTGCCATCCTCTGGTAAGCGACAAACTCGTTAAAGATCAGCTTGATGCTCATCAGCTCCGCCGCCTGTGGGATATCCGCCGACTCCACGCCCATCAGCCACACCACCGGCTGGAACAGCATGGCGGCGAGGAACTCCAGGCTGATTCCCTGTCCGAAAATCGCGCCCAGCAGCGCGTTGATCAGGTGGATCAGCGCAAACAGCACCACGATCATGCCGATAATATTCAGCAGCAGCTTTACCCCTTCCTCGCTGCCGCGCACCAGCGCATCGAGGGTGCTCTGGGCTTCGCTCTCTACCTTCGGCACCGGATGCATCAGCCGGTCACCGGGCGGCACCCACAACTGGGCGAACAGCACCGCCGCCGGCATGCTGATCAGCGACGCCACCAGAATATGCCCCGCGGGATTGGCGACGATAGTTTCCAGCTGGCTCGCATAGAGCACCATCACCGTGCCCGCCACCGTGGACATGGCGGCGGTAATCAGCAGAAAAAGCGTCGAGCGGGACATGGACTGGAAATAGGGCCGCACCAGTAGCGGCGCCTCGACGATGCCGAAAAACACACTGGAGGCCACGGTAAAGGTCTGCAGTCCATCGAGTCGGAGTGCTTTCTGCAGCATAAAGCCGAGCGCGCCGATCACCTTCTGCAGCACGCCCCAATAAAACAGAATGGCGGAAAGGGCGCTCATCACCAGTACAATCGGCAGAATCTGAAAGGCGATGATAAAGGGCGTGCCCGGACCCTCTGCGGCAAAAGGTAGCTCGGCGCCGCCTAGATAACCGAACATATAACTGCTGCCGGCCAGTGCCGCCTGCTCGAGGGCTTTTACGGCGCTGTTGAGGCTGAGCAGCGCACTCTGCACCCAGGTGATTTTCAACATGATCCAGGCGATGGCGAACTGCAGTAACAGACAGGTGAGGATCAGTCGGGGCGAGATGGCCCTGCGGTTTTCACTCATCAGGATAGGAATGGCGGTGAACACCAGAATGCCTGCAATCGCTTGCCACATGAAAAAATATCCCCCGGCGCCTGACGACGCGAATAAAACAAAATGACAGAAAAGCCCGCTCAAACCCTGTGGCGCTACCTGCCCAATGCGCTGTCCACTTTGCGGATACTGCTGATCCCGCTGATTATCTGGCTGTCTCTGACACAGCAGGCCGCGGCGGCGCTGCTGGCCTTTGCGATCGGTGCCCTGACGGATTTTCTCGACGGGCAGCTGGCGCGGCGGTTTCACTGGCACAGCCATGTCGGCGCGCTGCTGGACCCGGTGGCCGATAAACTCTTCGTGCTCTGCCTGATGCCACTGGTGTGGCACTTAAGCTCGGTACTGACGCTGTTTGTGTGGCTGGTGCTGATCCGCTACCTGTTACAGCTCAGCGTTTTTCCCGTGCTGATGGGCTGGCTGAAACGGCCCTTCAAGGTGGCGCCTAAGCTGATACCGAAGCTCGCCACCGCCGTCGCTTTTATGGTGCTGGGGCTGGGCTTCTGCCAGCAGGTGGCCATGGACTGGACGCCGGACTATGCAGCCAGCGGCAATTTTTTTGGCCAGTCGATCATGGCGGTCAGCGCGCTGGGCTGTGTGCTGGAAGCCTGGGTGCTGGTGTCCTTCGTGCCCCGTTATTTTCAGATTATTGTCGGCAGCCACGATACGTTTGAATGAGCAGCTATAAATTCTGATTAACACAAATTGCTGTATTACCCGATTAACTGAACAGTTCTCTCGGCGAGTGGCGCAATGATTCAGTGGCGCCAGAAGGCGGGAGTGAGCAGTACCAGCAGGGTAAAAATTTCCAGCCGCCCCATCAGCATGGCGAGAATCAAAAACCACTTGGCCAGCTCATTCACCGAGCCATAGTGTGCAGACGCATCGCCGAGCGCCGGGCCGATATTGCTCAGGCAGGAAGCGACGGTGGAAAAAGAGGTAACGAAATCCTCCCCGGTCGCCATGACGATAATCGTCAGCACAAAAAACGAAAGAATATACACGGCGAAAAACCCCCACACCGCATCGGTCACCCGCTCCGGCACGATTTTCGCGTTGACCTTGATGGGCACCACCGCGTTGGCATGCACCAGCCGGTTCAGTTCGCGCATGCCGGATTTCATGATCAGCATGCCGCGCACCGCCTTGATGCCGCCGCTGGTGGAGCCGGCGCAGGCACCGAGAATCCCCAGCATCAACAGCACATAGGGCAGGAACGCCGGCCAGGCGGAAAAGTTTTCCGAGGCAAAACCGGCGGTGGTGCCGATGGAAACCACCTGAAAAACCCCGTGCAGGAAACTGCTGCCGGCATTGAAAATTCCCTGGCTCCACAGGTACAGGCTGATCAGCAGCGCGGCTGTAACCGTCAGCGTCACCCAGAAGCGGAATTCGGAGTCTTTCCAGTAGTGCGACAGGGTGCGGTAGCGGAAGGCGAAAAAGTGCAGGCCAAAGTTGATCGCGGCGGTGAACATAAACAGGATACAGATCGCCATGATCGCGTGGTTGTTGGCATAAAAGCCCATGCTGGCGTCGTGGGTGGAAAAGCCCCCGTTGGCCACGGTGGAAAAGGCGTGGCCAACGGCATCGAAAACCGTCATGCCCGCCCACCAGTAACCGAGCCCGCACAATACCGTGAGGGTGATGTAGATAACGAACAGCGCCCGCGCGGTTTCCGCGATGCGCGGGGTCAGCTTGGTGTCTTTGACCGGGCCAGGGGTTTCCGCCTTGTACAGCTGCATGCCGCCGATGCCCAGCATGGGCAGGATCGCCAGTGCGATCACAATCACGCCGATACCGCCGACCCACTGCAGCTGCTGGCGATAGTAGAGAATCGCCGGCGGCAGGGTGTCGAGCCCGGTGATGACGGTGGCACCGGTTGTGGTGAGGCCGGATATGGATTCAAAAATCGAGTCGGTGATGCTGAGATCCGGCTGTGGGCTGATAATCAGCGGCAGCGAGCCGAAACTGCCGAGCACCAGCCAGAACAGCGAGGTCACCACGAAGCCATCGCGGGTGCGCAGGTCCTGGCGCAAGTCGTGCACCGGCAGCCACATGAATAACCCGGTGACGAGGGTGATGATGAAGGCCACGGTGAAGGGGGCGTGGGTACCGTCGTGATACCAGAGCGACACGCCGATAGGCGGCAGCAGTGTCAGGCTGAACACTGTCAGGAGTATTCCGAAAATCCGCGCAATTACTGCTATTCGCATCGGCGCAAGTCAGCCTGTTATCAGAAGAAACTGAAGCCCACCTGGAACAGCTGCTCCACGTGGCGGGTGTGGCGGCGGTCCACCAGGAAAACAATCACGTGGTCGTCGGTCTGCACAACCACATCGTCATGGGCGATCAGCACCTCGCTGCCCTGATCGGTCTCGCGCACGATGGCGCCGATGGCGGCGCCCTCCGGCAGGTCGATATCCTCGATCTTGCGCCCCACCACCTTGGAGGTGCGCTGATCGCCATGGGCGATGACCTCGATGGCCTCGGCGGCGCCGCGGCGCAGCGAGTGCACATTGACCATGTCGCCGCGGCGCACATGGGTGAGCAGGCTGCCGATGGTGTTCTGCTGCGGCGAGATGGCGATATCGATTTCGCCCCCCTGCACCAGGTCCACATAAGCGCGGTTGTTGATCAGCGCCATCACTTTGCGCGCGCCGAGGCGCTTGGCCAGCAGCGACGACATGATATTGGCCTCGTCGTCGTTGGTCAGGGCGAGGAAAACGTCGGTGTCCTCGATATTCTCTTCCAGCAGCAGATCCTGATCGGAGGCGCTGCCGTGCAGGACGATGGAGTTGGACAGCTCCTCGGACAGGTGGATGCAGCGATCGTGACTGCGTTCGATAATCTTCACCGAATAGCGGGCTTCGAGCCTGTGCGCCAGGCGCAGGCCGATGTTGCCACCGCCGGCGATGATGACCCGCTTGTAGCCCTGCTCCAGTCGCCGCAGCTCGCTCATCACCGCGCGGATATCGGCGCGGGCGGCGATAAAGAACACCTCGTCGCCGGCCTCGATCACGGTATCCCCCTGGGGAATGATCGGGCTGTTGCGGCGATAGATGGCGGCCACGCGGGTATCCACCTTGGGCATATGCTGGCGCAGGTAACGCAGCTGGTGGCCAACCAGGGGGCCGCCCTGTACCGCGCGCACCGCCACCAGTTGCACCTGGCCAGCGGCGAAGTCCAGTACCTGCAAGGCGCCGGGGTTTTCCATCAGCCGCGCGATGTACTCGGACACCAGCTGCTCGGGGCTGATCAGCACATCGATGGGGATGGCGCCGGGATCGAACAGTTGCGGGTATTGCAGATAGGAGGCGGCGCGGATACGGGCGATCTTGGTGGGCACGCGAAACAGCGAGTGCGCGATCTGGCAGGCGGCCATATTGGTTTCGTCATTGTTGGTCACCGCCACCAGGATATCCGCATCATCGATGCCCGCTTCCAGCAAGATGTCCGGATGGGAGGCGTGACCGGCTACCACACCGATATCGATGCGGTCGCGCAGTTCGCGCAGCGTTTTTTCATCGCTGTCGATAAGGACGATGTCGTTGCGCTCGGATGCGAGGCTTTCCGCGAGGGAGCCGCCCACCTGGCCTGCGCCGAGAATGACAATTTTCATAGCTGAAAACAGCCGCCTTTATTATTTTGCCGCGAACGCCAGCCTACGACTTCTGTAGCAGGGCATAGTAAAAGCCGTCACCGCCCTCGAGCCGGGGAAACAGCTGTCGGCCCGCTGGCTGTGCCAGGCCCCATTCCCTGCCAGCGAGCAGTTGCGGGGTATTGTCGCTCGCATCCGGGGTCTCCGCAATGAAGCGGGCGACCACTTCGGTGTTCTCGGCTGGCAGTATCGAGCAGGTTGCATACAGGAGGCTGCCGCCGGGCTTGAGCAAGCCCCACAGTGTGCGCAGCAGTCGCCCCTGCAATTCCGCCAGGGGGGCGATGTCCTCAGCGCGGCGCAACAATTTGATGTCGGGGTTGCGGCGGATTACCCCGGTGGCGGAGCAGGGGGCATCGAGCAGGATGCGGTCAAAGGCTTCGCCGTCCCACCAGGCGTCGGGTTCGCCGGCGTCGGCACAGATGAGTTCCGCCGCCAAACCACCGCGAGTCAGGTTGTCGATCACGCGGTCGAGGCGCTCTTCGTCGACATCTAATGCGCTGAGCTGGATGCCGGGGGCCTGTTCCAGCAGGTGCGCGGTTTTGCCGCCGGGGGCGGCGCAGGCATCCAGCACCCGCTCGCCCTCGCCGGGCGCCAGCAGCAGCGCCGCCAGCTGGGCGGATTCGTCCTGAACGCTGACACGGCCTTGGTCGAAACCGGGCAGCGCGTCCACCGCGCAGGGGGATTGCAGGCGGATGCCCACCGGCGAGAGCTCGCAGGCCCGCCCCTCGATTCCCGCCTGGCGCAGAACGGCAAGATAGTCATCGCGGCTCTGCTGGCGACTGTCGACCCGCAGGGTCATCGGCGGGTTGGCGTTGTTGGCCTTGAAAATCCCGCCGGCGTCACTGCCCCAGGCGGCCTTGATGGCCTGTTGCAGCCAGGCCGGGTGCATGGAACTGAACTGGGGGTTGCCGGACAGTTTGCGCTGCAGGGCCTCGCGGTTGCGCAGCGCATTGCGCAGCACGCCGTTGATCACGCCGGTGGCGCGATCGAGGCCGAGGTCGCGGGCGGCGTTGACGGTGGCGGAAATGGACGCGTGATCCGGTATGCGGGTGAATTCGAGCTGGTAAAGCCCCAGCAGGATCAGCGCGCGCACCTCGATATCGGCAGGCGGCTTGCGCAACAGCTTGTCGGCGAGCAGCTGCAGGCGCGGCGCCGCGCGCGCGCTGCCGTAACAGAGTTCCCGCAGCAGCGGGCGGTCCCGCTCGCAAACCACGCGTTCCGCAGCGGGCAACAGGCGTGCCAGTGAACCGCGGGACTGCAGCAGTTCCGCCAGCACCCGGGCGGCGGCGGCGCGAACATCGGTGGGGGATTGGTTTTTGCCGGCGGCTGGCTTTTTCATCTCGATCAGTCCTGCCCAAGCCTGGTGCCGGTCGCGAACAGCGCCCCGTGCCCGCGCAGCAGTTCATCGGCGCTCAGGGCTTTTTTGCCCGGCAGCTGCAACTCTTGCAGGCGCAGGGCTTCGCGGCCGCAGGCCACCAGAATGCCCTCGGCGTCGGCGGCAAGGATGGTGCCCGGTGCGTCGCTGTGACAGCCGCGCTCCAGCTGTGCGCGGTATACCCGCAGGCGCTGCTCGCCCTTGTCGCCGGCAAGCGTGGTCCAGCAAACCGGGAAGGGGTTGAAGGCGCGGATACTGCGCTCTATCTCCACGGCAGGACGCTGCCAGTCGATGCAGGCTTCCTCCTTGCTGATCTTGGCGGCGTAATTGGCCAGGCTGTCATCCTGTGCCCGGGCTGTGGCGCTGCCGGCGGCGAGCTGTTGCAGCGCATCCAGCAATGCCGGGCCACCCAATTGTGCCAGCTTGTCGTGCAGGCTGCCGCCGGTTTCGCCGGGGCTGATAGGGCAGCGTTTTTCCACCAGCACCGGGCCGGTGTCGAGCCCCGCTTCCATCTGCATGATGGCGACACCGCTTTGCGGGTCGCCGGCTTCGATGGCGCGCTGAATCGGCGCGGCGCCGCGCCAGCGCGGCAGCAGTGAGGCGTGCACGTTGATACAGCCGAGCCGCGGCATGTCCAGCACCACCTGCGGCAGGATGAGTCCGTAGGCGACCACCACCATGATATCGGCACCCAGTGCCTGCAGTTCGGCCTGGGCGTCGGCATCCCGCAGGCTGTGGGGCTGGTAGACCGGCAGCTGGTGTTGCAGGGCCAGCTGCTTGACCGGGCTGGGCAGCAGCTTCTTGCCGCGCCCGGCAGGCCGGTCCGGCTGGGTGTAGACGGCGATCACGCGATGGCCGCTGTCCAGCAGGGTCTGCAGGTGTGCGGCGGCAAAATCCGGTGTGCCGGCGAAGACGATATTCAGTTGTTTAGACATGGTGTTCTATATAGGTGCTCTATATAAACGCAGACCGCCGGTGGAAACCGGCGGTCTGATGGTTGGGGCATGGGTTGGGCGCAAGGCCGGGCAGCTGCCCGTCAGGCGCGCTGGCGGTGGGCCTTTTCCAGCTTGGAGCGGATGCGGTTGCGCTTCAGCGGGGAAATGTAGTCCACGAACAGCTTGCCGTTCAGGTGGTCCACCTCGTGCTGGATGCAGACGGCGAGCAGGCCCTCGGCTTCCATGGCGAAAGGCTCACCCTCCCGGTCCAGTGCCTTGACGCGCACGCGCCGGGGCCGCTCGACGGTTTCATAAAAGCCCGGTACCGACAGGCAGCCCTCGTCGTACTGGTGGTGCTCCTCTTCGAGCACTTCGATTTCCGGGTTGATAAAAACCAGCGGTTCGCTCTGGTCTTCGGAAACGTCGATCACCACGATACGCTGGTGCACATTGATTTGTGTGGCGGCGAGGCCCACTCCCGGTGCGTCGTACATGGTCTCGAACATGTCGTCGACCAGGGTGCGCAGCTCGTCGCTGACCTTGTCGACTGGCTTGGCGACTTCGCGCAGGCGGGGATCGGGAAATTCTAGAATCTCAAGCTTGGCCATAACACCCGTGACAAACTTCTAGTAATCGTGGAACTTGCGCTGATAACATAATGATCGCGCTCGATATTTGCCGCAGGGAGCCCTTTATCTGCCGGTCTCGCGCCGTTGCTTTTCGGGTCTCCCGCCACTCTGGCCGTGGCCCGGCGCTGTAAATTATAGCGATAAAGAGCATAGGAATGCTTCCATGAGAAAAATTATTCTGGTTGCCGCGCTTCTGGTGGCGGCCATCGGCCTGCACGCGCAGGACGATATTCGCCTCAACCCCGACCACCCCGATGAGTATGTTGTCGAGAAGGGTGACACCCTGTGGGATATCTCCGGACGCTTCCTGACCCAGCCCTGGTACTGGCCCGAAATCTGGCAGGTCAATCCCCAGGTGGAGAACCCCCACCTGATTTACCCCGGTGACCGCCTGCGCCTGGTATACGTCGCCGGTCAGCCGCAGCTGCAGCTGGAGCGCGGTCCCCAGGCCTACAAGCTGACTCCGGTCGCGGACGCCAGCCGCCTGTCACCGCAGGTACGCAGAGAGGCCATTGACGATGCCATTCCGGCACTGCCCCTCGATGCCATCAACGCCTTCCTGTCGCACACCCGCATCGTCGATACCGATGCCTTCGAGGGCACTCCTTATGTGATTTCCGGTGACGAACAGCGCATCCTGATGGGCGCCGGCGAGAAGATCTATGTGCGCGGGGATTTCCGCAACGCCCTGAGTTCCTATGGCATCTACCGCCCGGGGGAGGTGTACAGGGATCCGAATACCGGTGAGGTGCTGGGGCTGCAGGCTCTGGACGTGGGCAATGTGGATCTGTACCAGCTGGACCCGGATCGCCGGCGCGACTCCGCGATTGCCACCATGCGCGTCACCCGCACCGCCCGCGAGATTCGTCTTGAGGATCGCCTGCTGCCGGCGGAGGAGCGTGCCATCGAGGCCTTCTTCCAGCCCAGCGCGCCGCCACAGCTGGTGTATGGCCAGATCATCGGCGTCGAGGAGGGGGTGACCCAGATCGGCAAGTTCGATGTGGTTGCCATCAACCGCGGTCTGCGGGAGGGCATCTCCACCGGCAATGTGCTCGCCATCTACAAGCGCGGCGCCACAGTGCGCGACCGCATTGGCCGCGACGAGGTGAAACTGCCGGACGAGCGCGCCGGGCTGATGATGGTGTTCCGCACCTTCGACAAAATGAGCCTGGGCCTGGTGCTGGAGGCGGACCGTCCGCTGGAGCTCATGGATCAGGTGCGCAACCCCTGACCGGTCGATGACCGTTCGATTGTGACGAGCGGGCCGGGCGGCCCGCCAGCGAGTTTCCCTGCGAATTTCCCCTTCAAGAGGTGCAGAGCATGGATGCGCTCACCGCTACCCTGGCCCTGATGCGACTGCAGGGCATGGGCCCCAGCCGTTACTGGTCCCTGCTGCAGCATTACCCCTCCGCCGTCGAGGCACTGGAGCAGCTCCCCGCAACCCTGCTGGAGAAATTGCCGCCGCGGGCCCGTGAACAGTGGCGCGAGTGGCGCCAGTGCGGCGACGCCAGCACCCTGATGGGCTGGGTCCAGCGCGAGCAGGCGCTTTGCATTGAGCTGGGCGCAAGCCTGATTGCCGCCGGCAGTGATGCCTATCCGGCACTGCTGGCGCAGATCCCGCGCCCGCCGCCACTTCTCTATGTGCGCGGCAACCCCGATGCCCTGCATCTGCCGCAGATCGCCGTGGTCGGCGCGCGCCGGGCCACCAGTGCCGGTCTCGACAACGCCCGCGCCTTCAGCCGCGAGCTGGCCGGGGCCGGATTCGCGATTACTTCCGGCCTGGCGTTGGGTATCGATGCCGCCGCACACCGGGGCGCTCTGGATGCGCACGGGGTGACAGTGGCCGTGATGGGCACCGGGATCGACCAGCTGTATCCCCGTCGCAATGCGGCGCTGGCGGAGGAAATCCTCGCCGGGGGCGGAGCCCTGGTGAGCGAGTTTGCCATTGGCAGCGGTGCCGAGGCGGGCAACTTTCCGCGCCGCAATCGCATTATCAGTGGTCTCTCTCTGGGCGTACTGCTGGTGGAGGCGGCCCTGCGCTCGGGTTCCCTGATCACCGCCCGGCTGGCGGCGGAACAGAACCGCGAGGTGTTTGCGATCCCCGGTTCCATCCACAACCCCCAGTCCCGCGGCTGTCACCGCATGATCCGCGAGGGCGCCGCACTGGTGGAGACGGCGGCGGATATTGTCGACGAGCTTGGCGGTCTGTTGAGTGAGGTGCCGGCGACAGACAGCGATTTGTCACAGATGCCACCGCTGGATGGCGTCGAGCAACGGGTGATCGCCGCGCTCGGCGGTGACCACCGCAGCCTGGAACAGATCGCCGCGACTACCGGTCAGGAGCCCGGTGCGTTGATGGCGACATTGCTGCAACTGGAGCTGGCCGGGCTGGTGGAGACCCTGCCCGGCGGCTACCAGTTGACCGGGCGGGGAGCCAGGCTTCTAACCGCCATGACCTGAAAATCGTAAACTGAAAGGTAGTCTGGCCCGGAAGGCATCCCGGCAGTGAATGCCGGCGCGAGAAAACTCGAGGCTTTAGCGACGTCCATCAGCGACGCCCATCGATACTGGGCAGAGCGGCAGAGCAGGGCGCAGGCTGAGTGCGCCTCCGGGTGGCCAACTTGTGCGCCGCAGGGCAATCCGCTAGATTGCCGCGTCTTTTAATTTCCTTCTCGCAGCTTGTGCAGAATGAGCGCTCTTTCTCGCCGCGGGCATGCCTGCCCGCAGCAAGCGCTCAAGAGCGTCGAGAGACACCGCAAGGAGAAGGGGAGCGACGCGCGCAACCCGCCGGCGCGGCCGATTGATGTAAGGGAGACTCACTGCCTATGGCATATCCACAGCTCGATGTGCGCTTCGCCGCCCGCGCCCTGGCGGCGGGCGGGGTCATCTCCCATCCCACCGAATCTGTCTGGGGTCTCGCCTGCGACCCGCTCAATCCCGACGCGGTGGCGCGCCTGCTGCAGCTGAAAAACCGCCCGCTGGCCAAGGGTCTGATCCTGGTAGCGGGCGATAGCGACGCCTTCGGCGGCCTGCTGGAAAATCTCTCTGCCGAGCAGCGCGACAAAGTCACCCAAACCTGGCCTGGGCCGGTAACCTGGCTGGTGCCGCACTTTGGTCGCGTGCCGCCGTGGATCAGCGGCGACCACCACTCAGTGGCGCTGCGCTGTAGCAACCACCCCTTTACCGCCGCGCTGGCCCGGGCCTTCGGCGCTCCCATCGTTTCCACTTCGGCAAATCCGGGCGGTTGCCAGCCGGCGCGCAGCAAATATCAGGTGCTGCGCTATTTCGGTGATCAGCTGGATTTTGTCGGCGGCGGTGCCACCGGAGGTCGCCAGTCACCCAGCGAGATTCGCGACCTGGTCACCGGTCAGGTCGTGCGGGCCGGCTGAGCGCGGCCACCAACCCACTAAGTACAATCGGGAAATATCATGAGTGAAGTGGATATCCACGCCGTCAAACGTTACCTGCTGGAGCTGCAGGATCGCATCTGCCAGTCCCTGAGCGAGGTGGACGGCAGCGCGTTTCGCGAGGACAGCTGGGAGCGTCCCGGCGGCGGCGGCGGCCGCACCCGGGTGCTGGAAGAGGGTGGCCTGATCGAGAAAGGCGGGGTCAATTTCTCCCACGTGCACGGCGACGGCCTGCCGCCCTCCGCCACCGCCAACCGGCCGGAACTGGCCGGGCGCTCATTCGAGGCCATGGGCGTATCCCTGGTGATTCATCCCCGCAATCCCTACGTGCCCACCAGTCACGCCAATGTGCGGCTGTTCGTGGCGGAGAAGCCCGGTGCCGAGCCGGTCTGGTGGTTCGGCGGTGGATATGACCTGACCCCTTACTACGGCTTCGAGGAAGATGCGATGCACTGGCACCGCACCGCGCGGGATGCCTGCCAGCCGTTCGGCGAAGACGTTTATCCACACTTCAAACAGTGGTGCGATGAATATTTCCACCTCAAGCACCGGGACGAGGCGCGGGGTGTGGGTGGCCTCTTTTTCGACGATTATCAGCAGGGTGGCTTTGACAACGCCTTCGCCCTGATGCGCGCGGTTGGCGACAGTTATCTGGATGCCTATCTGCCGATTATTCACCGTCGCCGCGATATGGCCTACGGCGAGCGCGAGCGGCAGTTTCAGCTGTACCGCCGCGGCCGCTATGTGGAATTCAACCTGGTTTACGATCGCGGCACCCTGTTCGGCCTGCAGAGCGGCGGGCGCACCGAATCGATCTTGATGTCGCTGCCGCCGCTGGTTCGCTGGCAGTACGACTGGCAGCCGCAACCTGGTTCGGCGGAAGCAAGGCTCTACAGCGATTTTCTCGTGCCCCGCGACTGGGTGTGATATTTGCGCTGGGGAGTTTTTGGCCGCTGATAGGATCTAGGCTGTTGATAGGTCCTGGGGCGTTTAAAGGTTCCGGTTTGTTGCCAGGTTTTGGAGTTTCAGCGAATACCAGGGGAGTCTATGAGTTCTGTAGATAGTCACAGCCGGGCCGAGATCAGCAAACTGTACCAGCAATATCGCCGCACTTTTGAGAGTGGCGATGCCCAGCAGGTGGCAGATTTTTACCGCTTTCCACTGCACTATTACACAGACGATGGTGGCAAAAGCGTATTTGATCGCAGTCAATTTGTGGATTTGGTGGAAAAGCTGCTGAGTCTTTATCGCCGGCTGGGCGTGGCTCAGATTGTCGGCACCGTGAAGGACCTGGTGGCAGTGAATGCCAGCGCCAGCCTGGTGTCCCTCAACTGGATTCTGCTGCGCACCGATGGCGACCAGACCAGCCAGCTTTACGCTGCCACCTCCCGCTACCTGGTGGTCGACACCGCCGACGGGCTGAAGATCGACGCGCTTTTCGCCAGCGATGAAACCACCAAGCTGCGCGCGGTCTTGCGCCAGCGTCGGCAGGGGCGCGAATAACACGGCGTTGCCGCTTAACCAGCGGCGTCGACTTTACCGACAGCGCCAGCATTGCCAGCGCCAGGGGAAACCCCAGCACCAGCGGAACAACCGAAACGCCGCCGCAGCCTGCAGCCGTAAGCCCATAAAAATAAAAGGAACGTATTCGTGACCGATAGCTACGCCGTGATCGGCAACCCGGTGGACCACTCACTGTCACCCTGGATTCATCAGGCATTCGCGCGCCAGACCGGCGAGGACATCGCCTATGAAAAGCTCCCGGCACCCAAAGACGGCTTCAAATCGGTCGCGCGGCGCTTTTTCGCCGCTGGCGGCCGTGGCCTCAATGTCACCGTGCCCTTCAAGCTGGACGCCTTCGACTTCGCCGACCAGGTGACCGAGCGGGCCAGCGCCGCCGGCGCGGTCAACACCCTGGCCATGCGGGACGACGGCAGCATTCTCGGCGACAACACCGATGGCGCCGGACTGGTGACGGATATACGCGACAATCTGGGTTGGCCAATCGCCGGGCGGCGGGTGTTGATGGTGGGGGCCGGTGGCGCCGCCAGAGGCGCCATGCTGCCCCTGCTGGAACGGGGCCCGGCGCTTGTGCATATCGCCAACCGCACAGCCGAGCGCGCCGAGCGCCTGGCGCTCGAATTTGCCCGCCACGGCTCGCTTGAAGCCAGCGGTTTCGACAGTCTTGGCGGTTCCTTCGACCTGATTATCAATGCCAGTGCCGCCAGTCTCAGCGGTGATCTGCCGCCGCTGGCGGATACGCTGGTTGGCCATGGCTGCCAGGCCTATGACATGGTGTACGGTGCGCAGCCGACGCCATTTATGGCCTGGGCCGCGGCGCGGGGCGCCGAGACTGCGGATGGCCTCGGCATGCTGGTGGGGCAGGCGGCGGAGTCATTTATGCTGTGGCGGGGCACCCGACCGCAGACGACACCGGTGTTGCAGGCGCTGCGGGCACGGCTGCAAAACCAATAAGCCAGCGAGCCAACCATTTTTTATTTCGAGGGGGAAGCGTGCGGGAATTCTTGCGCAATCTGTCCATGGGCTTTGCGGTCGGCGCCGCCGGTGGCCTCGTTTACGCCCTCGCACTCTGGGCCCTGGGCCGCTATGGCGTTTCATACCGCCTGGGCGTGGACATAGCTCCGCACCTGTCCCATCCCTATCTGTACCAGCGAATTGTCTGGGGCGGTATCTGTGGCTGGCTGCTGTTGCTGCCGCTGCGGCGCGCCTGGTTCAGCCGCGGCCTGTTGCTATCGCTGGTTCCCGCCGGCGCCCTGCTGCTGGTGCTGCTGCCAATGCGCGGTTACGGCCCGGGCGCGCTGGCCCTGGGAACCCTGACTCCCCTGGTGGTCTGGCTGGCCTGCGCGGCGGGGGGCGTGTTCGCTTCCGCTCTTCTGCGCGCCCAGGGCCGGTGAAAAATGAGCGGACAACAAGTCGGCCACTGAGACCCCTAAGCCCCTAAGCCCCTAAGCCGCTGAGCGCCTAAGCCAGTGAGCCACTGAACCACTAAACCTCCACGCCAAAACCAGATCGCAGGCACTCCTCTGCCGCGGGCCCGGACCATCCGTGGGTACCAACCCCTAACGGCAGCGGGCCCCTTTCATTCAAAACCTGCCGAGCCTGAGACGCCACTCGGTCAATGTCATTCCCTTTAGTCCTCTCTTCTGCTTCTGGCCTCTTGGCTTCTCTTTCCCCCGCTGAAAAGGCTCACCCGATTGGGTGATACCCGAATCATCATTCGGTTTTTATAGTGCGCAGCAGTAAAACCGATAATGAGATGGACTGGCATCGACCATGCGTGACGAATGTGATGAACAGATCAGGGTGGACGCCATGCAGGCGCTGCGCAATACCACCTTCTTCCCCTTCTGGCTGGACAACCCCCAGCGACCCGATGACGAGCCGGCACTGCGGGGGCAGACCGCCTGTGAGCTGCTGATCGTCGGTGGCGGTTTCACCGGGCTGTGGGCCGCGGTACAGGCCAAGGAGGCCGAACCGCAGCGCGATGTGGTGCTGATCGAGGCGGACAGTATTGCCATCGGTGCCTCCGGGCGTCCGGCGGCCATTCTCTCCACCTCGGTGATGCACGGCCTCACCAATGCGCAGCGCCTGTATCCGGACGATATGGAGATCCTCGAACAGCTGGGCAAGGACAATCTGGATGGCTTTCGCGAGACCATCGAGCGCTACGGCATTGACTGCGACCTGGAATGGGGCGGCGAGCTGACCGTGGCCATCGGCGAGGAGGGCCTGGCGGATATCCGGCAGGAGTACGAACTCTACCGCCGCTACGGCCACGACGCCCACCTGCTGGATGCGGCCGAGGTACAGCGTCAAGTGCGTTCGCCGTTATTCAGCGGCGGCCTGTGGTCGAAAAAACGCAGCGGCACCGTGCACCCCGCCAAACTGGCCTGGGGGCTGAAGCGGGTGGCTAGGGAGCTCGGGGTGCGGATTTACGAAAACACGCCCATGCACAGCAACACCCGCAAAGGCGATGTGGTGGAGGTGACCACGCCGGAGGGGTGTATCCGGGCCAGCAAGGTGCTGCTGGCCACCAATGCGTTTGCCGCCGGCAACCGCAAAATTCGCAACCGCGTTGCCGCCATCCGCGATCGCATCGTGGTCACCGAGCCACTCACCGGGGAACAGCTGGCGGCCATCGGCTGGCAGAATCGCCAGGGTATCTACGATACCCGCACCCAGCTGAACTATATGCGTCTGACCGCTGACAACCGCATTCTCTTTGGCGGCCGGCTGGATTATTTTTTTGGCAATGACACCGACCCCCAGGAGGACAACACGCCGGAGCCTTACCTGCGGCTGATCGATAATTTCTATCGCACCTTTCCCATGCTGAGGAGCGTGCGTTTCAGCCACGCCTGGAGCGGGCCCATCGCGCTGACCACAAGGATGGCGGTGCACTACCAGCACTACCACAGTGGAAAAATGCTGTATGCGGGCGGCTATTCCGGCTTCGGCGTCACGGCCACGCGCTTTGGTGCCCGTGTGGCGTTGGCGATCCTCGACGATAAGAAGATTCCCGAGCGCGCACTGAAGTTCGCCCGCTCCAAACCCGCCTATATTCCACCGGAGCCATTTCGCTGGATAGGCGCCAAGATCACCATGTACGCGCTGGATACCCTGGACGAAAAAGGGGGTTGGCGCGTGCCGTGGGTGCGTCTTGTGGAGCGCATGGGCTTTCCGCTGACACCGAAATAACCGCGCAGCTCACCGGGCAGGCTAGGGCATTTGTTGATGGACCCGCACCGCTGGGCGCTGCTGGCAGGTAGCGGCAGCTAGCGGTTGAGGGCGGCGAACGGGTCGCGCTCGGCACCATTGTCGTGGCGCAATGCGCTGATAAAGAGATAAAACAGTTCCGCCTGTGAACCCACATCGAGCTTGGCGTAGATGCGTTTGCGGTGGGTTTTGATGGTATCGATGCTTGCGTCCAGCTTCGCCGCCATCGATTTCACTGAGTGACCGCGCATGCTCATGTGCAGCACCTCGCACTCGCGCTGGGTGAGAACGGAACTGCCGAAATGCAGCAGGGCGCTATCGAGGCGGCTGCCAAAACTCTCTTCGCGCAACTGGGCCGGATCGCGGTTTCTCATCCACTGTTTCAGCACGCTCTGTACCAGCGGCAGCAGCGACTGCAGCAGGCTCCTGTCCTGCCGGGAAAAGCGGCTGCGACCGGGGGCCGCCGTGCGCCCGATGGACAGGCTGGCGATGGTTCCGCCGTCGCCGCGCACCAGAAAGCAGGCTTCGTCGATGAGCTGCGCCTCGCGATAGTACATGCGGAAATATTCGGTCTGGCGAAACGCGTCCGGAGCCACCTCGCGCAGCAGGAACAGCCCCTCGCGCTCTTCGCCCATGGCCGTGTGGTAAAAGGGGTCGAGCAGGTAGGCGCCATTAACGTAACGCTCTACCTGCGCGCCGGGCTGTTCACTGGCGAGCAGGCGGTGATGGGTAACTTCCGGCGGGCCGTCTTGGGGATACACAATCGCCATACTGCTGTTGCCCGCCACCAGCGCCTCGGCTCCCTTGAGCAGCTCGTCGATACGCGCGGAATCCGAATCGTCCTCCATTAGCCGGGCGATACTCTGGTGCCATCGGGTGAGATCGGGAATCTTGGTCATGCTTGCCGTCGGTTGGCGCTGGTGGCGGAAAATGTGCTGGCAAAATAAAGTGCCGCCGTGTCGCGGCTGCCCGGCATTATGCGCAGAGCGCAGGCTGCACAGCGCAAAAGCGAAGCTCTGGGCCAGGAACAAGAACCCCGCGAGCCGCAGCCAATGCGCAGGGAAACGCTGTTCGCATTGACTTGGACGGCAACCTACCCAATTGCAGCCGCGTTTGTACCTTCGGCCTTGTAGGGCTCAAATGTCGCGAATGCCAAATGGGCCTCGGTACTGCTCAGCTCTGAGTCTGTTCCTGCAGCAGGTATTCGTTTTTGAGGTTGACGTAGTTGCTGGCGGAATAGCGGAAAAACTCCCGCTCCCGCTCGCTGAGGGGCCGCGCCTGCTTGCAGGGCGAACCCACATAGAGATAGCCGCTTTGCAGCTTTTTGCCCGGCGGCACCAGGGCGCCGGCGGCCAGCACCACCTCGTCTTCGATGATTGCGCCGTCGAGCACAATGGCGCCGATACCGATCAGGACCCGGTTGCCGACGGTGCAGCCGTGCAGGCAGGCCTTGTGGCCGATGGTCACATCGTCGCCGATGGTCAGTGGCCAGCCATCGGCATTGAAGGGCCCGGCATGGGTGATATGCAGGACGGCGCCATCCTGCACACTGCTGCGTGCGCCGATGCGGATGCGGTGCATATCGCCGCGCACCACCGCCATCGGCCACACGGAGCTGTCTTCGCCAATCGCGACATCGCCGATGACGGTGGCCTGGGGGTCAACGTAGACGTTGTCCGCCAGCTGGGGATTCTTCTGATCCGCGCCGGCACCGTGGGAACGCAATGGGGACATGGACAACCTCCTGTACAATCGGCTACTGAATAGTTTCCCCTATGATAACCGCTGGCAGGTTTGCTGCGATCCCCGCAGCGTTCATCCGCCGGTGCCAACAAGGTGTTATATGTCGAACCCGCTGCAAGAACTCCCGCTGCTTCCCCGCTTTGACCAGCTTCACCCAGAACAGGTCGCCCCGGCCATCGACGCGCACCTGGCGGCCTGCCGGGCAGTACTGGAGCGGGGTTTGGCGGAGGAGCAGCCGGGTTGGGACAGCACCCTGGCGCCGCTCGAGGAGGCCCAGGACCGCCTCAGCCGCGCCTTCTCGCCGGCGAGTCACCTCAACAGCGTGCTGAGTGGAGACTGGCGCGCGCCCTATGAAGCCGCGTTGGCGAAAATCACCGCCTATTGGACCGAGCTGGGGCACAACCGCGCACTCTATGAAGTGTACCGGGATATTGAAAAAGACCCCGGTTTCAGCGACTGGCCACAGGCGCGCCGCAAGACCATCGAGCTGGGCCTGCGCGACTTCCGCCTGGGCGGCGTGGGTTTGGAGGGCGCCGAGCGCGAGCGCTTCGCGGCCAACAGCCGGCGCCTGGCGGAATTGTCCAGCACCTTCGCCAACAACGTGCTGGATGCCACCAGCGCCTGGACTTACCAGACCGATGATGAGGGTGAACTGGCGGGCCTGCCGGACACCGCGCTGGCAGCCGCGCGCGCCGCAGCCGAGGGGCGCGAACAGAGCGGCTGGCTGATTACCCTCGATGGCCCCAGTTACCTGGCGGTGATGACACACGCCGATAACCGCGCGCTGCGCCAGCGGGTCCATGAGGCTTTCGTCAGCCGCGCCTCGGATCTGGGGCCGGATGCGGGCCGCTTTGACAACACGCCGGTGATGAGTGAAATCCTCAGCCTGCGCGCACAGCAGGCGCAGTTGCTGGGCATGGGCAATTACGCCGAACTTTCTCTGGCCAGCAAAATGGCCGAGAGCAGTGATGAGGTACTGGAGTTTCTGCACAATTTGGCCCGGCGCGCGCGCCCGGCGGCGCAGCGGGAATTCACCGAGCTGCAGGCGTTCGCCGGCGAGACTCTGGGGCTTGAAAAGCTGCAACCCTGGGACATTGCCTGGGCGGCGGAAAAGCTGAAACACGAGCGCTATGCCGTGAGCCAGGAAGCGCTGCGGCCCTATTTCCCCTACCCGCGGGTTTTAGCGGGAATGTTCGCCGTGGTGGAGCGCTTGTATGGCGTGACGGTACAGACCGATCCCGCGGTGCCGGTCTGGCACAAAGATGTGCAGTTTTTCTGGCTGCTGCGCAATGGGGAGAAATTCGCCGGCTTTTATCTCGACCCGTTTGCGCGCGATAAAAAACGCGGTGGCGCCTGGATGGATACCGTCACCACCCGCCGCCAGGGCAGTGCAGGGCTGCAGTTACCGCTGGCCTACCTGGTGTGTAATTTCAGCCAGCCGACGGCGGACAGGCCATCCCTGCTGACCCATAACGAAGTCACCACCCTGTTCCATGAGTTTGGCCACGGCCTGCATCATATGCTGACGCAGGTGGATGTCGGCCCCGTAGCGGGGATTAATGGCGTGGCCTGGGATGCGGTGGAGCTGCCCAGCCAGTTTCTGGAAAACTGGTGCTGGGAGCCGGAGGCGATCGCGATGATTTCCGGCCACTATGAAACCGGTGAGCCGCTGCCGGTGGCACTGCTGGAAAAAATGCTGGCCGCGAAAAATTTTCAGTCCGCCATGTTCACGGTGCGCCAGCTGGAGTTCGCCCTGTTCGATTTCCGCCTGCACTGCCTTGCGGAGGGCGCATCGCCGCAACAAATTCAGGCGCTGCTGGATGAGGTCCGCGCAGAAGTGGCGGTGGTGCCGGTGTCGCCGCTCAACCGCTTCCAGAACAGTTTCAGCCATATTTTTGCCGGGGGCTATGCGGCGGGCTATTACAGTTACAAGTGGGCCGAAGTATTGTCTGCCGATGCCTTCTCGCTGTTCGAGGAGAATGGCATTTTCGATGCGAAGACAGGCCAACACTTTTTGCACACCATTCTTGAACAGGGCGGCAGCCGCGATGCACTGGAACTGTTCACCGCTTTTCGCGGGCGCGCCCCTGAGATCGACGCCCTGCTGAGAAATTCCGGCATTGAATCATGACTAAAAAGTGGGAGCAGTAATCCATGCGGGATGAAAAAAAAGCGGCGGTGAAAAAGCGTTTTATTGCCGGTGCCGTCTGTCCACGCTGCAGCGCGATGGACACCATCGTCAATTATCGGCAGGACGAAAAAAATTACCGTGAATGCGTGGCCTGTGACTTCAAGGATGAAATCCGCCTGCAGTCGAGCCCGGCGGAAATACCCACGCGGGTAAACGAACGCGGTCGCGAGGAACAGATGGAAAGTCCGGTGAAAATTCTGGATCTCGGTCCGGGGACCAAGAAAGACCATTAACCAGACCGTTTGTTATTTATGTGGCCGCTTGTTAATTATGCGGGCGCTTACTAGTTACACGGCCGCTGACTATCTAACAGCGCTTACTATGTAACATCTAACCCACGCTGACTGTCCAGCGTGATAGTTGTAGTAGAAACTGCACCGCGCCCGCAATGTTTGCCGCAGGGCTTATAGTTAGTGGCTGGTGCTCGTGCCGAAACTGCCGAGCCGCCAGGCCGATAAGCAGCGTGAGCGCAATCGAGTTTGCGCGGGATGAGTGCGTCAGTGTAATTTTTCCGTTTCCAGCTCAATCTCGGGCACCAGCAGCCCAATACGCATCTCCGCGGCAAAGTCGGGCCAGCAGCCGGGCGTGGTGGAGTGGCACTGGCGGCCGAGGATCAGCGCCACAACGCGCTCGCTGGCCAGCTGCAGATCGTCGAAATCCCGCGCCGCCCTGAGGCACGCCCGGTCCAGAGTCGCGGCGATCTCTTCGCCGATCAGTTCGCGCATCACCAGGTTGGCCACCATGGGGTCGCGCGGCAGCAGTGGTATGCCGCAGGCAAACTGCAGCCGGTCATTGGCTTCTTCAAGAAGACGATGGCAGAGGTAGGCGTAGGGCAGCAGTGCGCTCAGCGAGAGTGTGCCGCCGCGGCTGTCGGCGCTGCGCTGCGCGCGGCAGAAAGCGCGCCGCACAAGGCGGCGCATGGTACGGGTGGATATGCCAGCGGTGTGACAGTGGTCGACCATCTCCTCCAGCCAGCGCGGCAGGGCCTCCAGATAGCGAATGGCGAAGCTCGCCAGAATCAACACGCCGTCTCCCGGGGGCAGGCTGACGGTGTGATGCAGCGCAGGTAATCTTTTACGAAGGTAGGTGTGCAGCAAGCCGTGGTGCTGTTCGGCTGCCACCGTAGACTGGATGATCTGCTGTAAGGCCTGATATTCGTTTTGTGCCATAAACCGGTGCTGTCAACGCCGGAGTCCTCAAACCACAACTACCTCAGAGTTTGCACTGGTGGCTGGATAACACGTCATATCCCGCAGTACGCACAGCCCGGTATTGCTGGCAGAAGAAAACGGAATCGCTCTTTCAGATCCATATTTTTTTCCAAGTGTAGTAGTAAAAAACCGATAGCAAGCCGAGAGAGCGGGCAATAAACCACAAAAAGAGGCTAAACCAGATGCCATGGTTGCCCAAAGGCAGGGTAAACCACCAGGCCGGCAGGAAAATCAGCACGGTTGCCACAAACATGGTGTCGCGCATCTGGCGGCTTTTTCCCGCGCCGATAAAAACCCCGTCCAATTGATAGCTCCACACCGCCACCAGTGGCAGTGCACAAAGCCAGCCATAAACCTGCTTTGCCTGCGCCAGTACCGGTTCCAGGTTGGTAAACAGCGGCAGCAGCACAGGCTCACCCAGTAGCAATACCAGCGTTATGGCAACGGCAGTGCCGGCCGCCCAATGCCCGGCGGCGCGTATGATCGCTTGAAACTGCCGGCGCGACTGCCTGTGTATCGCATTGCCCACCAGAGACTCTGTGGCGTGGGCAAACCCATCGAGCGCATAGGAAGTCATCATCAGCAGCTGGATCAAAATGGCATTGGCGGCGAGCACGGCATCGCCCTGCTGGGCACCCTGTGCGGTGAAGAATGTGAAAGTAAAAAGCAGCAGCAGGGTGCGCAAAAACAGGTCGGTATTGATCTGCACAAGCTCAATCCATGGACCAGTGTTTCGCCACGGCAGGAAATCGGCGCGTTGCAGAGTGCGCACAAGCCTGGTGAGAATCTTCCGATCGAAACGGCGCAACAGCAGCAGGCCGAGGACAAAGGCAAACAGGTCGGCGAACACTGTGGCCAGGGCTGCGCCGCGGGCACCCATGCCCAGCCCGATAATAAAAACCAGATCGAGAACGATATTGAGCAGGTTGGCGGCAAGCAGAAGGTAAAGCGGCGCGCGACTGTCCTGCCGGCCGATAAAAAAACCCAGCAGGGCAAAATTCGCCAGTGCCAGCGGCGCCGCCAGCAGGCGGATTTGCAGGTAGGACTGCGCATGCGGCGCCGCCTGTGGGCTGGCGTTCATCCACTGTACGGCGGTGTCGACCAATGGCAGTGCCAGGGGGATCAGTATTGCGCCAAGGGAGAATGCCAGAACCAGGGCGCGCAGCAGCCAGCTTTCGCCGCTGTCGCCACTGCGGGCCACGAGACTGGTGGTGCCCATGCGCAGGAAGCCGAATGCCCACAGCAACATGCTGGTCAGCGCCGCTCCCACTGCGACACCGGAGAGATATTCCGGCGATGAAAGGTGGCCGAGGATTGCGGTATCCACCGCGCCCAGTAAAGGCACGGAAATATTGCTGAGGATCATCGGCCAGGCGAGATTCCACACGCGGTGATGGGGGTTGCTAAGGGTTTGTGATGGCGGCATCAGGAAGAAATTTGGGCTGGCAGTGTAATTGACAATGTGCCGGCGATATGTTCCTGTTGCGGTGCAAGTAGATGCAACAAAAAAACAGGTTGTTGGTTGTACCTTTCGGACGACGGCATCTGAAGTAAATTTTTTACGAAGAATAACAGGTTGCACTGAAGGCAGTATCGCGGGGGTCCCATTCCCGCCCAGTGTAGTAGTCTTGTGTTACTACAGCATGTCCACTAAGACTGTGTGGAAAAGCCGTGGCATCGGCGTGCCCGTTCCCGGCGACTCCAGTTATCCGTGCGCAGCCAGCGGCTGAAGATAATTATCACGACTCTCCATTTGCACTGGGCTACCAGGTAGTGCCCTCGGGCAGTACCGGCGTGGCCCGCTCAGGCTGGTGGGGTCGTTAGACACGGAGGTCTGTAGGCGATGTTGAAAGGCTTTAATCGGCTGTTCGCCTGGATGGCTGTGGTGCTGCCGGCCGGCGGCGCCCTGGCGCAAGAGAAGGGGCCGGAACGCTGGGGGGTCAATATGCCCCGGGGGGTTACGGAGGTCGCCCAGACCACCTATGACCTGCATATGCTGATCTTCTGGATCTGTGTGGCGATCGGCGTGCTGGTGTTTTCGGTGATGTTCTACAGCATGTGGCGCCACCGCAAAAGCAGGGGCTACAAGGCGGCCCAGTTTCACGAAAGTACCGCGGTGGAGCTGGTCTGGACCATCATCCCCGTGGTGATCCTTGTGCTGATGGCCATCCCCGCCACCAAGACCCTCTATGACATCTACGACACCGAGGAGGCCGACCTCGATGTCATGATCACCGGCTACCAGTGGAAGTGGAAATACGACTACCTGGGTGCCGATGTCTCCTTCTTCTCGAATCTCTCCACACCCCGTGCCGAAATCGACAACCTATTGCCGAAAAACCCCCACTACCTGCTCGAGGTGGATGAGCCGGTGGTGCTGCCGGTGGGCAAGAAGGTGCGTTTCCTGATTACCGCCAACGATGTCATTCACGCCTGGTGGGTGCCGGATCTGGCGGTCAAGAAGGACGCTATCCCCGGTTTTATCAACGAGGCCTGGACCCGCATCGACGAGCCCGGCATCTACCGCGGGCAGTGTGCCGAGCTGTGCGGCAAGGATCACGGCTTTATGCCGATCGTGGTCAAGGCGGTGCCCCAGGAGGAATACGATCAGTGGCTGCAACAGCGGGAAGCCGAGGCGGCGAAAATACGCGAGCTGACCAACAAGAACTTTACTTTTGACGAGCTGATCGCGCGGGGTAAAGAAGTCTACAACCGCAACTGCGCCGCCTGTCACCAGGCCAACGGGCAGGGGGTTCCGTCCACCTTCCCGGCCATCGCCGGGTCCGCCATCGCCACGGGTCCGATAGGCCAGCACCTCAGTATCGTCGTTGCCGGCTCGCCGAAGAATCCGGCCATGCAGGCTTTCGGCCAGCAGCTTCCCGAGGCGGATATTGCCGCGGTCATCACCTATCAGCGCAATGCCTTCGGCAACGACATGGGCGATACCGTGCAGCCCATCGATATCCTCAAATTCAAGAATAACCAGCAGTAAGCGCCGCGAGGAAAAGAGTTATGGCACAGGGACCAAAACCCGGATTGTCCCGGTGGCTCTATACCACCAATCACAAAGATATCGGAACCATGTACCTGTGGTTCAGTTTCGCCATGTTCCTGCTCGGCGGCTGTATGGCGCTGGTAATCCGCGCGGAGCTGTTCGAGCCGGGCCTGCAGATCGTGCAGCCGGAATTCTTTAACCAGATGACCACCATGCACGGCCTGATCATGGTGTTCGGGGCGGTGATGCCGGCCTTCGTCGGCCTGGCCAACTGGATGATCCCGCTGATGATCGGGGCTCCCGACATGGCGCTGCCGCGCATGAACAACTGGAGTTTCTGGATTCTGCCTTTTGCCTTCGCGATGCTGGCGTCCACGTTGTTTATGGAGGGGGGCGCACCCAATTTTGGCTGGACTTTCTACGCGCCGCTGTCCACGGAATATGCGCCGCCCAGTGTGACCTTCTTTATCTTTGCCATTCATATCATGGGCGCGTCGTCGATCATGGGGGCGATCAATATCGTCGCCACCATTCTCAATATGCGCGCGCCCGGCATGACGCTGATGAAGATGCCGCTGTTCGTGTGGACCTGGCTGATCACCGCCTACCTGCTGATTGCGGTAATGCCGGTTCTCGCCGGCGTGGTCACCATGATGCTGATGGATATTCATTTCGGCACCAGCTTCTTCAGCGCCGCCGGTGGCGGCGATCCGCTGCTGTTCCAGCATATCTTCTGGTTCTTCGGGCATCCGGAGGTTTACATCATGATCCTGCCGGCGTTCGGCATCGTTTCGGCGATCATTCCCACCTTCGCGCGGAAGCCGCTATTCGGCTACAGCTCAATGGTGTATGCCACCGCGTCCATCGCCTTCCTCAGCTTTATCGTCTGGGCGCACCATATGTTCACCGTGGGCATGCCCATCACCGGCGAGCTGTTCTTTATGTATGCAACCATGCTGATCGCGGTACCCACCGGGGTGAAGGTGTTCAACTGGGTCAGCACCATGTTCCGCGGCTCCATGACCTTCGAAACGCCGATGCTGTTCGCGGTGGCCTTCGTGATCCTGTTTACCATCGGTGGATTTTCCGGATTGATGCTGGCCATCGCTCCGGCGGACTTCCAGTATCACGATACCTACTTTGTGGTGGCGCACTTCCACTATGTGCTGGTGCCGGGGGCGATCTTCTCGATCACGGCGGGGGTCTACTACTGGCTGCCCAAGTGGACCGGGCATATGTATAACGAGACCATGGGCAAGGTGCATTTCTGGCTGTCGTTTATCGGTCTCAACCTCACCTTTTTCCCCATGCACTTTGTCGGGCTGGCGGGTATGCCGCGGCGTATTCCCGACTACGCCCTGCAATTTGCCGACTTCAATCAGATAGCCAGTGTCGGCGCTTTCCTGTTCGGCGCTTCACAGCTGGTGTTCCTGTTCAATGTGATTCGCACCATAAAAGGCGGCAAAAAGGCCACCGACGAGGTGTGGGATAACCCGCAGGGTCTGGAGTGGACGGTGCCGTCTCCGGCGCCCTACCACACTTTCAGCACCCCGCCGGCGGTGCGCTGAGGAGTCGCGGCGATGATCGGGAGTGACAACGCAAGGGTCACCGCCAGGCTGATGGCGCTGTCTGTCGGCATGCTGGCCTTTGCACTGTTTGTCATGCCGCCGCTCTATGATGCCTTTTGCGAGGTGACCGGCCTGAATGGAAAGACCGGTGCCCGCTATGAGGCGGTGCCCGCGGGAGTAAACCGTGAGCGGCTGGTAACGGTGCAGTTTGTCACCAGCAACAATAAGGGTATGCCGTGGCATTTTCGCCCCGGTGTGGTTTCCGTCAAGGTGCACCCGGGGGAAGCGATGGATGCGGTTTTCCTTGCGGACAACCCGACTGGAAAAACGATGGTGGGCCAGGCCATTCCCAGTGTTGTGCCGTTCAATGCCGCGCAGTATTTCCACAAGACGGAATGCTTCTGTTTCAACCAGCAGACCCTTGCCGCCGGTGAAAGTGCCGAATTGCCACTGCGGTTCATCGTCGACCCGGACCTTCCCGCAAGCGTCAATACCATTACCCTTTCCTATACGCTGTTTGATGTCACGGAAAGAGCTTCAATCAATCGCGAGTTCGAAAATAAAAACGAACCCGAGCGAGAGGGATAAAAAGTTATGGCAACGGAAAGCAGCTATTACGTACCCGAGCAGTCGCGCTTACCTATTTTCGCCACCATCGGCCTGTTTATGATTGCGTTTGGCGCGGCCAACTGGATCAATGGCGGCAGTGCCTACATTTTCTTCGCCGGTGCGCTGGCGCTGGCATCGGTGCTGTGGTTCTGGTTCTCGGCGGTCATTCGCGAAAATATGGCCGGGCTCAACAGTGAGCAGCTGAAGCGATCCTATGTCTGGGGTATGGGCTGGTTTATTTTTTCCGAGGTGATGTTTTTTGCCGCCTTTTTCGGCGCACTGTATTACATCCGCAATTTTGCCCTGCCATGGCTGGCTGGTGAGGGTGATCGCGGTACGTCGAATATGCTGTGGCAGGGTTTTGAAAACAACTGGCCGCTAATGGTGACTCCGGATGCGGCAGCGCATGGTGACGCAGCGAAGTTTGTCGGCCCCAGGGATATTATCGACCCCTGGCACCTGCCCCTGATCAATACCCTGATCCTGCTGGCCTCCAGTTTCACAGTGCATGTCGCCCACGTTTACCTGAAGAAAAACAAACGCAACGCTTTCAATCTGTGGCTTACAGCCACGGTGGTACTGGGTTTTGCATTCCTCTACTTCCAGGCGGTGGAATACTATGAGGCTTACCAGCACCTTGGCCTGACGCTGGAGTCCGGCATTTACGGCACTACTTTCTTTATGCTGACCGGCTTTCACGGCGCCCACGTAACCCTCGGCACCATCATGCTGCTGATCATGTTGTTGAGGTCGGTCATCGCCCATCACTTCAAGCCGGACGACCACTTTGGCTTCGAGGCCGCCAGCTGGTACTGGCACTTTGTGGATGTGGTGTGGGTGGCCCTGTTTATCTTTGTGTACGTGCTGGGCGCCTGAACCGGAAGGGCGGAATGGGGCTGTTCGATGAATCAGTATTTGTTCGCCCAGGGCGCGGTGTTGGAGAGGATACCGCTATGGAAGCCGTACCAGATGGCGAACAGCAACAGCGCGGCGAGGGTGATACGGATACCGAGGGCGTAGAGGGTGCGCTTGGACTGGGGCGCGCCCATGTCCCGCAAGAGAAAGAATAGGGCACTGGACAGGCTGACCAGTACCGCGAGAAACAGTAAGACGATCACAACTTTCAGCCACATATTCATTTGCCACTGGTTGTAGGGGGCTGCGGTAATGGCTAATCGGCATGACTGTTAACCACACCTCGGCGCGCTCAGAGACTGCCAGTGTAGCATTGATCCACAACTGGCCGCTGACCCTCCTCAGCGCTGTAATGATGCCGCTGTTGATGGCGCTGGGTTTCTGGCAGCTGGACCGGGCCGGGCAGAAAGCGCAGATTGTGGCGACCATCGACGGGCGCCTGGCGGCGCAACCGAAGCCCCCGGGCGGATTGGGTGAGCTGCAGGCATATACGCCGATCAGCCTGCTGGGGTTTTACACCGGTGAGGTTTTCTACCTGGATAACCGTATGCGCGATGGGCAGGTGGGCTACGAGGTGCTGCAGGTGTTCGTCGCTGGTGGAGAGCGCTGGTTAATCAACCGGGGCTGGATAGCCGCAGCGAAAGATCGCAACACTCTGCCGCTGGTTTCCTGGCCACTTGCGGCGCAGAGGATCAGCGGATTTCTCTATCCCATCGGTGGGGTTGAAGCGTCGCAGCCGGTCCCCGTTGCGCTGGATACCGGTGGCAATATTCAGGCACAGAAACGCCTGCGGATACAGGCAGTGGGCGCGGATCTGGCTGCTTCACTGGGCCTCAGTCGGGGCGACTGGACAGTGCGCCTGAGCTCGGACTCCGACACCGCTTTTAAGACGCAGTGGCAGTTCGTCAACAGTTCGGAAGCGAGGCATATCGGCTACGCCGTGCAGTGGTTTGCCATGGCGACCGCCCTTTGTATCCTGTGGTTGTTCGGGGCCACTCGAGTCGCGGAGATCCTGAAAATGCGAAAGAAAAAATAACTGCAGGAATAAAAATACAGAGTTAAAAACAGCGTAAAAAATAGATCACAATAAAAAAGCAAAAGAAAAAATAAAAACGAAAAATTCGAATAAGAGAGGAAGCGGATTGTGAGCCAGAACTCCCAAGCCGGTGCGGATGTCGGTCCTGATGTAAGTACTGGTAATGGTGCTGGTGCAGGTGTTAGCGCCGGTGTTGGTAGCGGTGTTGGTGCCGGTGCAGATGCCGCCGTGGATATCGAAACGGCTGGCGAGGAAAAACAAGAACGCAGTCCGATCCGCGGCTTGCAGGGGTTCGCATTGCTCGCCGCCGTTGCCCTGCCCATGGTGGCCGCCTGCATTGTGTATTACACCGGCCTCGGCATGCCCGGCGGCACCGTCAATCAGGGTAGCCTGCTCGACCCGCCGATAGCCGTCGGCCACCTGTCTTTTGTCGAGCAAAACGATCAGCGGGGCCAACAAGTGTTTTCGCTGGGCTCCGCTGCACCCAAATGGCGCTATCTGGTGGTTCCCGCCGACTCGTGCGACGCTGCCTGCGAGAAGTTTCTCTACACCAGCCGGCAGGTCCATATCCGCCTGTCGGAAAAGGCGGATCGGGTGGAGCGGCTGTTGGTAACCGCGAGTCCCCTGCCGGCGCAACAGCGCGCGGCACTGGCGGCGCAGCACCCGCGACTGCGCTTTGTGCAGATGGACACCGCAGCATTGCAGAACCTTCGCACAGCGAGCGGTATCTCCGGTACAGCGGAGCCACAGGCGCTGCTGGTGGATCAGAAGGGATTTGCCATGATGCGCTATGGCAATGAACACAGTGGTAATCAGTTGCTCAAAGATATCAAGCGCTTGCTGAAGTACTCCTACGAGCAGTAAATGAAGTGAGGGGAGAGTGAGGGGAAGAGTGATGGGAAAACACCCAATGGCGGCGCGCGAGGGTGCGGCACATACGGACTGGCGCCTGCGGCTGGCACTGGCGGGGACACTCCTCGCGGTAGTCGTGGTGGTGCTGGGCGCTTTCACGCGACTGGTGGATGCCGGGCTGGGCTGCCCCGACTGGCCCGGTTGTTACGGCCATCTGACCTGGCCCAATGAAGAGCACGAGATTCTCACCGCCAACCAGGCGTTTCCGCACGCACCGGTGGAGACCGACAAGACATGGCCGGAAATGGTGCACCGCTATTTCGCCGGCTCGCTGCTGTTGCTGGTTGGCGGACTGACGGTATTGGCGTGGCGCCGGCGTGGCCAGCGCGCCTTCAAGCAGACACATATTCTGCTGGCACTGATTATTCTGCAGGCGGCCTTCGGCATGTGGACGGTGACCCTGAAGCTGTGGCCGCAGGTGGTGACGGCACACCTGCTTGGCGGCATGGGCACCCTCGCCATGCTGTGGCTGATCGTCGAGCGGTTGCGCAACAAGGGCAGGACCATCCCGGTGCATGAGTATCGGGCGCTGCAGAAAATCCGTCCGCTGGCAATCGCGGCAGTGGTGGCGGTGGCACTGCAGATCGCCCTTGGCGGATGGACCAGCTCCAACTACGCGGCGCTCGCCTGTGCCGATTTCCCCACCTGTCACGGCGAGTGGTGGCCCGAGTCGGACTTTCAACAGGGTTTCAATATCGCGCAGCAGATAGGCCCCAGTTATCTGGGGGGCACCATGGAGAGCGATGCCCGCACCGCCATTCATGTGACCCACCGCATAGGAGCGTTGCTGGTCAGCCTGCTGGTGCTGGCGCTGGCCGCACTGGCCTGGCGGGCCGGCTCGCGCCGCTGGGCAGTCGGCCTGGCCGGTGCACTGGTGCTGCAGGTGGGGCTGGGTATCGCCAATGTTGTGCTGTACCTGCCGCTGCCGGTGGCGGTGGCCCACAATGCGGGCGCGGCGCTGCTGCTGTTGGGCCTGTTAACCTTCTGTTACCGCATCCAGACGGTGCAGCCGGCAACCCGGCAAACCTGATAAGAGACGGTCGGTAACATCCATAACAATAATGAGGTGAGACCATGAGCACACAAACTGCAGTTCTGAGCCGGCCCGGCTGGCGCGACTATTACGAGCTGACCAAACCGCGGGTTGTGATGCTGATGATCCTCACCGCGGTGATCGGCATGCTGCTGGCGGTGCCCGGGGTGGTGCCGCTGGATGTCCTGCTGTTTGGCAATCTGGGCATTGCCCTCTGCGCCGGCAGTGCCGCCGCAGTGAATCATCTGGTGGACCGCCATATCGATATCAAGATGGCCCGCACCAGCAACCGCCCGGTGGCGCGGGGCAGAGTTGAACCGCAGAATGCGGTACTTTTCGCGCTGCTGCTGGGCTGTGCCGGCATGGCCATCCTGCTGGTGTTTGTGAACGCGCTCACCGCCTGGCTTACACTGGTTTCCCTGCTGGGCTACGCGGTGGTTTACACCATGTTTCTCAAGCGGGCCACGCCGCAGAATATCGTCATCGGTGGCATAGCCGGCGCTGCGCCGCCACTGCTGGGCTGGACCGCGGTCACTGGCGAAATTCAGGGCCACGGCCTGCTGCTGGTGCTGATCATCTTCGCCTGGACCCCACCGCATTTCTGGGCCCTGGCGGTGCACCGCCGGGATGAGTACGCCAAAGCGGATATTCCCATGCTGCCGGTCACTCATGGCGTGGCCTACACCAAGGTCCATATCCTGCTGTATACCTTCATTCTATTTGCCGTCTCCCTGCTGCCTTTCGCCACCGCCATGCTGGGCTGGCTCTACCTGCTGGGTGCGGTGGTGCTGGGTCTCGGCTTTATTTACTGGGCGGTGGAGATGCTGCGCAATCGCAACCCGGATGCGGGCATGGAGACCTTCCGCTACTCCATCCTGTATCTGATGGCGCTGTTCTGCATCATGTTGCTGGATCACTACCTGGTCGCGGTGTAACTGATGAATCAGTCCGCTCCTCATCAGCAACAGAAATCGCCGCAACAGCAGCGCGGCATACTGATCACCGTGGTGGTGCTGGTGCTGTTCATGCTGGCTGTGCTGGCCGGCTTTATCAACCGGCTGAACCAGCCGCGGGTGTTGAGCGACGCGGAGCTTGTCGCCAATGGCGCGGTCAAACTCGAGCGGCCCCGCATCGTGGATGAGTTCACCCTGCTGGCGGATAGCGGTGAGGTATTTACAACGGGCGCACTGACCGGCCGCTGGACACTGGTGTTTTTTGGTTTTACCCACTGCCCGGATATTTGCCCCACCACCATGACCACCCTCAACAGCTTCTACCAGATGCTCGACGAAGAGACACGGGCGGCGACCGACATCCTGCTGGTCTCCGTGGACCCGAAGCGCGATACGCCGCAAAAACTGCACGACTACGTGCGTTACTTCAACGCGGATTTCCGTGGCGTGAGCGGTGAGTTCCTGACGCTCAAGCGTTTCGCCAACCAGCTCAACGTGCCTTTCAACAAGGTGCCGCTGGCCGATGGCAGCTACACGGTGGACCACGGCTCCCAGGTGGTGCTGATCAATCCCCGCGGCCACTACCACGCCTTTTTCCGCGCACCCCTGGACCCGGCAAAAATGAAACTGACCTATCGCTCCCTGCGCGCCACTTATAACGGCTGATGGAAATAGCTGGAAAAAATAGCTGGACTGAATAGTGAGGTGAAGTGCGCAGTCAAATACCCGCGTCAGTGCTGCCCCCCCCCGCCTTTGCCAAACCCCCGCGTTTGCCTGACATCCGCGCAGCCGCCCGCCTGCCGTTGAAGGAAACCCCTGCCGCGTAACCTGAACCGCCGCCGCAAGGTTCAAGGCGGCAAACAGCGGCGCGAATTGCCCGCCGACATTCTCCCGCGCCTGCGATCAACTACTGTGATAGCAAGCCGGCATCCCCGAGAGCGCGAGGCCATCCTATCGTGAGCAACCTGTTCGACAGATTTGCCCGTTGTCGTCGGGCGCGGCGCATCGTTGGCTGGGTGGGGCTGGCGCTGGTGTTGCCGTTCGCAATCTGGCTGCTGTTGGCAGCGCTACAGCTGGCGCCTTCGCTGGTGGCGGTGTTCGGGGTGCCGGGATTGAGGATGCCCGCCGCGGTGGTGATCAGCGGTCTGCTGATCGCCGCCATCGGTTTCTGGGATTACGACAACGACTGAGTGAATAGCCGCGGGGAGTCTGCATGTTCAAGCTATCGGATCTGTTTATCCTGCTGGCCGTTGGGGTGTCCTTCATCCTATCCGGCTACCTGTGGTTCAACGGCTACAAGGAGCAGGGCATCTTCACCGCTCTGTGGGTGCCCAGCATTCTGTGCTTCGGGATCTACTTCAAGGTGTCGGCACTTCTGGCGCGGAGGAAGTAAACATGTCGAAAGCCATGCTGCTGTCCATCGCTATCGGCGTGTTTATCCTGCTGTTGATCGGCATTGCGCTGACCATCTACGAGTTTCACAAGGCCGGCTCGGAACCCGTCGAGGACATGGGCAAGAAAGCCGACAGACCCGGGCGCTGACGGCTTACTGGTGATGGGGGCGGGTCTGGCTGGCGAGGAAAAGCAGCGCCGCCGCCAGCACGATGGAGGGCCCGGCCGGGGTGTCCCAGAGCACCGACGCCAGCAGTCCCAGCAGCACCGCGAGGGCGCCGATGACAGCCGCCAGCAGCGCCATGCGCTCGGGGGTGCGCGCCAGGCGGCGCGCGCTCGCTGCGGGAATAATCAGCAGCGCGGTGATCAGCAGAATGCCCACCACCTTCATGGCGATGGCGATCAGCAGCGCCAGCATCAGCATCAGCGCCAGCCGCACACGCTCCACCGGTACCCCTTCCACCGCCGCCAGTTCCTCGTTGAGGGTGAACGACAGCAGCGGCTCCCACAGATAAAACAGCAGCCCGGCGATCAGCGCGCCGGCTGCCGCCATCAGCAGGACATCGGCGGGGCTCACCGCCAGCAGGTCGCCGAGCAGCAGCGACAGCAGGTCAACATTAATATCGAACAGGCTGACGGTGACGATGCCCAGTGCCAGCATGGAGTGGGACAGGATACCGAGCAGGGTGTCCACCGAGAGTGTCTGCCGGCGCTGCAGGTAAACCAGCAGCAGCGCCAAAGCGCAGCAGCTGGCGCCGACCGCCAGTGTCGGTTGCAGGTGCAGCAGGAAGCCGAGGGTGACGCCGAGCAGCGCGGAGTGGGCGAGGGTATCGCCGAAATAGGCCATGCGCCGCCACACGGCAAAACAGCCCAGAGGCCCGCCCACCGCGGCCACAATCAGGCCGGCGGCCAGCGCCAGCCACAGAAACTGGCTGCCCAGTACGGTGGTGAGTTCACTCATTCCCCGCGCCTCCCTGCTTGTGACCGTGATCGTGGCCACATTGACCGTGATGCAGCACTTCGCCGCTCAGGTCGTGGGCGTGGTTGTGCTGATGGGTGTAGGGAGCCAGTTTGTCGCCGAACAGCTCAAGATAGGCGGGGTCCCGGCTCACCTGCTCCGGGTGGCCATGGCAGCAGATATGCTGGTTGATACACAGCACCTGGTCGGTGGCGGCCATCACCATATGCAGGTCGTGGGATACCAGCAGCACCCCGCAGCCAAGCTCGTCGCGCAGGGCCGCGATCAGCTGGTAGACCTCGGCCTGGCCGCTCACATCCACCCCCTGGGTGGGCTCGTCCAGCACCATCAGTTGCGGTTTGCGCGATGCCGCGCGGGCCAGCAGAATGCGCTGCATTTCACCACCGGAGAGGTCCGCCAGGCTGGCATCGCGCAGCTTTTCAGCGCGCACCCGCGCCAGCGCCGCATCCGCCTCCGCGCGGCTGATCCCCGGCTGGCCGAGCTGCAGAAAGCGCGTGACCGACATGGGCATGGAGGCGTCCACCTGCATGCGCTGCGGCATATAGCCAAGCCGCAGGCCGGGGCGGCGCTGAATCCGCCCGCCGGTGGGACGGCTGAGGCCCAGCAGCAGGCGCAGCAGGGTGGTTTTGCCGGCGCCGTTGGGGCCGATCACGGTGACGATCTGCCGCGGCAGTAATTGCAGGGAGATGTCCTGTAAAAGGGTGCGCCCGGCGACCTCGAGGCTGAGGTGTTCGGCGGTGATCAGGGCTTGCGAATACTTCAGGGGACGGCTCCGCGGTCTGCGTGGCGATAAAAAAGTGGCGGCCTGCACGGCTGCTGCGACCGCGCCGCTATGGTACCGGACTGCTGCCGGGCTACTGCCGGGCCAATATAAGGCAGGCAAGGGCGCCGGCGCGGGTCTGGCGGGACGAGGCCGGCTGTGATTATATCGCACTTTTTTCGCCCACCCTCCCACGGCAATCCAATGATCCCCAGTCAACACCCGAGATACCTGCGAGTCCTGAGCCCACTGCTTGTGCTCGCCAGCGCCCTGTTTGCGCTCGCCGCCTGCTCCAACGAGGAGCCGGCGGCAGACGGCACCCTGCTGGTCAGTGTGCGCCCACTGGCGCTGATCGGCGCCGAGATTGCCGGGGAGGATATGCAAATCCGCGAACTGATCCGCAACGGCGATCCCCATCACTACGCGCCCTCTGTGTCCGACCGCGCGGCGCTGGAGCAGGCCGCGCTGGTGGTCTGGCTGGGGCCGAAAATGGAAACCGTGCTGGCCAGGCAGCTGGCGCAGGTGCCGGCGGAGCGTCAGCTGGGTTTGTTGCAGCAGGGGGATTTCGAGATGGCTGGCGCGACAGCGGATGACCCCCATCTGTGGCTGCGACCGCGCAACGCCGCCATTATTGGCGCGCAGATGGCGGAGCGGCTGGCGGAACTGCGGCCACAGCAGGCAGACACCTACCGCCAGCGGGCGCGGGACTTTTCCCGCGAAATGGCCAACCTGCAGAAGGTTCTGGATCGCGCCCTGTGGGCCTATCGGGATGTGCCCATCGTGGTGACCCACGATGCCTATGGACACTTTTTTGGCGGCGCGGGCGTTGCCACCACCGCCCTCAGCGGCACCGGTGGGCACAACCACCACGGCGCGCGCACTTTACTGGATCTGGGGGATCTGGGCGACGGTTGCCTGTTTGGCGAGGCGCCGGCCAATGATCGCGACCGGCGGCTGGCGGAGAATCTGGGCCTCGGTTATGTGGCACTCGACCCACTGGGGCGGGCGCTGCCTGAGGGGGCCCGCTACCGGGAGCTGATCGAGGCGCTGCTGGCGGATGCCCGCCAGTGCCTGGCGCAGGTTCCAGACCGCCCAATAACGCCGCCGGATAATGGCAAAGAGGCGCCAGCCGGCGCCGCCGAAGAATAGCGCCGGCAGCCCCGTCGGCTTGTTTCAGCCCGCTTCTCAGATGGCGCCAGTGCGCTCCTCAAGCGGTTGCTCCGTGTTGTGACTTGCGGCCTCGCGCTGCTGCCGCAGCTGCCCGGCCTTTGCCCTGGCTTGCGCCTGAGCGCGGGCTTGCCGCTGTAGCAGCTGGTGCAAAAAGCGCTGCTGGCGTTGCGTCATGCCACTGATCTGCTCCGCCCTGCCGGCGCTGCGCAGGCGCTCGGCCATGGCCCGCTTGTGGTTTGCCCTTTCGCGCCGGGCGGCGTCCAGGTCAACAGAGCCCTCCACCTGCAGGTATTCCATCGGGCCGGGAGCATTGTCCCCGGCGTGACCATTCTCCCCCAGCACCGGCATGGTGCCGCCCCCGGCAAGCGCCAGAGCCAGGCCAATCATCAGACACTTCATGGTGACATCCCTCGCGGACTGCCGCTGGCGTTGATCGCCAGCCCTGTAACAGCCCTGTAACAGCTCTCCAAGTGTTCTTTAAAAGCCTAGAAGTGCCGGGTCAGATTGCCGCTGGGTCTGCGGTGACTGCCACGCTGCTGTCGACCGGGCGAGCGAAAAAGTCAGATCGCGGGTATCCTGTCGCGCATATCGAGAACCCATGAAGTCATTCCAGTTTGCGGAAATTTATGAGTAAAAATGCGTCCAGCGCCGCGCCACTGATTCTGGTGGACGGATCTTCCTACCTCTACCGCGCTTTCCACGCCCTGCCACCGCTGACCACCAGTGACGGCCGCCCCACCGGTGCCGTGCGCGGCGTCATCAGCATGCTGCGCCGCCATCTGCGCGAGCACCCGGACAGCACTGTCGCCGTGGTTTTCGACGCCAAGGGCAAGACATTCCGCGATGAACTGTTCGAGGATTACAAATCCCACCGCCCGCCGATGCCCGACGACTTGCGCGCGCAGATCCAGCCCATCCACGACATCATCGACGCCATGGGGCTGCCGCGGCTGGTGATTGACGGTGTGGAGGCGGACGATGTGATCGGCACCCTCGCCCTGCAGGCGCAACAGCAGGGGCAGCAGGTGATCATCTCCACCGGCGACAAGGACATGGCGCAGCTGGTGCGCCCGGGCATTACCCTGGTCAACACCATGTCCAATACCGAAATGGACACCGATGGCGTGCGCGAGAAATTCGGCGTGGGGCCGGAGCTGATCATCGACTTCCTCGCCCTGATGGGGGACAAGTCCGACAACATTCCCGGGGTGCCCGGCGTCGGTGAGAAGACCGCGCTGGCGCTGCTGCAGAACCTGGGCGGCCTCAAGGACATCTATGCCGATCTGGACGCCATCGCGCCCCTCGGCTTCCGCGGCAGCAAGACGCTGGCGAAGAAAATGCAGGAACACCGCGAGGCGGCGGAACTCTCCTACCTGCTGGCCACCATCAAGACCGATGTGGAAATGCCCTACCAGCCACAGGAACTGCACAACGCCGCGCCGGATCGGGACAAGCTGGCGGAACTGTTCACCGCGATGGAATTCCGCGGCTGGCTGGAGGAGCTGGGTCGGGGTGAGGACACCGCCGCAGCGATGCCGGAGGCGATGCAGGAGGCGGTAGCGCGGGAATACGAGGTGGTCACCGAGCAGAAAGTCTTCGATGCCTGGCTGCAAAAACTGCAGGCGGCGGAGATTTTCGCCTTCGATACCGAAACCACCAGCCTCAACTATATGCAGGCCAAGCTGGTGGGGGTGTCCTTCGCGGTGGAGCCCGGCAAGGCCGCCTATGTGCCGCTGGCCCACGATTATATGGGCGCGCCGCCGCAGCTGCCCTTCGACGCGACGCTGGCGAGCCTCAAGCCCCTGCTTGAGGACCCCGCACAGAAGAAAGTGGGGCAGAACCTGAAGTACGACAGCCATATCCTCGCCAACTACGGTATTGCGCTGCGCGGCATCGCCCGCGACACCATGCTGGAGTCCTATGTGCTCGACAGCACCGCCAGCCGCCACGATATGGACAGCCTCGCGCTCAAGTATCTGGGCGAGAAGACGGTGCACTTCGAGGATATTGCCGGCAAGGGCGCCAAGCAGCTCACCTTCAACCAGATCGAGCTGGATAAGGCCGGCCCCTACGCCGCCGAGGATGCGGATATCACCCTGCGCCTGCACCGCGAGCTGAGCAGCCGGCTGGCGGAGATTCCGTCACTGGCGCGGGTGCTCGACGAGATCGAGATGCCGCTGCTGCCGGTGCTGGCGCGCATCGAGCGCAACGGCGCCTATGTGGATGCCAGGATGCTGGCGGCGCAGAGCGCCGAGCTGGAACAGAAGATGAGTGAGCTGCAGCAGAAGGCCTTTGCCGAGGCCGGCGAAGAGTTCAACCTGAGCTCCCCCAAGCAGCTGGGCCATATCCTGTTCGAGAAGCTCGAGATCCCGGTGATCAAGAAAACCCCCAAGGGTGCCCCCTCCACCGCGGAGGCGGTGCTGCAGGAACTGGCCCACGACCACGCCCTGCCGGCTTTGATTATGGAGTACCGCGGGCTGGCCAAGCTTAAGAACACCTATACCGACAAGCTGCCGAAGATGATCGACCCGGGCACCGGCCGCGTGCACACCTCCTATCACCAGGCGGTGGCGGCCACCGGGCGGCTGTCTTCCAGCGATCCCAACCTGCAGAATATTCCGATCCGCAGCCCGGAGGGCCGCCGCATCCGCCAGGCCTTTGTGGCGCCGGAGGGCAGCGTCATCATCGCCGCCGACTACTCGCAGATCGAGCTGCGCATCATGGCGCATCTGTCCGCGGACAAGGGGCTTGTAGACGCCTTCGCCCACGGCGCCGACATTCATCGCGCCACCGCCGCGGAGGTCTTCGAGGTGCCCGCCAGTGAGGTGACCGACGAGCAGCGCCGGCGCGCCAAGGCGATCAACTTCGGGCTGATCTACGGCATGTCCGCCTTCGGCCTGGCCCGCCAGCTGGGTATTCCCCGCGCCGATGCGCAGACCTATATCGACCGTTATTTCGAGCGCTACCCCGGCGTGCTGCGCTATATGGAAAACACCCGCAAGCAGGCCGCCGAAGAGGGTTACGTGGAAACCCTGTTCGGCCGCCGCCTCTACCTGCCGGACATCAAGGCCCGCAATGGCGCATTGCGCCAGGCGGCCGAGCGCACCGCCATCAATGCGCCGATGCAGGGCAGCGCGGCGGATATCATCAAGCGCGCCATGATCGATGTGGATGCGTGGCTCACGGGGGCGCAGCTGCAGGGCAAACTGATCATGCAGGTGCACGATGAACTGGTACTGGAAGTACCCGAGGCCGAGGTGCAGGCAGTGCGCGAGGGTCTGATCGCGCGCATGCAGGGCGCCGCCGAGCTGCACGTGCCGCTGATTGTGGATGTCGGCCAGGGGGCCAACTGGGACGAGGCCCACTGACCCGGGCGCGGAGTTATGTCTCTGCGCTCATTCCCTGGCGGTATGGGCGCAGGGGGCGGGGCGATTAGCGGCGTGAAACTTTTTTACAGTTTTTCGGGAACCAAGGGCAAAAGGCGCGCTCTAAACAGGCAGATCGTTGGAATGCGTCATCATCCCCCCTAGGAAGTCAGATATTACCCCGGACCCCCAAGGCCGGGGTTTTTTTTGCCTGTGGTTTTCCCGGGTGATTGCCAAGCGGCTTCGCCGCTTGGCACCCGCAGGTAGCTGTTACAGGCGGTGGGCGTAGTCTCTGGCGGACTGCAGATAGCGCTGGGTTTTCTGCCGCCAGCGCTCAGGTTGCGCCACATTGGCGTCGAGCAGGTGTGCGCCGGCCAGCTGCCCGCGCAGCAGCGCCCGGTAGGCGCGGTAAAACCAGCACAGTCGTTCCGGCGCCTGATCGGCGCATTCGCCGGCATAGGTCGCGGCAATAAACTCCGACAGATCCGCCCGCCCCAGCAGCTCGCACTCCAGGGCCAGGTAGCCCACCTCGTCCAGCGGGTCCACACAGCGCAGGTCGCGGCTGAACTCCAGGCAGTCGATGATCTGCGGTGGGGTGCTGAGGAAGCAGTGTTCCGGGCGCAGGTCGCCATGTCCCTCGAGGATGCGGCCGCCCTCGGCCCGTTGGGCCAGCAGGTCTGTGCTGTGGTCGACGAACCGCAGTAGGTCCGACGCCAGCGGATTGATTGTCCTCGGGTCGAGCGCCAGCCCCGGCAGTAACAGCTGGCGCCACAAGGCGCCGATCTGGCGGCGCAGATGGGCCAGATACTGATCGCCGCTCATGGCTATCGGTTGCGAATCGCGGTAAAAGTCACACAGGCGCCGCAGCAGGGGGGAGAGAGCCTGTTTCGGCACGGCGCCGATCTGCTGCGCCAGACAGTCAGCCTCCGGCAGGCGTCGCATCTGCACCAGCCACTCCACCGCCACGCCATCTCCTCCATCCCCGCCATCTCTTGCATGACCGTCATCCAGATACAGTGCGCCCCCGGGCAGCAGGCGCAGCGCGGCCAGTTTCAGGTACACATCATCGGTGAGCCGCCGGTTCAGGCGCAGCTCGTCATTTAATACGCCGTAACGCTTGTCCAGACTGCTGAAATCCAGATAGCTGCTGCGCACCGGCTTTTTCATCTTGTAGGCGTGCTGATCGGTGAGAAATACCCGCGCCATATGGGTTTCCACCATGGTTACCCGGGTGGTGGCTGCGCCGTAACTGGCGGGGTCGAGCAGGAAGCGGGTCTTTTCTTCAAGACCTGGCTGGTTCGACGGTGTCGGGCTGAGTGTCACGGCCATGGTTCGTTTTCCGGGCGGCTGCATTTGCTAGTCTAGTTTTATCCACAGCAATGCAACGCCGCGGGAGTCGCCGCCGTGATGGAGCCGTTTACCGATCGCAGCGAGGCCGGGCGCATGCTGGCAGAGACGCTCAAGGACCTGGCGGGCCGGGAGGACGTTATTCTGCTGGCGCTGCCCCGGGGCGGCGTGCCGGTGGCGCTGGAGCTGGCGCGGGCTCTGCGGGTGCCGCTGGATCTGCTGCTGGTGCGCAAACTGGGGGTGCCGGGCCACGAGGAACTGGCCATGGGCGCCATCACCGCCACCGCCCGGGTGCTGAACGACACTGTGCTGGCGAGTTGTGCAATCCCCGCAGCGGCGCTGGAGGCGGAGACGCAGGCCCAGCAGCAGGAACTGCAGCGCCGTTGCCGCCGTTACCGGGGCGACAGGCCGCCGCCGGCGCTGACCGGCAAGATGGTGGTACTGGTGGATGACGGTATTGCCACCGGCGCCACCATGGAGGCGGCGGCGCGGGCCGTGAGGGCGGAAAAACCGGCCGGGCTGATTTTGGCGGTGCCGGTGGCGCCCGCCGATACGCTGCAGCGTTTCGCAACGCTGGTGGACCGCATGGAGTGCCTGCAGGTACCGCGGGACTTCTGGGCCATCGGCGCCTGGTACCGGGAGTTTCCCCAGCTGACCGACGAACAGGTGCTGGAACAGCTGCGCCAGGCGGAGCGACTGGCGGCGAGTGGCTCTGGGCTCGGGGGAGCAGACAGCGAATGAAACGAATGCAGCGAATAAAAAACACCGACAGTCCCTCCTTCGCCACACTGCCCGCCTGAACCCAAATGACCCTATCGCAATTGAGAATCTTCAGCCTCGATGCCGGTGCGCCACTGGCGCAAGCGGTGGCCGGTCAGCTGGGTGTCCAGCGCTGCCAACACGAGGAGCGGGCTTTCAGCGACGGCGAACACAAGCTGCGGCCGTTAGAGGATGTGGAGGGCGCCGATGTCTATGTGGTGCAGTCCCTCTATGGCAGCGCCGACAGCAGTGTGGATGACAAACTGGTGCGGCTGCTGTTCTTTATCGCCACCCTGCGGGATGGGGGTGCAGGGCGCGTGACCGCCGTGGTGCCCTACCTCTGTTATGGGCGCAAGGACCGCCGCACCAAGTTGCGCGATCCGCTCTCCAGCCGCTACCTGGCGTGCCTGTTCGAGGCCATGGGCGCCGACGCCGTGGTGACGGTAGATGCCCACAATCAGGCCGCGTTTGAAAATGCGTTTCGCTGCCGAACCCTGCACCTGCCGGCACAGCCGCTGTTTGTGGATTTCGCCGCAGGCCGCCTGCGCCATGAAAAACGCCCATTGGTGGTCGCGTCCCCGGATGTTGGCGGCGTCAAGCGGGCCGAGGCCCTGCGACTGGCGTTGGGGGAGCGGCTCGGTCGGGAGATCGGGCGTGCGTTTGTGGAAAAGTATCGCAGTGGCGGACAGCTGAGTGGCGGCACCCTGGCAGGCGACGTGCGCGGGGCCGCGGTACTGGTGATCGACGACCTGATCTCCGGAGGCGGTACCATCGAGCGCGCCACTGCCGCCCTGCGCAATGCCGGCGCCGCGCGGATACTGGTGGCCGCCAGCCACGGCCAGTTTGGCGGCGATGCGCGCAAACGTCTCGGCGCGCTCAGTCTTGATGAAATAGCCGTGACCGACACGCTGCCGCAGGGGTTATCTGCCGATGGCATAGTGGTTCTCTCCTGCGCGCCGCTGCTGGCGGAGGCGATTCGACGCCTGCACCGGGGCGGCCCAGCTTGTGAGCTGAGTTTGTGAGCTGAGGTTTGTGAGCTGTATTTGTGGGATTGCCGCTGGAGCACCCCCGCGGGCCATGGCAAAGCCGAAATCAGCCTGCGCCTTAGTCGAGGTGATCTGGGCAAATAAAATAGAAGAAGCAATACAAGAAGCAATACAAGAAGGGATACCGGCAGGCTGAATAAAGCGCGGAGATCCGGCAGGCGGGAACGGGTCAGCGGATTTGTGCGCTTTACGCTTCTTTACGCGGGTTGATGCAGTGCGGCGGAACTGACACCGGTTCGGCCCCTCTAAGAGTACGTATCGTTTGGATAGTGAAAGCGTTTCCCCAAACCCTAAACGCTCTCTTCTCCCACCCCTGAGAAAGTCAGTTCCCCGCCCCGATATTTCCATATCGGGGCTTTTTTTGTGTCTTGTAGGTTTTATGAGTTTTATGGGCGAACCCGGGTCAGCGTATCGGTGCAACCGGAGGTTTGGCTTGTCGAGCGCAGGTTGGGTTTGTCGGTATGGGAGTGAAGTAATCTGCAGTCATAGCTTTTGTCTATGACGATAATTGGGAAGTATGTACCACTAATTCTCTGCGAGATGGGATACCATGCTGCAAAACATGAGACGCCAAGCAGCAAAGAGCAGCAGGGCCGCAGCGAATTGATCGCACTACTGATGCGGAGCTGAAAACTGGACGGATTGCGGCCCCCGGCGCTGAGATTTTGTGGGGGCACAAGGCAGCCGACACTATCGTTGTGATGAGAGGCTAAGGTCTCAAAGTGCTGGCCATCAAACAAGCGAGCAAACACCAACAGCAGTGATCCATTCGTCACAGGCTGGCGAATAAACAGCAAGACACAGGCAGAAACAGTTAGAACCCACAGGTGTGCCCGTCCCCCTGGGCGCGCCTGAAGCAGGTACCCATCCCCAAGGGTACCGACCCCCTGAGCCGACAGCCCCCATCTGTCGGCTTTTTTTTGCCTGTTTTTCGGCGCAGGTGCCGACTCTTGTGAGCCAGGCGTGAGTCAGGTGTGGGGCGGGGGCAATCTGCTGCGCCCGTCTGCTGCCTCGCTCTTTGGCTTTGCCCGCCCGCTTAGCCAGCTTGGCCTGTTATTGCCCATTCACCCGCAGCCACTGGTTCAGGGTTTGTTCCAGCTTGTCGAGGCCGCTGCGTTTAGTGGCAGAGAAAGTCTGCACGGTCACGTCAGTGTCCAGCTCCTGTTCCCGCAGCGCCTTTTCCACCGCAAAACGGATGTTCTGCGCTGGGCCATTCTTCATCTTGTCCGCCTTGGTGAGCAGGATATGGGTGGGCAGCCCCGCCTGTTTGGCCCAGGTCAGCATATGCAGGTCGAATTCCTTCAGAGGCTGGCGGATATCCATCAGCAGCACCAGCCCGCGCAGACACTGGCGCTGTTCCAGATAAAAGGCCAGGTGGCGCTGCCACTCGTCTTTCATGGAGCGGGCCACCTTGGCGTAGCCGTAACCGGGCAGATCCACCAGGCGCTGTGTCTCTGAGACACTGAAGAAGTTAATCAGCTGGGTGCGCCCGGGGGTTTTGGAGGTGCGCGCCAGCTTGCTGTTGCCGGTCAGCGCGTTGATGGCGCTGGACTTGCCCGCATTGGAGCGGCCGGCGAAGGCCACCTCGGCGCCGCTGTCCTCGGGACACTCGGCTACAGTGGGGGCGCTGGTTAAAAATTCTACTGCGCGAAAATTGAGACGCTCTGGTCGTTGTTCTGGCATGGTTTGTCCGCTGGATTCGGTACACTCGGTTGGCGCGCAAGTATATAATGCCGCAGCTATGCGTCGCAGGGGGTTATCTTGAGCGGCGCAATGATCCCGTTTGCGGATCAATATGCCTTATTTCAGCGCGCTATGGGACGACGTATGAACAGCATTGTAAAGACTTCCGCTCTGGCTTTTGGCCTGCTACTGGCCGCGCCTTTCGCCGCGACCTCTGCCATGGCGGCCGAGGGAGACCCAACTGCAGGCAAGGCCAAGGCCGCCACCTGTGCCGCCTGCCACGGCGCAGACGGCAACAGCATTGCCCCGGCCTTCCCGAAAATCGCCGGCTTGGGTGAAAAGTATCTGCACAAGCAGTTGATGGATGTGAAGTCCGGAGAGCGCGAGATCCCGCAGATGATCGGCCAGCTGGACAACCTCAGTGAGCAGGATCTGCGCGATATCGCCGCCTACTTCGATTCCCAGCCGCTGCAGTTGGCCGGTTCCCAGCCCCTGTCGGTGAAGCTCAACAGCGGCGAAACAGTCGACGGTCTGAAGCTGGGCCGCAAGCTGTTCCGCGCCGGCAACCCGGAAACTGGTGTGCCCGCCTGCATGGGCTGTCACTCCCCCACCGGCAAGGGCAACGCTCCGGCGGGCTACCCGCGCCTCGGTGGCCAGTACGCCGAATATCTCGAAGCTCAGCTGAAGGCCTTCCGCGCCGGTGACCGCGCCAACGATGGTGATACCCGCCCGATGCGCTCGGTGGCCAAGTCGCTGTCCGATGCCGAGATCAAGGCGGTATCCCAGTACATGGCGGGTCTGACCGACTGATCCCTCGCCATGCCCTCTCGAAAGGCCGGTCTTGCACCGGCCTTTTTGTTTTTGGCGCGCGCTTCTTGCGCTGTCGCCGGGGAACTTAAATAATCGGCGCTGTCTATTTGATTGGCTTTTGCGCAGAAAAAACGTTGGAGAAGACTATGAGAGCGGTTACCGCCCCCATCATCCTATTGCTGGCGCTGTTGTTCAGCATCACCGCCTGTGCCGAGGACAATGGCCAGTTCAAGGCCGGCCAGCACTATCAGGTGCTGCCGCAGCCGGTACCTCAGCGCGATCAAAGCACGATCGAGGTGACAGAGCTGTTCTGGTACGGCTGCGGACACTGCTATGACTTCGAGCCGCTGCTGAAAAGCTGGAAAGGCGGCATCGCCGAAGGCGTGACAGTGAAAAAGATACCGGCCATCTGGCAGCCGGTTATGGAAATACACGCGCGTATGTTCTACGTGGCCGACGCCATGGGTGTGCTGGACACCATGCACGAGCCGATCTTCAAAGCCATTGCCCAGCAGCGCAAGATGTTTGCCCAGCGCGCCGGCCGCGACTGGAACGCGGATAACGATGCCATCGCCGCTCTGTTTGAAGAGCACGGTGCGGATGGCGAAAAGGCGGTCAAGCTGATGAACTCCTTCGCCGTCAACAGCAAGGTCAAGCAGGGCATGGCCAACCAGCGCGCCTACCAGCTGTCCGGCACGCCGGAAGTCGTGGTGGCGGGCAAGTACCGTATCAGCAGCTCCCTGCCGGGCTTCAAAGGCAAGAGCAATGCCCAGGAGATGATGCTGCAGGTGGCGGACTACCTGATCGAGAAGGAGCGCGCTGAGCGCGGCTGATCGACGCTGCCCCCTGATAGCGAACCCCGCCGCGAGCGGGGTTTTTTATGCCGGCAGCGCCCCGGCGGTCGGGCTCTAGTGTCGTTACTGTGGGTCGCTGGCCCTATCGGTAGCGCTTCCGAATGAATTCATAGACTGCGGGCCCCGGCAGCCTCTCGCTCGATTCCTGCTCTCTCCTCTCCCCTCTCCCTTTTCGCCGGGTTTTATTGGATCCATGCGCGGGCTCAAGTGCTCACCGTTCGTGTTATTTCTTCATATTTTTGCGAAATTACCATCAGATGGTCGATCTTAAGCTCTATTTTCTGCGCAATATCCAGTTTGGGGTGTCGGCTGGGTAGCTGGCGCCGGCTTGCAGTTTTTTGAGGCATCCGCTGCCAGCGAAGGATTTAGCGTCTAGCCTTTTATTCAATAGGGAAGGGAAAACGCGCTCGCGCGATTTTCTTGCGGTGTCCGGTGAGCAACCGGCCCGGCAGGGACAACCGGTGGCCCAGGGTGGTCATCTGTCGCAACCAGCCAACGGTAGAGTCGCGCATGAAGTACCTGCGATACCCTTCTTTCCCCCGTCTCCTGTCTTCACCGCTCCGCAATTGCCGACAGGCGTTACTGGTCTTGCTGCTGCTCTCGAGTGTGCCCATGGCGCTCGCCGAGCAACCCGACCAGCGCTCCTGGGCCGGCAACTGGCTGGTGGTGGGTGAATCCGATCAGCAGCTGGTATGGCAACTGAATGCCGACGGCACCGGTTTTGCCTATGGCTTCCAGCCCAATGGGCGCCTCTCGCACGGTTTTGCCATCAACTGGCAGCTGGATGGCGATCGTGTGCGCGTGCGCACCGGCGCTTCCGTGCGTTGCAGCGGCGGCGTGGTTGCCGTCGCTTTTGTCGGTTGGAGCGCCGCGACCCTCGACTTCGCCATAGTGGATGGTCGCCACTGGCTGCAGCGCAATGGCGGGTTGCTGGCCTTCCAGCGGCGTCTGCAAACCTGGAAGACACCGCGTGCGGGAAATGAGTGCCCGAATCTGGCCAGTTGAAGTGATGACTTTGCGATGTTGGCAGGGGCTGCCGCCCTGGATAAGCGGCATACACAGGTAGCGCAGGGCCGGGGCAGCTCAGGGTCATTCAGGGCCAGCTCAGGGAAGAGTGGAGCGAATGGGAGAAACGCTGTGTCGCAGCGACGCTTTATGTTCGTTGTTGTCCTTATGGGTTTCGCGCTGGCTGCCTCTGCCGCGAACGAAAACGGTGGTCAGCAGGGCAAACAGGATTCCAATGGGAAAAAGATGTCCCCGGGCTGGGGATGGGAGGCGGACTCGCGCCTTGAAGCGAAACAGTGGGTGGGAGACTGGTTGATTTCCCGCGATGGTGAGGCGCGACATGTGTGGAGTCTCAACGCCGATGGCAGTGGGCGTTCCTACGCATTTATCAACAGCCAGAATGGAATGCGCTTTGCCTACGGCTACGACATTCACTGGTACTTCGATCCTTTCACCCAGATGGCCAATATCAAGACCGAACGGCGGATCGTCTGTCGCGGCGGCCGCATCTACCCCTACTTCCTGACGCTCAAATCCTATGAGAGCGACTACGCGGTGCGCGGCAAATTTGCCTGGCAGACCACCTGGACCGAGGCCAGCATCGGTGAAAATCATCTGCACAAGTCGCTGGTGGTGTTCGTGGCACCGCTGTCCGGATGGCACAATCCGGGCAAGGATGCGGCCTGTCCGGAATTTCCCAGTCTGGCAATCGAGCGCGATATCGATGCGGCGCTGGATCGCTGGGAACAGCAGGCGCGTTCAGAAGCGGCCGCGGCGCAAGATCCCGAAGTCGATACCACGCCGGCAGCGGATGAGCCTGAATTCGACGGCAAAGATTTTTAGTGATCCGAACAGGCGCGAGCGCAACGCAAGAGCGCCGACCTCCACTGATTTAGGGCGCACAACCATGAACGCAGAAGTAAGACTCGGCACTCTGTTGCAATCTCTGGAGCCGCAACTGTTGGACGGCTGTTACGTATTCTGCGCGCTCGATGACGAGCAGGCTGAGCGACTCTGGCGCGCCTGCCTGTGCCTGTTCCGTGAGCGGGAGGGCTGGAGCGCGGTCATGGAAAGCGACACGGCCGAGCGCGAAGGTCTGGAGGCCAGTATCGGCTTCAGGCAGATCACCCTGCAGGTTTATTCAAGCCTGCAAGCGGTGGGACTGACGGCGGCGGTTGCCGGTGAGCTCGCCGAGGCCGGCATCAGTGCGAATGTGGTGGCGGCACTCAATCACGATCACATATTCGTGCCGCAAGCGCGCGCGGAGGAGGCCTTGCAGTGCCTGCGTGGGCTGCGCAATCGGGCCCAGTACAGCTGAGGCCACCGGTTCAGGCTGTTATGCGGATCGATTACCCCCTGCCGCAGCCCCATGGCGAAATTCGCCGGCTGTTGCCCGATCTTTTCTATGTGCCCGGTACCGCAAGACTGGGTCCGGGGGTTACCGTGAATCGCAATATGGCGATCCTGCGCTTTGGTGAGGATCTGGTGCTGGTGAACCCGCTGCGCCTGCGCCGCGCCCAGGAAGAAAAACTGGAAGACCTGGGGCGGGTGCGCCACGCGGTGCGGCTTGGCTACTGTCACGGCCGCGACGACTTGTACTATCGCGATCGCTACAGCCTCACCTTCTGGCGACAATCGGATTCCGACCTGTACCCGGCGCCGGCAGCGGACCAGCCATTGCGGGAGGGCGGCAATTGTCCCGTACCGGAGGGCCGGTTCTTTGAATTCAGCCACAGCCGCCATCCAGAAGCCGCGCTTTGGGTGCCCATTAATGGTGGCCTGCTGCTGACCTGTGATGCCTTGCAATACTGGCAGTCGTGGCGGGGGTGCAGCTGGCTGGGGCGCAACCTGATGCGCCTGGCAGGCTTCCGCCGCGGCTTGCAGGTGGCGCCCACCTGGCGTCTGCGCATGACCCCGCGCGGCTGTGATCCGGGCTGCTGGCTGGCTGCGGATTTCGAAAGGCTGCTGGAATTGCCCTTCGCCCATCTACTCGGCGGCCACGGAAATTTCTGTGCCGATACCGCCCATGAGGAGGCAACAATGGCGGTGCGGAAAAGCTTTCCCGGGTTGTATTAGTCGGCCGTAGTTGGTGATGCCGGAAGCCGTAAAAGGGCTTTATATTGTGAGTCTACTCCTGCTTAAGAAAGAAAAAACCAGTGCAAAGTGTCGGACTTATTTGAGATGAGAAAAACTGGCAGTGATTAGCGGGGCGATATCGTTATTGGGATACCTGCGCGATTATCAGTCTGGTGATCTTAACGGTGAATTTGCCGGCAACTGCCTGTTAACAGTACTGAATTGGAAATAGAGCTACTCCCCCCGGCACCTGACCACAACGGCGGTGCGTAATCTCTCGCGGCCGAACAGGGACATTTTGGCGAAGTCATCCCTGGCGATGGGCAGGTATTGATTGTCCAGGGGGTCGCGGCCATCCTCGTTGTCGGGATCGTGGACATAGAGACAGCGCTCATCGATACCGCTCAACGTCACCCAGTGCGGCACACGCTTGCCATCCAGGCGATAAGTGCTGATCAGTAACAGCGCCAACGCCCCCTCTTCCAACCACTGCTGCAGTTGCTGCTGGGTAAAATCCTCGCAATGCACCGGGATGCCCGCTTCACAGGCGGCGCTGCGGTAATCGGCATCCACCTGCCGAATGACTTTTTTTTTCGCTTCCGAGCGCACCCCGTCCACAAACAGTGCCGTGGCCTGATTGAGATACACCCCACAATGGTAGCCGCGCCGTTGCATGGCCAGCGCCAGCCCCAATGGGTGGCAGCCGCCGTGGCCGGAGGTCATGAAAATGGTGGTGGCTTCGCGCCACAGCGCCAGCTCCTCGCTGACCGTGGGGCGGTAGTCTTCATTCAATGCCGCCATGGCCATCATTGCCGCGGCGGGACCGCAGGTGAAATCGGTGGTCTGTCCGTACCAGGGTACCGGCAGGCTGTGAAGATCCGCAGCCGGATAGCGGATGCGTTTCTGCATACGCATGGCATCACCGGCATCCTCGTAATAAGCGGGGTAAAAGCCAAATGTGCGATAGCCCAGCTGCCGGTACAGACTGATTGCGGCGGTATTGCTTGTCGCCACCTCCAGGCGCATAAACAGCCGTCCGCTTTCAATGCCGGCCTGCTCCGCCGCGAGCAGCAGAGTGCGCCCGATTCCGTGGCCGCGCCCCGCTGCGGCGACGGCAAGGGAGTAAAGCCGCGCGAGACGGGTGCCGCGGCGCAGCAGCACCAGTACATACCCGATCAGTTGCCCCTGTGCTTCGGCGACAAGAAAAACGCGGTTGTCCGCATTCACCCAGTGCCGCAGCCGGCGGAGGCTCAGGCGGTCGCCCTGAAAAGTGCTCTGTTCAAGGGCGTGCAATGCCGGCACATCGGTGATAAGTGCGGAGCGGATGGAATAGGGAAACTCGTCGGCAGAGGGCATCAATGGGTCCGCCTCGGGCGGCGCTAGACACCGCGAAAGTGCGGCCGCGCAACATTAGCAAAAACGCAAAAAAAAGATAGGAGGGCTGGGGTTATTCCTCTATCTTTCGCGCAACCAGCCTGTCTCTTTTTCTGTCGAGGCAACTTCCTGCATGACTCAGGTTCTTATCGTCGTCGACCAGCCCGGCGACTGGGCACCCTACTATCCCAGTGAGCGGGTAATCACCTTCTCGGATTACCTGCAGCTACCCGCCCGCCAGCAGCGGGTGCGCATCATTAACCTGTGTGGGGACTACAACTACCGCGCCGAAGGCTATTACTGCTCGCTGCTGGCCGAGGCCAGAAACCACCGGGTACTGCCCAGTGTGCGCACCCTCAACGACCTGTCGGTACCGCAGCTGTACAAGCTGCAGCTGAACCAGGTGGCGCCGGCCTTAAGCAAATTGCGCATGCCGCAAGATGGCGGCACTGAGCTTAGGGTGAAATCCTATTTCGGTTACTGTGCTGAGGCCCCGCTGCAGCCGCTGGCGCGGCTGCTGTTCGATCGCTTTCCCTGCCCGGTATTGGAAATGCGCTTGTCCTGCCTCAGTGGGCAGTGGGAAATCGTCGACCTGCAAATCGGTTCCCATCGGGCATTGGAAGAGACCGAGGAAACCGCCTTTGCCGAGGCCCTCGACCGTTTCAGTAACCAGGTGTGGCGTGCGCCCAAGCGCAGCGACAACAGCCGCTATGATCTGGCGATTCTGGTGAATCCGGAAGAGGCCTTGCCGCCCTCAGACGGGCCGGCGTTGAAAAAGTTTACCAGCGTGGCGCGCGAGCTCGGCTTTGCCGTGGAAATGATTACCGCGGCCGATTACATGCGCCTGCCGGAGTTCGATGCGCTGTTTATCCGCGAAACCACCGCCATCGATCATCACACCTACCGTTTCGCCAAAAAAGCGGAAGCGGAGGGTCTGGTGGTACTGGACGATCCCACCAGTATTTTGCGCTGCACCAACAAGATTTACCTGGCGGATCTGTTCGCAACGCACCGGGTGCCGGCGCCGCGCACCCGCATCCTGCGCCGGGGGGATGAGGCGGGTATCGAGGCCGCGGTGGCGGAGCTGGGTCTGCCGATGGTGGTCAAGATTCCCGATGGCTCCTTCTCCCGCGGCATGGTCAAAGTCCAGGATGAGGGGCAGCTGCGCGACAGCCTCAGGGAACTGTTCGAGGAGTCGAGCCTGCTGCTGGCGCAGGAGTTTCTCTATACGGAATTCGACTGGCGCATCGGCGTACTCAACAACAAGCCCCTGTACGCCTGCCGTTACTACATGGCCAAGAATCACTGGCAGATTTATAACCACGGCGGCGGCAAGACCAGCAGCGGCGGCTTCACCACGCTGCCTACCTTCGAAGTGCCGAAAGCAGTGCTGCAGGCCGCACTGAAGGCGACCAAGCCGATCGGGGACGGATTTTACGGTGTCGATGTGAAGGAATCCGACGGCAAGGGCTATGTGATCGAGGTGAATGACAACCCTTCAATCGACAGCGGTGTCGAGGACAAGTACCTGGGACGGGAGCTCTACCGGTTAATCCTGCAGGAATTCCTGCGCCGGCTGGAGACCCGCCGTGAGGGGCGCACGGCGCGCAGTTGAGATGGGCTCCTGAATGCCGCCGCGGCAATGGGCACTGCCCGCTGCCGCTCAGGCAAGCTCACGGCACAGCTGCAGCCAGCGCTCGATACCGCTGCTGCGGTATTTCTGCCGGTGCAGGACGAAATAAAACTCGCGCTGCAGGTTTCGCTGGGGCACCGGCAGCTCCACCAAGGCGCCGCGTTTCAGGGCATCGGACAGGGACACCCGCGACAGGCAGCTGATGCCGAGGCCGGCCTCCACCGCGCGCTTGATGGCTTCGGTGTGCTGCAGTTCCAGCAGGATATGCAGCTGCGGCAGCAGGCCGGCGACGGCGCGCTCAAAGGTCTGCCGGGTGCCGGAACCCGGCTCGCGCAGAATCCAGGTCGCTTGGCACAGGTCGCGGTCAGAGAGCCGCTTGCGTTGCGCCAGCGGGTGCTGCGGCGCGCAGAAAACCACCAGCTCGTCCTCGCGCCAGGGAATCATCTCCAGGTCCGGGTGGTTGAGCTCCCCCTCGATCAGCCCCAGATCCAGTTCAAAACCCAGCACCTTGTCGGCGATCAGTGCCGTGTTGGCCACTTCCAGTTCCACCCGGGTTCCCGGTTGCTCCGCCATATAGCGCGCCATGATGGCGGCGGCGAGATAGTTGCCGATGGTGAGGGTGGCGCCGATCTTGAGCCGGCCCAGATCACCGTGTGCCGCCAGGGACTGCTCCAGCTCCCGCGCCCGCTCCAGCAGCTCCTCCGCCCGCGGCCACAGTTGCCGGCCGAGTTCATTGAGTCGCAGGCGCTTGCCGGTGCGCTCGAACAGGCGCAGCTCGAACTGTTGCTCGAATTCTTTCAGCGCCGACGAGGCGGCGGATTGGGACATGTTCAGGCTGGCGGCGGCGCGGCTCACATTCTGGTGGTGGGCGCAGGCGAGGAAGACTTCGATCTGCCGCAGGGAGTAGCGCATGGCGGTGGGAGGACCTATATCGAGAAAATAGATAAGGAATATCGGAATATCCCATTTCTCCGATACTAATTCCAGCGCTAAAATTCCATCATTAAGAGAATTCAGGAATAAGTGGTTCTAACCAAATGTCTAATTTGAATATAGAGAAGGTGCTGCAGGTCCACCACTGGAACGACACCCTGTTCAGTTTCAAGACCACCCGCGATACCGGCTTCCGTTTTGAAAACGGCCACTTTGTCATGATCGGCCTGCCGCAGGAGGATGGCCGCCCGCTGATGCGCGCTTATTCCATCGCCAGCGCCAACTATGAAGACGAGCTGGAGTTCTTCAGCATCAAGGTACCCGACGGCCCTCTGACCTCGCGCCTGCAGAAAATCCGGCCCGGCGACGAGATTTTCGTCGGCCGCAAACCCACGGGCACCCTGGTGGCGGACCATCTGCTGCCCGGCAAGCGCCTGTGGCTGCTGTCCACCGGAACCGGCCTGGCGCCTTTCCTCAGTATTATCAAAGATCCGGACGTATACGAGCGCTTCGACCAGGTGATTCTCACCCATGGTGTGCGCTACGTATCGGAGCTGGCCTACCAGGATTACATCGAAAATGAACTGCCGAACCACGAGTATTTCGGCGAGATGGTGCGCGATAAGCTGCTTTATTACCCCACGGTGACCCGCGAGCCCTACCGGAATACTGGCCGGCTGACGGACCTGATGCTGTCCGGCAAGCTGTTCGAGGACCTGGGGGTGCCCACGCCGACGGTTGCCGACGACCGCTTTATGCTCTGCGGCAGCCCCAGCATGCTCAAGGACTTCACAAGCATCCTCGACGACTGGGGGTTCAGCGAAACCCGTGCCGGCAATCCCCGCGAGTATGTGATCGAGCGCGCTTTTGTGGAGAAGTAGCGGGGCCCGGCCGCTGGCGATACCCATAGAGGAATATTGCTGGGGAAGGCCGGGGAAGGCCGGGGAAGAATAGTGCCGGCGCTGCACTAAACTTGTGATGCAGGGGCCATCCTCAGGGATGGCCCCTGTGTTTCAATGTGTGGAGCGCTCCCCGCTCTTCGTCTCTCGCTTAAGGCTGAAGGCTTAAAGCTTCATGCGGTCAAAGGAACTCTCCCATGAATATGAAAAAGTGGCTCTTGTCTCCGCGGTCTCTCCCGCTTCTTCTTCTCTCACTCGCCCTCAGCGCCTGTACCGGCCTTCCGGAAAACGTCGCCCCGGTGCAGGATTTTGCCCTGCAGCGCTATCTGGGCAAATGGTATGAAATCGCCCGGCTGGACCATTCCTTCGAGCGCGGCATGACCCATGTCACCGCCGAGTACAGCCTCAATGCCGATGGCTCCGTGCGGGTGATCAATCGCGGCTTCCAGACCGAGGATGGCGAGTGGGAAAAGGCCGATGGGCGGGCCAAGTTTGTCGGTAGTGACGATGTGGGTCATCTGAAAGTATCCTTTTTCGGGCCCTTCTACGCATCCTATGTGGTGTTCGAACTGGGCGGCGATTACCAATATGCAATGGTGAGCGGTTTCAGCAAGTCCAACCTGTGGATACTAGCCCGCCAGCCGCAGTTGCCGCAGAAAACCCTCGATAAACTGGTGGCGCAGGCGCGCGCCAAGGGTTTCCCCACCGAGCAGCTGATCTTCGTCGATCAGTCGCAGCCGCCCCCTGTGGCCGCGCCCCAGTAAGCTTTTGCAAATACTGAAAATAAGGTGATGGTCCGCTACCAGGTTGTTCTGAGGCTGTTCTCACGCTGTTTTCAGGGCAATATCTGGATAATCTCAAATGCGCGCCTGCGCCCGCACTTCATCGAAGCTGGTATCGAGCAATAGCTGGCCGTTGCGGTAAACCGGCCGCAACAGGTTGTGCCCCATGGCGTGGGATGACAGGCCCTGAGATGATGAGCCGAGCGATTCCAGGCGGACGGTGCGCATGCCCGCGGCCGGGTCCGCCACCAGCGCCAGACGGCCGCGCTTGGACTTTTTTTCCGGCCCGGTAACCGGGTCCTTCCACACATCGTGCCAGTGGCCATCGATGCAGATGGCGCTGGCCTTCATGGCAAAGCTGAGCGTATCGCGATCCACTTTCTGCAACAGCTCGCCGCCCATACCGAAGGTGATATTTTCCGCGCTGATGCGCCGTTCTTTCAACGCCTGCAGAATCTCCGGGATCGAAGAGCGCGAGACACCATCGCCCTGAATCAAGCGGATGAAGTCCGGCAAAATGCGATAACCGTGGGCATTGCGGCGCGCACCAAAAATCCGCATCAGCCGCTCCAGGCTCTCGCTGACAATCGCCACCGGATCGCCGGAATCCGGCCGCACCACCAAAGTGCCGCCGCTGTCGATCACCTGCTGGCGCAGGCTGCCGCCCCAGATATTTTCGATCGCGTGCCAGAGGTCATAACTGTCGCTCACTACCGCCAGCGTGTGCCCGGGGCCGGCAAACCGCCGCAGCATATTGGCGTAGGCGTCTTCCTCGCGGTCTCTGCCCCAGGCGGTCATGGTGCTGTGCTCGGCGGCGGGAATGGAAAACGCCGGCATATCGGCGCCGTAGAAGCGGCGCGCGGCGACCAGCGCGGAGACGGTATCGGTGCCGTGAAAATTCACCAGGTGGGCCATACCACCGAGCATGGCGGATTCAAGACTGCTGGCACCGCGGGCGCCGAAGTCGTGCAGCATGAACTCCAGCCCGGTGCGACTGCCGGCGGTCGCGTCCAGGTAGCCGGCAATCACTTTCTTGATCTCGCGACTCTGGGTGGCAACGGTGACCGGATACCAGATGGCGCGCACCAGCGCGGTCTCAATATAACTGGTGAGCCAGAAGCAGGCCGGATCGGTATTCACCACCTGCAGCATCACATTGTGCAGCGGCACCGGCGTACCCTCAGGAATCGCCGAGATTTCCAACGGCAGCAAGCCGCCGTGGTGGTGCAGGATATGTTCCCAGCCCGCGCGGTGAAAAGGCAGCCCGTGGCTCTTGAAGATAGTTTCCGCCTCGTCGATATCGCCCGCGTGTATGGGTTGCAGCAGGTATTCTTTAACAAACGCCTGCAAGCCGAAAAACACCGCTTCGGAAAAATCACCGCCACGACACTCGATATAACTGCTGATATATTGCGTGCCGGGCGGATACTGCAGGAAGTGGCTCGCCTTATAGCTGTCCACATTGAGGATCAGGTTGTGCGCGGTCATGGCGATCTGGTGTCCTGGTGAAAAAATGCTTAATCCCAGCAAAGCACAGATGTACAAAGCGTAGATTTACGAATGAAGCGATTATTGATATAAGAAGAAAAAAGCGCCATATATGGTGCTGTAATAATCTGTAATTGACCGGTGCGGTCGGCGTGTGTACATTTGTATACGCGTGTTGTCGAAGCGACACGTAACCTATCAATACTGCCGGCGGTACCAGGCAAACGATTACTGGTAACTGTCATGCTCAACAAGTCCCAGTCTATCTCCGCAAGGCTCTCTCCCGAAGACTACGCCTACCTGATGTCCATCGATCGCAATGGCGCGGTTACCCAAAGTGAAAAAGTTCGCGAATTGATTGCTATGGCCCGCGAATCTGTTGGTACGCAGAGTTTTTGCCGTGCCTACATTGCCTCAGCGGAGGCGATATTGCCCTTCAAGGCCCGCTACATGGAAGAGGACCAGCGCAGTCTTTTGGTGGAGGCTCTGTTGGAATTACTGGCAGAGGGTGCTGCAGCAATACAGGGCTGTGCCGCTGAAAAGCCAATGGCGCCGGTGCTGGAGAAGAAAACACTGTCCACCATGGAAGCATTTCTGGAGAAAATCCTGCTGGTTACAACGCAGGAGAACCCGCGAATGGCTAATCCGGATTCCGCCACCCGCATTAAAAAACACCTCGACAGTCTGTTAAATAAATAAGCAAATCCCATCAAGGGAAGGAGATAACAATGAAAGAAGGACTGGTTAAACGCATATCCCGTTTGATATCCGCGTCGGCCAATGCTTTGGTGGATTCTGTTGAAAACGCCACACCACAGTTGGTAATGGAGCAAGCGATCCGAGAAATCGATGACGCAATTGCCGAGGTGCGTGATCAGCTGGGCAAGGCGGAAGCGGCCAAATATCTCAGCAGTAAAGCCCTTAATGACGAAAATAATCGTCACAGTGCACTCTCTGAACAGATTGCTATCGCTGTCAAAGAAAGTCGCGATGATCTGGCCGAAATCGCTATCGCCAAGCAGATGGATATTGAAGCGCAATTACCTGTGCTCGAAAAAGCCATCGCCGATGCTGATGCAGAAATTCATGAACTGAATGCCTATATCAATGCACTGCAGGGTAAGAAGCGTGATATGCGTGAACAGTTGCGGGAATTTGCCAAAGCCAGCGAGCATATTGCCAATGGTTTGAACGGTGAACAGCGCGGTAGTAGCCGCAGCACAGTCGACCTTGTCGATCAGGCAGAAGGCGCATTCAATCGCGTGCTGGAATCCGCGGGCGTTCCCACAATGCAATCCAACGCCGATGCCGGCAAGCTGGCCGAGCTGGAAGAGCTGGCGCGCAATAACCGCATCAAGGAAAGGCTCGCAAAAATCAAGTCGGAGGCCTAATGGCGTTCCTGTTGCAAGACGGCAATCAGCTCTTTACCGGTGCTCTGGTATTGATGCTGATGATCGCGGTATTGGAAGGCGTCATGACCCTGATTGGGGCCGGGTTGTCCGAGCTGCTGGATAACTTGTTGCCGGACATGGATGTTGATTTGGACACACCCGATACGGAGCCTGGGGGTGTCCTGACAAAATTTCTTGGATGGCTGCGCTTCGGTGAAGTGCCGGCACTGATTTTACTGGTAGCTCTTCTGGTCAGCTTTGGTATTACCGGTCTGGTGATCCAAATGTTCGCAGTCTCGCTTATCGGTATTCTGCTGCCGTCTTGGTTACTGGCGATACCGGTGTTGCTTCTTGCCCTGCCGCAGGTGCGCTTTGTCGGCAACGTCTTGCGGCGTTTTGCCGTCGGCGATGAGACCGAAGCGGTGGCTCGTAAAAGCTTTGTTGGCAGGGTGGCGACCATCACTATTGGTGAGGCACGCTCTGGCTCACCGGCGGAGGCCCGTTTTAGTGACGAATTTGGCACCACTCACTACGTGATGGTGGAGCCGGATGTAAATGAAGTATTTACCCAGGGGGAGCAGGTGTTGCTGGTGGAAGAGCGCGGGGTGAATTTCCGAGTGATTCGACCTACTAGCCAGTACCTGGTAGAGAACAATTAAAACAAGGAACGAAGAACAGTGATGCTAATCGATAATTTTTCCACGATTCTATTTATGGCTGGCTCTGTCCTAGTTGGCCTGATCGTCATCGGGACAATCTTTGCGCGCCTCTACACCCGGGCCTCCAAGGAGCGCTCTTTCGTTCGTACCGGTATGGGTGGCCAGAAGGTGATCATGAATGGCGGCGCGCTGGTGTTGCCGGTGTTGCACGAAATAATTCCCGTCAACATGAATACCCTGCGTCTGGCGGTATCGCGCAAGGAGCACCAGGCGTTGATTACCAAAGACCGTATGCGGGTGGACGTACTGGCGGAATTCTATCTGCGTGTAAAACCGGATACGGATGCCATCGCCAATGCCGCACAGACGCTGGGTGTGCGCACTCTGGATCCTGAAGCTCTTAAAGAAATGATTGAGGGCAAGTTCGTGGATGCGCTGCGTTCGGTAGCTGCGGAAATGGAGATGGCTGAATTACATGAACAGCGCAGCCAGTTTGTACAGAAAGTGCAGCAGGTGGTATCGGAAGATCTGTTGAAAAATGGTCTCGAGCTTGAGTCAGTGTCGCTGACCGGTCTCGACCAGACCCACAAGGAATTCTTCAATCAAGACAACGTCTTCGATGCGGAAGGTCTTGCCAGCATGACCCGCTCTATTGAGGCGCGTCGTAAGGAAGTAAATGACGTCGAACAGGAAACCATGGTGCAGATCGAGACCAAGAATCTCGAAGCTGAGCGCCAGAAACTGGAGATCGAAAAGGAGAAACGCTACGCCTACTTGGAACAGCAACGTGAGCTGGAAAATCGCGAGGCGGCACAGAAGGCGGATATCGCCCGTGAACAGGCAGCTCAGGAGCGCGCTGCTCGTCAGGCGGAAATCGAGGCCCAGCGCGAAGTGGACCAGTCCCGAATCGGCGCGGAGCAGGCCACGCGCCTGCTTGAGATCGAGAAAGAAAAACGCCTGCAGGAACAGGAAATCGAGCGCGAGCGCATTCTGGAAGAGCAGCGTATCTCCAAGCAGAAATCCCTAGAAATTGCCGAGCAGGAGCGGGCCATTGCGGTGGCGGAAAAATCCAAGGAGCAGTCGGTCGCCGACCAGCATGCCAATGTCGCCCTAGCGGAAGCGGTAAGAGCGGAAGAGCAGGTGCGCACCGCCAAGGACGTAGAGGTTGCCGAGCGGGACAAGCGCATCGAAATCATCGAGGCGCAAAAAGAAGCGGAGCGACAAGCAACCGCCATCAAGGTGGCTGCCGAAGCGGAAAAATCTGCAGCGGAGGACAAGGCCGAGGCACTGCGACTGCAGGCAGCGGCAGAGGCCGAAGCTGTGCGCATCAAGGTGGAAGCGGATCGCGAGAAGTACGCTGTCGACGCGGAGGGCCAGCGCCTGATGAACGAAGCCCTGAACAGCCTGAGCGAAGCCCAGATCGCTCTCAAGCAGGTGCTCAGCTTGCATGAGAACCTGCCGCAGATTATCCGCGAGAGCGTCAAACCTCTGGAGAGTATCGAGGGCATGAAGATCATTTCGGTGGAAGGGTTAAATGGCATCGATGGCCGTGCGAGCGGTGGCATTCTGGATAGTGATGGCAAGGCCGCTGGCCAGAGCCTGCCCGAGGCGCTGGTAGGCAGTGCGTTGAAACATCGCGCCATGGCACCCTTGGTCGACTCGCTGCTGAAAGAAGCCGGTGTGGGTGAGTTTGCCAAGATGGCTGAAACAGAGAGCTGATAAGCAAACTATTACGGACTAAGTCAAAAAACTATTACGGAGTGTAATATGCCTAAAATCTCAAAAGATGGTGATGGAAAAACATTATATATTGAGCTAAGTATTTATCCTTGTGGTTCAGATCCGGCTAAAAATCTTACGATTTCATGCCCGGATTTAGACACTCAGTTTAAAACAACGTTGTCAGATGAATGCCTACAAAAATTCAAAGAGAAAATACTTTCATTTTATAGTCAGCATGTTCTTTGAGTTATATGTCACCATTTGTACATGGCTGTACAATAAGTTGCAGGTTTGATGTTGCAATTCTGCAGTAGCACTTCGTAATGCTACTGATATTAGGTGATGCTGAATGATACTCGGGGCAGAAGATGCCCCGATTCACGAAAGGAATGCTTAATAAGGTGAAATGTACAAGCTGTAAGTCGGGACTACTAAAGCCGACGTTTATCGATACCATTTTTCGTGGACACACCTGTACTTCCTGCGGGGGTAACTGGATTCTTATTCAGGATTACGTCTCCTGGAAGGAGAAGAATCCGCAGTACCAGTTTGCCGAAAATATCAGCGAGGCAGAGGTCAGCGAGGCCACCGATTCCAAGTCCGCCCTCTTGTGCCCGATTTCCGGCGCGATCATGCAGAAGTTTAAAATCACTGCCGCTTGCGAGCATCGCCTGGACTACAGTGTATCGGTGGGTGGCCTGTGGCTGGACAAGGGGGAGTGGGAACTTCTCAAATCAGAGGGGCTTGCCGGCTCGCTCAATGCGGTTGTCACTCGGCAGTGGCAGAAGAAAATCCGTCAGGAAAGCGCCAGGCAGAGTTTTCAGGATCTCTACAGGGCGAAATTTGGCGAAGAGCTGTATGAGGAAGTCCGCAAGACCCGCGAGTGGCTGCAGTCGCAAACCCAGCAAGCCGATATTCGCGCATATCTGTTGGCCGAGGACCCATACTCCGCCGAAAGGTAGCAGCTGAATCGGGGCGTATATGTCTGAGCAAAGGTGGGATCTACAGTATCCAGGTGCGGCCAGATATGTGGCTGAATGTATACCTGCTTTCTAGCTTTCTAGCTTTCTAGGGAAGCTCTGAACAACTCATGAATTTCCACGCCGCTCTCCGAATCCTCTATTTATTGGCTTCTGGGGTGGAAACCCCCTGTGTATTCCTCTGTTTTCCGTCTGGAATTTGCTTTTCAGCAAACTCCAGGCGGAGTTATCCCGTTATGTCGTCCTATATGAATCTGCCCGCAGTAGATTGGTAAAGCCCGCTAGCAGATACAGTCGATTCGTATTCTTCGCCAAACCGCGATAGCGAACCTTGTCATACCCGAACTGGCGCTTTACCCGATAGAAACAGTGCTCTACTTTCGCCCTGATACTGGCCTTTATTTTTTCTACTTCTGACAAGGGGTCCGAGTTTGACAGCTGTGACCGCTTTCCTGGCCGCATTGCGATATACCAGTCCACATCTCGCTCTGTATGCTCAGGGCGCTTTTCAACACCCTGATAACCCGCGTCACCCCAGACTCGATCTTCGTCACCGTGCAGCAATTGATCGACTTGGGTAATGTCATGCACATTGCCCGGCGTTGTCGTCAGGCTGTGTATCAACCCCA
>NZ_BAABRT010000006.1:0-177629 GCF_039545115.1 Microbulbifer aestuariivivens | reverse complement strand
GAACACGCCAGGAACGAAACTGCTTGGATGTTCTGTACCAATTCTGCCAGATACCGGACGCTAAACCAGTGCGAATAATTACACCCAGTCACTGAAAATAATTTTTACCGACCGGCAACATAACGCCTTGGTAAGGGGCAGACAACGTGTGGAGCGTTTGTGACAAAATGGCGCAAGCCATTCACAAACGAACCGCACTTTGGCTGTCCCGCGCAGGTGGCGATAGCCACCGGAGTGAACTTCACCAACTTGTTATGTTTTGATTAGCACAATTGCTATGGCAAATATAACAACCACGAATACAAGGTATTTTAGGCCGCTGCCTTGCGATTCACTACCGCCTCCGCCAACCGGAGGAAAACGATCATTATAATCAGGGTGCGATTCGATTAACGACTTCGCTTCGGACAAACTTAGATTGTATTTAGCCCGAACTAACTTAATCGCGTTTATATGCTTCCTAGACCTGATCGCCTCGACAATATCTTTATCGGACTCTTCACATAACTCCATTTCAACTCCTAACTAACCTACTTGGGAAACATAACGCCGCTAGCAGGGGCAGCCGAAGCGCAGCGTAGGCTGTCCAGCCCAGCCATCGGCTGGGCGAACCTGCCTGGCTTGGTTATGGCTGACGCACTCAGGACCAACTACTGGCACTTTGCCAGCCACGGATTGGCTGGCCACCCCCTGATATTACGAGGGAAGAATACCGAACCTCCCCCACCAAATTATTAACTTATTGGCACTCAACGATACTGCAGTGGACTAGCCAGCTCTACCCAACGAGAGCGAATGCTCTAGGAGCGAAACTGCTTCAGGCCGGAATGGCCAAGCTGCTCATTGCTGGACGCTAAACCAGTGCAACAAATTACCCGCGGGCATCGACAATAATTTTTACCGACCGGCAACATAACGCCGCTAGCAGGGGCAGCCGAAGCGCAGCGTAGGCTGTCCAGCCCAGCCACCGGCTGGGCGATCCTGCCTAGCTTGGTTATGGCTGACGCGCTCTAGCCCAACAACTAGCGCTTTGCCAGCCACAGATTGGCTGGCCAGCGCCCAATGTTACGAGGGAAGAATACCGAACTTCCCCCACCAAATTATTTACTTAATGGCACCCCACGATACTGCAATGGACTAGCCATCTCTACCGAACCGGAGAGAACGCTCTAGGAACGAAACTGCTTTAATCCGGAACTGCAAGCTGCTCAGTGCTGGATGCTAAATCAGTGCAAAATATTACACGATGGCACTAACAACAATCTTTACCGCCCGGTAACATAACATTTGTATCGTAGTCGTCAGGACTGATATCCCCTCGACGCATATCTCAAAATAGATTTCCCGCCAGAATGCTCTGAAAGCCCCGGCTGGTCAAGGCTTCAGCCAATTACACCGCATTACGCCATTTGGGATATCGGTCGTTGCGACTGCTATCCCCGATAAGTGGATATACCTGTAACCCCATGATTTACATACCATATTCTTGTGATTACAGAGCTGCGCCAAGATCACAGTCGTGATGACTGGTTTGCCAGGGCGCTATCAGTCACTTTTTTCAAACTGCGCCAATAACCAGCAATTTTATTTGGCTGGAGGAACTGGCCCACATGAGGGTTTCTATTAAGGTCTGCGTCTGGGTTTAAGGGCCGACAAGCATCGGGAAGCACGGCGGACACTTTTGCGTGGAAGATACTTGCTATGCGAAAGACGATGCCGGGGGGGGGGGGTAATTTCTGGCGAGCGGGTGATGGCAGACGGTCTGTTTGCCAGCAGGCGCCTGTGCCTATGCTGGTTGGATGGCTGGATAGATGCATGCCGAGCTTTGTGCCGCTCGGCAAAGCCTCTCTTTTTATCAGCTTTGCGAGCGGCAAGGACTTGGCAGGCGGCGCTGCTGTAATCAGTAGTACGCCTGGGACTTATCCGAATGGTCGGTGATGTCCTTCACCCCGGCCACTTCGGGCACCATCTCTTTGAGGGTTTTCTCGACGCCTTCTTTCAGCGTCATGTCCACCATGCCGCAGCCCTGGCAGCCGCCGCCGAATTTGAGGATTGCATAGTTGTCCTCGGTGAATTCCACCAAGCTCACCTGGCCACCGTGGGCGGCGAGCCCGGGGTTGACTTCGTTGTAGAGGACGTAGTTGATGCGATCCTCGATGGGGCTGTCATCGTTGATCTTGGGGGCGCGGGAGTTGGGGGCGCGGATGGTCAGCTGGCCGCCCATCTTGTCGGAAGCGTAATCGACCCGCGCTTCGTCCAGATAGGGCACGGAGCGGCCCTCGAAGTAGGCTTTAAGGCCGTTCAACTCCAGCATCACATCGTCTTCCTGCTCTTCGCCGGGGCGGCAGTAGGCGATGCAGGTCTCGGCGTTCGGGGTACCGGGGCTGGAGACAAACATGCGAATGGCGATGCCTTCGCAATCCTGCTTTTCCAATAGTTCCTTCAGGTACTCCTGCGCCGACTCTGTAATGGTGACGTTCAGTTCGGAAGACTGCTCAGACATATCGCTTCTCAAATAACCGAGTTACTTTGTCGGGTATTCTACTCCGACTCGTGGACAAGTGAAACCATCCCACCCGCCTTACTGCATCAGATACTGGCGCAGCGGCCGCACAGCGCAGCTGCCACAGGACGCACCTGCCGCACGTCCGCCGCCCCGGGCGCCTGCATGAGAGTGTCGATACCCACGCAGGGCCAGGCAAAAGCCTTTTCGTGATGGGGCGCTTATTGGGACACGATTCACGGGAAACCAACTGATGCAAATGAGTATCGCCGTTTTTCGCCGCTATGCAGTGAATATTGTGGCGATTATTCCTGCCCCCCACGGACGCGCCGCAGAATGATAAGATAGCCGCCTTTTCGATCTGACGAATCGAATCCGACAAGTCCATAGAGTCACCGTAATAAAGGCCAAGGAATCGCACATGTCCCAGCAGTCCCGCAGTGAACGCATCCAGCAGCTTCACGCCGCCCTCGCCGATCGTATTCTGATTCTGGACGGCGCCATGGGCACCATGATCCAGCGGGAGAAGCTGCAGGAGGCGGATTTTCGCGGCGACCGTTTTGGCGACCACCCGGATGACCTGAAGGGCAACAACGACCTGCTCAGCATCACCCAGCCGGAGCTGATCGAGCGCCTGCACCGGGAATACCTGGATGCCGGTGCAGACATCATTGAGACCAATACCTTCAACTCCACCCGGCTGTCGCAGGCGGATTACGACCTCGAAGATCTGGTGCCGGAACTGAACCGTGCCGCCGCCGAAGTGGCGCGGCGCGCCGCAGACGCGGCTTCCACGCCAGAGAAGCCGCGCTGGGTGGCGGGAGTGGTTGGCCCCACTTCGCGCACCGCCAGTATCTCCCCGGATGTGAACGACCCGGGCGCCCGTAACGTCACCTTCCAGCAGCTGGTGGACAACTATATCGAGGCCGGACGGGCGCTGATTGAAGGCGGTTGCGATTTGATCATGATCGAAACCATCTTCGATACGCTGAATGCCAAGGCCGCCATCTACGGTCTGCAGCAGCTGTTTGAGGAGCTGGGCTTCGAGCTGCCGATCATGATTTCCGGCACCATCACCGACGCCTCCGGCCGTACCCTTTCCGGCCAGACCACCGAGGCTTTCTACTACTCCGTGGCCCACGCCAAGCCCCTGAGCGTCGGCCTCAACTGCGCCCTCGGCGCCACGGAGCTGCGCCCGTATGTGGAGGCGCTTTCCGGCGTCTGCGCAGAATATGTCTCGGCACACCCCAACGCCGGCCTGCCGAACGAGTTTGGCGAGTACGACGAGACCCCGGAAGAAACAGCGGCCATCGTGGCGGAGTTTGCCCGCAGCGGCTTCATCAATATTCTCGGCGGCTGCTGTGGCACCACGCCTGAGCATATCGCCGCCATTGCCCGCGCGGTTGCCGATGTTGCGCCGCGGCAGAAGCCAAAGCTGAAGCCGGCGCTGCGCCTTTCCGGCCTTGAACCCTTTGTGGCCGATGAGAACGCCCTCTTCGTCAATGTGGGCGAACGCTGCAACGTCACCGGCTCCGCCCGCTTCAAGCGCCTGATTCTGGAGGAGGACTACGACACCGCGCTGGAAGTGGCCGCCCAGCAGGTGGAAGACGGCGCCCAGGTGATCGACTTCAACATGGACGAGGCGATGCTGGATTCCGTCGCCGCCATGCGCCGCTTCCTCAACCTCGCAGCCACCGAACCCGACATCGCCAAAGTGCCGTTTATGGTGGACTCCTCCAAGTGGGAGGTGATCGAGGCCGGGCTGCAGTGCATCCAGGGCAAGCCCATCGTCAACTCCATCAGCCTCAAGGAGGGCGAGGAGGATTTCCTCGACAAGGCGCGCCTGTGCCTGCGCTACGGCGCGGCGGTGGTGGTGATGGCCTTTGATGAACACGGCCAGGCGGACACCTTCGCCCGCAAGCGGGAAATCTGCGAGCGCAGCTACCGCATCCTGGTGGATCAGGTCGGCTTCAACCCCAGCGATATTATTTTCGACCCGAATATCTTCGCCGTCGCCACCGGTATCGACGAGCACAACAACTACGCGGTGGACTTTATCGACGCCGCCCGCTGGATTCGCCAGAACCTGCCCGGCGCCCAGGTCAGCGGCGGCGTCTCCAACGTGTCTTTCTCCTTCCGCGGCAACGACCCGGTGCGCGAGGCCATCCACTCGGTATTCCTGTACCACGCCATCAAGGCCGGCCTGAATATGGGTATCGTCAACGCCGGCCAGCTGGCGGTGTACGACGACCTGCCGGATGAGCTGCGCGAGCGGGTTGAGGATGTGATCCTGAACAAACGCGCGGACGGCACCGAGCGGCTGCTGGAAATCGCCGACAAATATCGCGGCGACGGTGGCGGCCAGGCGCGCAAGGAGGATCTCGGCTGGCGCGAGTGGCCGGTGAACAAGCGTCTGGAACACGCGCTGGTCAAGGGCATTACCAGCTATATCGAAGAGGATACGGAACAGGCCCGCCAAGAATCCTCGCGTCCGCTCGACGTGATCGAAGGCCCGCTGATGGACGGCATGAACGTGGTCGGCGACCTGTTCGGCGAGGGCAAGATGTTCCTGCCGCAGGTGGTCAAATCCGCCCGCGTGATGAAACAGGCGGTGGCCTATCTGCAGCCCTATATCGAGGCCGCCAAAACCGCCGACAGCAAGCCCAATGGCCGCATTCTGATGGCGACCGTCAAGGGCGACGTGCATGACATCGGCAAAAACATTGTCGGCGTGGTGCTGGCCTGTAACAACTTCGAGGTGATCGATCTGGGGGTCATGGTGCCCGCGGATAAAATCCTGCAGACCGCCAGAGAGCGCAACTGCGACATTATCGGCCTGTCCGGGCTGATCACCCCGTCGCTGGACGAGATGGTCCATGTGGCGGCGGAGATGGAGCGCCAGGGCTTCGATATTCCGCTGCTGATCGGCGGCGCCACCACCTCCAAAGCGCATACCGCGGTGAAGATCGACCCGGAGTACCGGCGCAATCAGGTGGTGTATGTGCCCGATGCCTCCCGCGCCGTGGGCGTGGCTAGCAGCCTGCTGTCCGACACCCAGCGCCCCGCCTTCGTTGCCGGCGTGCAGGAGGAGTACGAGAAGGTCCGCCACCGCACCGCCAACCGCAAGCGCAACGACAAGCAGCTGAGCTATGAGGAGGCTCTGGCCGCAGCACCGGCCTTCGACTGGGGCAGCTACCAGCCACAGATTCCGCGCCGGCCCGGCATCACTGTGCTCGAGGATTTCCCACTGGAGAAGCTGGTGGACACCATCGACTGGACCCCCTTCTTTATCTCCTGGGATCTGGCCGGCAAGTATCCCGCCATCCTCACCGATGAGGTGGTTGGCGAAGCGGCCACCGACCTGTTCAAAAACGCGCAGCTGATGCTGCAGGAAATCATCGACAAGAAGCTGCTGCGCGCCCGCGCCGTCATCGGCCTGTGGCCGGCCAACAGCGAGGGCGACGACATCGTCGTTTACAGCGACGAGAGTCGCGAGGAAGAGCTGGCGCGCCTGCACCAGATGCGCCAGCAGGTGCAAAAACTCGGCGGTGACGGCCAGTGCCGCTCGCTGGCGGACTTTGTCGCCCCCGCCGATTCCGGTGTCGGCGACTATGTGGGCGGTTTTGCCGTGACCACCGGCATCGGCGCGGATGAACTGGCGGCGCACTATGAAGCGGCCCACGACGACTACAGTGCCATCATGGTGAAGGCGCTGGCCGACCGGCTGGCGGAGTCCTTCGCCGAATATCTGCACCGGCAGGTTCGCACCGACTACTGGGGCTATGTGCCCGACGAAACGCTTTCCAACGACGAGCTGATCCGGGAAAAATACCAGGGCATCCGCCCTGCCCCCGGCTACCCCGCCTGCCCCGACCACACGGAGAAGGGCACGCTGTTCAAACTGCTGGGGGCCGAGGAAAATGCGGGCATGCAGCTGACCTCCCACTTCGCCATGACGCCGGCGGCCTCCGTCAGCGGCTGGTACTTTGCCCACCCCGAGGCCAAGTACTTCAATGTGGGCAAAATCGGCCGCGACCAGCTGGAAAGCCTGGCCCAGCGCAAGGGCATGGAGGTCGACGAGCTGGCCCGCTGGCTGCGCCCGAACCTGGAGGATTGAGCGGGGCTCTCCAGCAGCTCCGCTCCTTTCGGGCAGCGGAGTTGCTGCCGGGACGGACCAACAACCCGATAAAGGCAAGGACCACCCGCGATGGCATGATGCCGTCGGGAGCGCAAGGATCGCGAACATGGACAACCCCGAACAGCTATCCCCAGAACAGCCAAGCCCAGAACAGCCTGGCTCCGAACAGCCAGAGGGCAATCAGCCAAATGAGCGCCGTCCGCGCTTTACCCAGGTGCTGTTGAGCACCCTGGCGGCGGCGATCGGGGTGCAGAGCGACAAAAATCGCCAACGGGACTTCGCCAGCGGCAGCATCAAAACCTATGTGATGGCGGGGGTTCTCTTTACCGCGGTGTTCGTGCTGACACTGCTTGTTGTGGTGCGAATAGTGCTTGAGAAGTTGGGCCAGGGTTAGTGCCCCTCGGCAGCGCCAGGGCACGCGGGGAGCAAAACCGGGGAGCAAAACCGGGGAACTAATAACGGGAACTAATAACGGGGACTAATAACAGGGAAAGTAAGGCTGGCTGGCAAGTGAGCCGCCCGGGACAGCGTGGCTCCGGGCACAAAAAGGAGTGACGTAAGTTACTGGCTGGCGACCCAGAAAACGCAGGTGGCGACGAAAATGGCCACCAGGGCCACGGCGGCAACAGCGTCTGCCGCGTTATCACTGTCTGTGGATACAACTACTTTCTCATTCATCGAAGTGCTCCGATTGCTGATCATTCTTATGTTATGTAGTTGGCCGTTTGCGAACGGTCAATCCAGTAGAGCAAATCCCCACAACCCCCGCAAGCCACAGGTGCCACTGCGCAGTCAACATATAACTATTAGTTTCTAACTTAGCAAAAAATATTGTTATTTAATGCATAAGCCCGCTGGTATGTTAGGCGCCACTGGAGAATCCGCAGCGCTTTTCGCCCGCCCCGCGGACCTACAAAAAAAGGCAATGGAATCAAGCTGTTATGTATCGATATGACGACCGGGACCACACCATTATCAGTGAGCGTGTGGCCCAGTTCCGCGACCAGACCGCCCGCTATCTGGCTGGCGAACTGAGCGAGGAGGAATTTCTACCGCTGCGCCTGCAAAACGGCCTCTATATTCAGCGCCTTGCCCCCATGCTGCGGGTCGCGATCCCCTACGGCCTGGTCAACAGCGCCCAGCTGCGCCGACTGGCCCGTATCAGCCGCGACTACGACAAGGGCTACGCCCACTTCACCACCCGCCAGAACCTGCAGTTCAACTGGCCCCAGCTCGAGGATGTGCCCGCCATCCTCGCCGAGCTGGCGGAAGTGGAAATGCACGCGGTACAGACCAGTGGCAACTGCATCCGCAATACCACCTCCGACCCCTATGCCGGTGTCGCGCGGGACGAAATCGTCGACCCGCGCCCCTACTGTGAGCTGATCCGCCAGTGGTCCACCTTTCACCCGGAATTCGCCTTCCTGCCGCGCAAGTTCAAGATTGCCGTCAACGGCGCGCAGGCCGATCGCGCCGCGATCCGCGTGCACGATATCGGCGTGCAGATTGTCGAGCGTGACGGCCAGATCGGTTTTGCCGTCTATGTGGGCGGCGGACAGGGCCGCACCCCGGTGATCGCCGAGCTGATCCGCGAATTCCTGCCGGAGCAGGACCTCCTGTCCTATCTGGAAGCCATCGTGCGCGTGTACAACCAGCTGGGACGGCGCGACAACAAATACAAGGCGCGGATCAAGATTCTGGTCAAAGCCCTGGGGACGGAAGAGTTCGCCGCGCGCGTGGAGCGCGAGTGGGAGCAGATTAAGGATGGGGTCGACCGCTTGACTCCTGAAGCTCTGGCCTGGGCCAAATCCTTCTTTACCGAACCGCAATACCGGGAGCTGGACGGAGCCGCCAGCGACGCGGCCCTGGATGCCGAGGCAGCCGCCGACAAGGCCTTCGCCCGCTGGCTGGAGCGCAACACCTTCCCGCACCGCAAGCCGGGGTATCGGGCCGTGAAGCTCTCCACCAAACCCACCGGGGTTCCCCCGGGCGATGTCACCGACCGCCAGCTGGAAGCCATTGCCGATCTGGCCGACCAGTTCAGCTTTGGCGAGGCGCGCATCACCCACGACCAGAACGCGGTGCTGGCCGACGTGCAGCAGTCAGACCTGAAGGCACTGTGGCAGGCGGCGCGCAAGCACGGCTTCGCCACGCCCAATATCGGCACACTGACCGATATGATCTGCTGCCCCGGCGGAGATTACTGCTCCCTGGCCAACGCCAAATCCATTCCGGTGGCCGAGGCAATCCAGCGCCGTTTCGACGACATGGATTACCTCTATGACCTCGGCGATCTGAACCTGAACATCTCCGGCTGCATGAACGCCTGCGGTCACCACCATGTCGGCCACATCGGCATTCTCGGGGTCGACAAGAAGGGCGAGGAGTTTTACCAGATCCAGCTAGGCGGCAGTTCCTCGGAAAACGCCAGCCTGGCCAAGGTGCTTGGACCCAGCTTCTCGCGGGAGGAGGTCCCCGAGGTGATCGGCAAAATCCTCAGCGTTTATGTGGAGCAGCGCCACTCCGACGAGCTGTTCCTCGACACCTATAACCGTATCGGCCTGCAGCCGTTTAAGGAAACCGTCTATGCCAAAGCCAGCTAAGACCCCGGGACCGCAGCCGGAAAACCCCGAACAGCTGCTCATTGAAGCCGAGGTGACCCTCAATCAATGGCGCCTTCTGCCCAATGACGAGGCCACTGCCGAGCTGACCGCCGCCGCCCTGCCCGGTGGCAATATCATCCTGCCGCTGGCGCGCTGGCAGGAACTGCGCGATGAGCTCGCCAGCCGCCGCGACGAGATCGGTGTGTGGCTGGAAAGCGATGAAAGCGCCGAACTGCTTGGCGAAGCTGCCAAAGAGCTGCCACTGATCGCCGTGCACTTCCCCGCCTTTGGCGACGGCCGCGGTTTTACCACCGGCCGCCTGCTGCGCGAGCGCTTTGGTTTCAGCGGCGAGCTGCGCGCCGTCGGCAACTTTATGCGGGACCAGCTCAGTTACCTGCGCCGCTGTGGCTTCAATGCCTTTGCCTACCAGGGCAGCCAGCCGCTGGAAGAGCTGGCCAAGTCCCTGCAGGACTTCAGCGACAGCTACCAGGCCGCCACGGACCAGCCGGAGCCCCTGTTCCGGCGCCGGGCGCTGGCCTGACGCCGGCGATCCGGCCCCAGCCCGGGGCCGGATCAACCTTCCTTCCAGTACCGACGAGACAACCCCGATAAAGACACTTCCGACTGGCTCCCTCCTCACCTTCTTGACTCTCGCCGCTCCTCTCCACTTCCCCCTCTTATTCTCCCTTCGTCACCTACCATCACTTCCCCTCACCTTGCCGCTCCGTCCGCACTACCTTGCCCCAGCTCCAGCCGCGACCTCCCCGGCCTCGGGCTGGATTTCCGCAGTTCAAAACGTCAAGATGCGCGCCGTCATTCACCGTGGGCGGCTTGCGTATAAACTAAGCGAACCGCCCTGAAGTCAGTAAGTGAGAACCATGCAAGCTGAATCCGTAGATTCCCTGTTGAAATCCTCCGGCCGCGAGGGCACCACAGCCCGCGTACAGGGCTGGATCCGCACCCGCCGCGACTCCAAGGCCGGCGTGTCTTTTCTGGCCGTGCACGACGGCAGCGGCTTCGACCCCATCCAGGTGGTGGTGGAGTCCAAGCTCGGCAACTACGAAACCGAGGTGCTGCGCCTGACCACCGGCTGTGCGGTGGATATCGTCGGCAGCCTGAAGGCGTCGGAGGGCAAGGGACAGGCTATCGAACTGCTGGCCGAAGAGGTGCACGTGGTGGGCTGGGTGGAAGACCCGGACACCTACCCCATGTCCCCCAAGCGCCACACCATGGAACACCTGCGGGAACACGCCCACCTGCGCCCGCGCACCAACGTCAGTGGCGCGGTGGCCCGAGTGCGCAACTGCATTGCCCAGGCGATTCACCACTTCTTCCATGAAAACGGTTTCCTCTACGTGCACACGCCCATCATCACCGCCTCGGACTGCGAGGGCGCCGGTGAGATGTTCCGGGTCAGCACCCTGGATCTGGAAAACCTGCCGCGCACCGACAAGGGCGGGATCGACTTCGGCCGCGATTTCTTCGGCGAAGAAACTTTCCTGACCGTATCCGGCCAGCTGAATGTGGAGAGTTACTGCCTGGCGCTGTCCAAGGTTTACACCTTTGGCCCCACCTTCCGCGCCGAGAATTCCAACACAACCCGGCATCTGGCGGAATTCTGGATGGTGGAACCGGAAATCGCCTTCGCAGACCTGGCGGATGTGGCCGATCTTTCGGAGAAAATGCTCAAGTATGTGTTCAAGGCCGTACTGGCGGAGCGCCCGGACGATATGGCTTTCTTTGCCCAGCGCATCGACAAGGACGCCATCAGCCGCCTCGAGAACATCATCGACAACGACTTCGCGCGCATCAACTATTCCGATGCCATCGAGATTCTTGAGAAGTGCAAGGAGAAGTTCGAGTTTCCGGTTGCCTGGGGGATCGATCTGGCCTCCGAGCACGAGCGCTACCTGGCCGAGAAGCACTTCAAGAAGCCAGTCATCGTGATGAACTATCCCAAGGACATCAAAGCTTTCTATATGCGCATGAACGACGACGGCAAGACCGTGGCGGCGATGGACGTGCTGGCGCCGGGCATCGGTGAGATTATCGGCGGTTCCCAGCGGGAAGAGCGACTGGACAAGCTGGACGGGCGCATGGACGAGATGGGTATTCCCAAGGAGCACCTGGACTGGTACCGGGACCTGCGCCGTTATGGCACTGTGCCCCATGCCGGCTTTGGCCTCGGCTTCGACCGTATCGTTTCCTATGTCACCGGCATGGGCAATATCCGCGACGTAATCCCCTTCCCGCGCACACCCAAAAACGTGGCGTTCTAACCCAGCTACAAGGCAGCGGGCCGCCCTGCGGCGCCGCTGCCGGTTTGCGGCTGGTTATCTAAGTCTGCACCAGGCTCTTTGGTGCAGCCCACTCAGGCTCAGGCTGCCCCCACAGGCCGTTGGCCCCTTCACCCCATCAGCGTTGATGTGATTCGACCTCACGGGCTGTCGTTAGACGACGCCGGCGTCGCGCAGCGCAGCAATTTCCTCGGCGGACTTGCCCAGGGTTTCCCGCAGGACCGCCTCGGTATGTTCACCCAGTACCGGCGGTCCCTGCTCGTATTCCAGCGGCGATTCGGAAAACAGCGCCGGGTTGCGCACGGTGCGCACCTTGCCTGCAAGCGGGTGTTGCTGCTCGATCACCATGCCCCGCGCCTGCACCTGCGGGTCCGCGAATACCTGTTCGAGGTCGTTAATGGGGCCACAGGGCACGTGCGCGTCACTGAGCTTGTCCAGCCACCAGGCTGACCCCTGCTGGCGGGTGGCGGATTCGATCAGCGGCATCAGCTGTTCCCGCGCCATGACCCGCGCGGAATTGGTGGCGTAGGCTGGCTCCTGCGGCAACTCATTGAGACCGGCGATGGCGCAGAAGCGCTTGAACTGCTCGTCATTCCCCACCGCCAGCATGAAGTAACCGTCTTTCGAGGGCACCGCCTGATAGGGCACGATATTGGGGTGGCCGGTTCCCTGGCGCTGGGGGCTTTTGCCGGAGGTCAGATAGTTCTGCGCCTGGTTGGCGAGCCAGGCCACCTGGGTATCCAGCAGCGCCAGATCGATAGACTGGCCAACGCCAGTCCGTTCACGATGCACCACCGCCGCCAGCACCGAGGAGACCGCGTACATGCCGGTCATCAGATCCGCCACCGCCACACCGACTTTCTGCGGCCCCGCCCCGGGCTGGCCCTCCGGCACCCCGGTGACACTCATCAGGCCGCCCATGCCCTGGATCATGGCATCGTAACCGGCGCGGTTGCGATAGGGGCCAGTCTGACCGAAGCCGGTGATAGAGCAGTAGATAATGCGCGGGTTGATGGCCTTAATGGACGGGTAATCGAGGCCATATTTGGCCAGCCCGCCCACCTTGTAGTTTTCCAGCAGAATGTCGCACTCCCGCGCCAGCGAGCGGATCAGCTCCTGCCCCGCCGGTTGGGTGATGTCCACGGTGATCGACTTCTTGCCCCGGTTGGCGCTCAGATAATAGGCCGCATCCGGTGTATCGGCGCCCTCGGCATCCTTCAGGTAGGGGGGGCCCCAATGGCGGGTATCGTCACCCTTTAGGGGCCGCTCCACCTTGATGACTTCGGCACCGAAGTCGGCAAACACCTGCCCCGCCCAGGGGCCAGCGAGAATGCGGCTGAGATCCAGTACTTTCAGATGGGCAAGGGGGCCAGACATACAATCCTCTCGGTTTGGCGCTTATATCATTTTGACGGGAGCCTACCAGATTCGGGCCGCGCCTGTTCACACTTTACGCTTTTCACCACACACTGTGGCCAACACCGCAGTGCCGCCATGTCGAGCGGCTCCGCTTCAACCGGGTTGGAGGCGGCTGGCATTGGTCGTAAACTGAAAGCGGGCCGGATGAGAAGACCGATAAAGACGAATAACAACACACATAAAAGCACAAATAAAAACAACAGGAGCATCACAGTGACGGCGACCAGTGAAACCAGCGAATCGAATAAGAAGCAATTTACCTCCTTCCGTGAGTTCTACCCCTTTTACCTGAACGAGCACAGCAACCTCACCTGCCGCCGGCTGCATTTTGTTGGTACGGCACTGGTGCTGGCACTGGTGATCACCGCCATCATCAGCGGCAACCTGCTGTGGCTGGCGGCGGTGCCGGTGGCCGGATACGGTTTTGCCTGGGTCGGGCACTTCTTTTTCGAACACAACCGGCCCGCCACCTTCAAAAATCCCTTTTACAGCCTGTGGGGGGATTTCGTCATGTTCAAGGATATGCTGATCGGGCGCATCGAGCGCTGATAGCGCTCTGACCGCTGTCCCGACAGCCGGGCAACCGCAACCGGGCAAAAACACTATTGCCCGGTTTTCCCCGCGAGGCCGTGACTGCGCAGCTTGTTCGCCACCGCCGTATGGGAAAGCCCCAGGCGCGCCCCCAACTCCCGGGTGCTGGGGTAACTCTGCCGCAGTTCCAGCAAAAGCTCCCTCTCCACCCGCTGCATTATCTCCCGGTAGGTCATGCCCGAGCCCCAATCCCGCCAGGGAGCGAGGGATACGGGGGCCAGGCCCGGCAGGTCTTGCGGCTGCAGCAGCTTTACATGGTTTTCCTCCTCCCCCGCTTCCCCTACTCTTTCCCCTGTTCTTTCCCCTGCTCTTTCCGCCCCCCTCGACAGTGCCCGGTTCTCTGCATTGGCGTCCCCTTGTCGGCGGCGCCAGCGGCCGACAGCCGCCGACAGATGATCCTTCAGCTCCGTGAAATTTCCCGGCCAGTCATGCCCCATAAGCTGGCTCAGGCAAGGACTGGAAAGCCCCTCGGGCGCTGAGCCCATTTCCCGCAACACAACATTGGCGAATCGCGGCAGCGCATCCCGCAGCAGGCGCAGTGGCGGCAGATGCAAGGTGAGCGAGGAAAAGCACTGCGCCAATCCGGGGGGCAATGCACGGACATCCCTGCAGGTGCCGACCAGGCGCAACTCTGGTGAGAATCGCCTTGAATACAGCTGCAGCAGGCGCAACAGCTGAGTCGTATCGCTTTCGTTCAGCCCATGCAGATCATCGAGAATCAGAGTGCCGCATGGCGGCAGGCTCTCAGCCGTGGGAATGCGGCCGGGCGCGCAACGCCAGTGTACACAGCGCCCAGCGGCCGCCAGCGGTGACAGGTGATGCACCGCCCGGGAAAAAGTCGTTTTGCCCGTTCCGGCCTCGCCGCTGATCAGAAGCGGGGTCTGCAGCGCCGACATTTCCTGCAGCTGCAGGCAGGTCTCACGGCGCCTGCCGAAATCCCACAGAATCGGCAGCTCCGCGATGGGGTCGATACCCTCAATGCCACCTCGGCCATGGCTACCATCAGCGGTATCACTGTGAGCATTGCCAGAGTCCCTGGTGAGGGTGACCACCGCGCCCGCCAGGGAGGCCACCGTTTGCGCGCCCGCCTCGATTTCCAGGGGTACAGGTTTGGAGGGCGGCCTGGCATTTGCTTTTGCCGCGCGCGTTCGCTCTGGAATGGGGGTGGGTATCGGTACCCATTCCAGCTGGAAAGCGCGGCCGCGAAGGGTGACCGGAATGCCGTAGCGTGGCGCGGTCAGGTCCCGCAGCAGTTCCTGCAGCGGCAGCCCGGGCAGGAAGCGCTGCAACTGCAGCCCAGCCATATGCTCCAGACTGACCGCAAAGGCCCGCGCCGCAGCCAGGTTCGCCGCCACTACACGGCCAGCACTGTCCACCGACAATACCGGCTCAGCCACATGCCGTAACAGGGTATCCAGTTCAAAGTGCCGCCGCTCCGAAGGCATCAGGGCGATCCGCCGGACCTGCCGGATACCCGCCACGCGCCCCAGAGCCTTTTCGATGGCGCGGTACTGGGTCTGCAGCAGCCCGGGAACCCACAGGTACACCTTGTCGCCACTGTCCCCGCCGAGCTCACCGGAAACCACGTTCACCCGGTATTCGAAGAAAATACCCATAATTTCCTCCAGGATGCCGACTCGATTGGCACAGGTTATTTCGACTCTCACAACGCACCCGTAAACTTTTGTTTACAGAAAGTGTAGCCGCAGCCCCCCTACCCGTACTGACCACGCCAGACAGCCCTACCGCACCGGTGTGTTAGCGCCTATGAATGATGTTTACCGGATCGGCAGGCTTGAGGGCACCCGAATTCGCGCGAAGCGGGTCTGAAGTGGGATTAAAGGAGCGGCGCAATGACAAACACTACGGCCACAGCCAAAACAACAACAACGACAAACGATGGCAGTAGCGACCGGGGCAGCGGCAACGAAAAACCCGCTGGCAACAAAACAACCGGCAGCCACTACAAAGCCCGGGAGCCGGATGCGAGGGGGGTCATTCATTACTCCGAGCTGGAGCATTCCACCTGGCGGCGGCTGATTGAACGCCAGCGCCAAATCGTGCCGGGCCGTGCCTGCGAGGAATACCTGCAGGGGCTGGCAATGCTGGACCTGCCCACTGACCGCATTCCACAGCTGCATGAGATCAGCAGTGTGTTGCGCCGGGAGACCGGCTGGGAAGTCGCCCGGGTTCCAGCCCTGATCGACTTCGAGACTTTCTTTGGCCTGTTAGCGGAGCGGAAATTTCCGGTAGCCACCTTTATCCGCTCACCGGAGGAGTTCGACTACCTGCGCGAGCCGGATATTTTTCACGAGATTTTCGGCCACTGCGCGATGCTCACTAATCCCGCGTTCGCAAATTTTACCCAGCGCTACGGCCAGTTGGGTCTCAGCGCCTCTGCCAAAGAGCGCGCCTATCTCGCCCGCCTGTACTGGTTTACGGTGGAATTTGGCCTTGTCCACACTGCGCAGGGGCTGCGCATCTACGGTGGCGGCATTCTGTCTTCGCCAAAGGAAACCCTCACCGCACTGGGCGACGAGCCACAGCGGCTGCAATTCCATGTACTGGATGCCCTGCGCACCCCGTACCGCATCGATATTGTGCAACCGATTTACTATGTGCTGGACGACCTGCAGCAGCTGCAGACACTCACCGAGATAGACCTGATGGCCCAGGTCCAGCAGGCCATCGCCCTGGGCCTGTTCCCGCCCCGCTTTCCGCCAAAGGACACCGCCTAGGAATAGCCCCGCCTGAGGGATACTCCCGCCGGAGCCCCCAGCAGAGTTCTCCCAGGCTTGCCACCCGGCTGCTCTCCGGCTCCTCTCTAGCTCCTCTCCGCCTACTCTCCGCCTACTCTCCGCCTACTCTCCGCCTACTCTCCGCCTACTCTCCGCCTACTCTCCGCCTACTCTCCGGCTCCCCTCCAGCTGCTCTCCAGCTGCTCTCCAGCTGCTCTCCAGCCCGATTTCGGCCCACCCCAACCCGTTCCAACACCACCAATGCTCACCCGATCCGGGCCGCAATGAGCTAGCCAAGGCGGCGGAAAATTCAACTACCATCCCGGCATTTTGAAGACTATCGTTACGGCATCTACTGGCGCCTGAGTCAACCGATCTCCGGTAACCGGTTTGGAGCGCCCAGTATGAAATCTGCCCAGGTATTTTTTACCAAAGGCGATCGTAAAAATATCATCAGGAGACTTGATCTCCGCATTTATCGAGACTTATTAGAATGATTTCCTCACTTGATGCGATTGACAGACAACTCCTTGCCATATTGCAAGCAGATGTTAGCCTCTCTATCGAGGAACTGGCCGAGCGCGTGGGTCTGACCAAGACTCCCTGCTGGCGGCGGGTACAGAAGCTGGAGAAAAGCGGCATCATTCGCCGCAAGGTGGCGCTACTGAACGCGGAAATTCTGGGGCTGCCGGTCTCGGTCTTCGCGCAGGTCAAAACCGACCAGCACACCGCCGAATGGGCCGACAGCTTTGCGGCGCATATCGCCAGCCTGCCGGAAGTTGTCGACTGCTACCGCATGGCCGGAGATTACGATTACCTGTTGCGCATTGTGGTGAGCGATATTTCGGCCTATGACCGCTTCTACAAAGAGCTGATCCGTCAGATTGGCATCAGCGATATCGTATCCAATTTCGCCATGGAGCAGATCAAAAGCACCACCGAGCTGCCAATCCCGCCGGGAGACAAGGAAAAAAATAAGAAAACCTAAAACAGGGCTGAAATGCGGTGTGCGGTGTGCGGTGTGCGGTGTGCGGTGTGCGGTGTGCGGTGTGCGGTGTGCGGTGTGCGGTGTGCGGTGTGCGGTGTGCGGGAAGATATGAGCGGTGTGAGAGAAGAAATGAATATCAGGAGATATAGCGCTAACTGAGCCCGGCAATAGACCAACAATCATGACCGCAACAAAACAAAAACCATAAACAGAAACAGCGCTCTGCGCCTGGGAAAATCCAAGCGCGGACGCGAGTAAAAATATCCGGCACATTCAGCACATTTGCAGTGACGCTGAACATAAACCGCGACAACTGCCTGCTCCTCTAATCCGTGACCAGCAGGGCCCCAGGCCATGTCGCACGCCGGAGGATCAATGACCCCAGTCCAGCTTGAGGTAACCATGGACAACTGTGACGCTCTTCTGGCCCGCATTCGAGATGCCGTCATCGGCGAGCGCATGCCCCTGACCACGCCTTTTGGAACCCGCCCTCTTATCTACGCGGATTACACCGCTTCCGGTCGCGGGTTGCAGTTTATCGAGGACACCATTCGCAATCAGGTACTGCCCTGGTACGCCAACACCCATACCGAGACCTCCGCCACTGGGCGCCAGACCAGCGCCTTTCGCGAGCAGGCCCGCAATGCGGTGCGCCGCTCTGTGCATGCGGACGACGGGCATGCGGTGATTTTCTGCGGCTCGGGGGCCACAGCCGCCATCAATCGACTGGTGGACAGTCTGGGGCTGCGCAAACCTCCCAGGGCAACCGATGACAGCGACACGCCGGAACTGCCCGAGCACCTGCGCCCGGTGGTTTTTATCGGCCCCTACGAACATCACTCCAATGACCTGCCCTGGCGCGAATCCCTCGCGCAAGTGGTGACCATTCCGCAGAGCCCCGCGGGCGGTGTGGATCTGCAGGCGCTGGAGAACGCACTGATTCGATACCGCGAGCGGCCCCTGAAAATCGGCAGTTTTTCCGCCGCATCCAACGTCACCGGCATTCGCACCGACGTAGCCGCGGTGACTGCGCTGCTGCACCGTCACGGTGCCCTGTCTTTCTGGGATTACGCGGCCGCCGGCCCCTACGTGCCGATCAATGCCACCGGCAACGGCGGCGACACCCGTATCGATGCGCTGTTTATCTCGCCGCACAAGTTTGTCGGCGGGCCGGGCACCCCCGGATTGCTGGTGGTCGACCGCAAGCTGCTGCCCGCGAACCAGCCGGCGGTACCCGGCGGCGGCACCGTGTCCTGGGTCGGGCCGGAAAAGCACACCTACCTGCCGCCGGGAGAGCGCCGCGAAGAAGCCGGGACACCGGCGATCGTGGAGTCTGTGCGCGCGGGGCTGGTGTTCCAGCTCAAAGACCTGGTGGGAGCCGAAGAGATAGAGCGGCGCGAGGCCACCTGGCTGGAGCGGGCTTTCCGGCACTGGCGAGACAACCCCAATATCGACATCCTTGGCGGCACAGAGGCCGAGCGGGTCAGCATTGTCTCCCTGCATATTCTCCGTGAAGGCAAGCCCCTGCACCACGGATTTGTGGTGGCGCTGCTCAATGACCTGTTCGGTATCCAGGTGCGCGGCGGCTGCTCCTGTGCCGGCCCCTATGGCCACGCCCTCCTGCACCTGACAGCGGCGCAGAGTGAGGCGCTCGAGCAGGTGGTTGCCGAGGGCGAAAGCCTGCTCAAGCCGGGCTGGGTGCGTCTGAACTTCAATTATTTCCTCGACATCGAGACGGTGGACTATCTCATCGAGGCCATTGCCCTGATCGCCGACAGTGGCTATCGGCTGCTGCCCTATTACCAGTACGACGCGGAGGCGGGGGTCTGGCGCTATCAGGGCCAGCGGGGGCAGGCACCGCTGCACCTCTCGGTGGAAGACGACCCGGCGCCGGCGCCACAGCGGGTCGATGCGCCTCTGGCAAACTTCCTGCAAGAAGCCAGAGACATTCTCGCCGCGCCAAAGGGTGTGGTCTGTGCGCAACCGATTCTGTCCCCCCGGGCGGAGGACCTGCGCTGGTTTAACCTCTGATGATCCCGCGGCAGTCGCGGTGGATATGGGATATTCAGCAGCGCAGCCATTAGGACTGCCGCGACTGCGGTAATAGTTTCAGCCGCGGCAGCAACTATGGATAATGCAACAAAGCCGTAAAACGCAGAACGCAAAACAAGGACGTGCAGTGGCGGAAACCTCCCTCTTTCAATCTTTCTTCCTGATTTTCAGCGGCGCGGCGCTTCTGGCCACGCTGGCGCTCTACGGGCGGCAGCCGCTGCTGGTGGCCTATATTGCCCTCGGTGTGCTGCTCGGCCCGTCGGTGTTCGGGGTGGTGAACAATGTGCAGCTGCTCGCCGATATGTCCACGGTGGGCATTATCTTCCTGCTGTTCCTGCTGGGGCTGGATATGCAGCCGCAGGCGCTGATGTCGGTCATCCGCAAAGCCACTTTTGTCGGCATTGTCAGCTGCGCGATTTTTCTCGGCCTCGGTTACAGTCTGGGTCAGCTGTTCGGCTTTACCACGGTCGAATCCCTGGTGATCGGAATGGCGATGATGTTCTCCAGCACCATCATCGGCATCAAGCTGCTCCCCACGACGGTGCTGCATCACAAGCACCTCGGTGAACTGATGGTGGGGCTGTTGCTGTTTCAGGATTTTGTCGCCATCGCCTGCCTGATGATCCTGCTGAGCGGCAGCAGCGGCCAGGTGAATTTCGCCCAGCTGGGACTCTCCTTCGCCGCCCTGCCGATGCTGGTGCTGGTGGCCTGGCTTGCGGTGAAATATATCCTGCTGCCCCTGTTCAGCCGCTTCGACCGCTTCCACGAATATGTCTTTCTGCTGGCGCTCGGCTGGTGTCTGGGCCTGGCGGAACTGGCGGAAATTTTCGGCCTGTCGCGGGAAATCGGCGCTTTCATCGCCGGGATCTCGCTGGCCACCAGCCCCATTTCCCAGTACATCGCCCTCAGCCTGAAGCCCCTGCGGGACTTTTTCCTGATCCTGTTCTTTTTCAGTATCGGCGCCCAGTTCAAGCTGTCGATGCTGCCGGAAATCGCTGTGCCGGCACTGGTCACCGCCGCGGCCGTGCTGACAATCAAGCCGCTGGTGTTCCGCCTGCTGCTCGGCAACCAGAGTGAGCAGAAAGTCCTTTCCTGGGACCTCGGTTTCCGGCTCGGCCAGATCAGCGAGTTCTCCCTGCTGATCGCCTTCCTCGCCACCAGCCAGCAGCTGATCGGCAGCGGCGCCTCGCACCTGATTCAAGCAACAGCGATCCTCACCTTCCTGGTGTCGTCCTATATCGTGGTGATGAATTTCCCCAACCCCATCGCCATCAAGGACGCATTGCGGCGGGACTGATACTGCAGGGGCTTTAACTCTCGGCGAGAGCGGCGCGGCCGCGAAGACCGAAGAACAGCGGAATATCGCGGGCGAACATCAGGTACAGGCAGGGAACCAGCAGCAGGGAGATGGTGGTCGCGGCGAGAATGCCGTAGCCGAGGGAAATGGCCATGGGAATCAGAAACCGCGCCTGTACCGAGGTTTCGAAGATCATCGGCATCAGCCCGCAGAAGGTGGTTACGGTAGTGAGAATAATCGGCCGGAAGCGCCGCGCCGCCGCCTGTTTGATCGCCTCGGTCACTTCCACCCCCTGCTCCCGCAGGCGATTGCCATACTCGATCATCACCAGGGTATCGTTGATCACCACACCGGCCAGAGCCACTATGCCCAACAGGCTGACCATGCTCAGCCCGTAACCCATGATCAGGTGCCCCAGCACCGCGCCGATGATGCCAAAGGGGATGGCCACCATTACCGTCAGCGGCTGTATGTAGCTTTTGAGCGGAATCGCCAGCAAGAGATACAGCACCGCCATGGTCAGGCCAAACGTCAGCCCCAGTGCCGCCAGCCCCTGCCGTTCCTCCGCCTGTCGCCCTTCATAGGAAATACTCAGCCCAGCGTACTCCGCTTTTAGTTGCGGCACGATGCTCCGCTCCAGTTCATTGATCACCAGCGCCGCCTGGTCCGCCGGCTCGACATTGGCGGTGACTGTCATCACCCGCCGTCCTTCGCGGCGGCTGATACCCGCATAGGCCCGGCCCGGCTCAATCACCACCAGATCCGGTAGTGGCAGCCAGATATTTCCCGGCGCCTGGATCATGATGCTGGAGATATCATCGCGGGAGCCGCGCTGGGCTTCCGGCAGGCGCACCATGACGTTAACCTCGTCCCGTCCGCGCTGCTGCCGCAGGGCCTCGGCGCCGTATATCGAGGCGCGCAGCTGCCGGCCAATTTCCTCGGCGGTCAGGCCGAGGCTCTCGGCGGTGTCGGTGAGGGTGAGATCCAGCTGCTGCTTGCCCAGGGAGATACCGGGGTCGATATCGCTCACACTGGGGAACCCCTCCAGCGCGGCGGCCAGCCGCTCGGCAACCTCTTCCAGCGTTCGGGTATCGGTGTGGCGCAACTCAACCGTGAGTGCCGGCCCCGCCCCCGGGCCGCCACGGTCGGCGGCGAAAGTGGAGCTGAGGGCACCGGGCAACGAGCCCACTTCACTGCGCCAGGCGCGGACAAATTCCCCGGTGGTAAAGGTGCGCTGGTCGCTCGGCACCAGATAGACATCCACCTGTACCGTGTTATCGCGAATCAGGCCGCGCACCCCGAGCAGAACATTCCCGCCCCCCAACTGCTCAAGCACCCGCTCGGCGGCGCCGGTAATCTGCGTGCGGGCACGCTCCAGCTGCTGCTCAGCGGTGCCCGCGGGAAAATTAACCTGCACCCGACCGGAGTCCCGCTCCACTCGCGGCAACAGGGTAAAACCCATGCGACCGCTGGCGGCATAGCCGCTGACCACCATCAGCACCGCCAGTGCCAGCGCGATAGTGGTGTAACGGTGGCGGATACACAGGTCCAGAAATGGTTTGAAGCGCCGCTCGACAAAACGATCCAGGCCGCGGGCGAGGATTTTCTGCCTGGCGGCCAATCTGCGGGTGCGGGGACTGCGATAATGGCGGCGCGAATACGCGAGATGCGCGGGCAGGATAAACAGTGCCTCCACCCAGGAAATCACAAACACCGACCCCACCACCAGGGGAATAATGCCGAAGATCTTGCCCATAAACCCGGGCAGATACATCAGCGGAATAAAGGCGACGATATTGGTCAGGATGGCAAAGGTAAGCGGCACCGCCACCTGGCGCGCGCCGGCAATGGCGGCTTCCAGATTGCTGTAACCGAGCCGCCGCCATTCATAGATATTTTCTCCTGCGATGATCGCATCATCCACCACGATTCCCAGCGCGATAATAAAGGCGAACATACTCACCATATTGATGGAAACATCCATCGCCGGCAGAAACAGCAGCGCGCCGAGAAAACTGGTGGGAATACCGAGGGTGACCCAGAATGCCAGCCGCAATTCCAGAAAGGCCCCCAGCAGCACAAACACAAGAAGCAGGCCGATAAAGCCGTTCTTCAAAAGCAGCGAAAGCCGCTCGCGGAAAATCTCCGAGTCGTCATCGCGGATACTGATCTCCACTCCGTCCGGCAGTGTGGGCCGCACCTCCGCCAGCACTTCCCGGGTCGCCTCGCTGACGCTCATGGGCGTCTGCCGCCCCACGCGAAAAACATCGATGCCCATCGCCGGCTGGCCGTTGAACTGCATATTGCGCGGTTCATCTACCAGGGCGTCGCGAACCCCGGCGATATCCCCCAGCCGCACGGTGCCGCCCCCTTCCGCCTGCACCACTACCAGCTCGCCGAACTCCTTGGCCCAGTCACGGCGCTCTGTGACCCGCACCAGCACCTCACCGGCTTCGGTTTTTACCGCGCCGGCCGGCACGTCCACGGCGGAGTCGCGAATCAGTTGCGCCACCTGCGGCAGCGACAAGCCATAGCGGCGCAGGTTCTCGCGGCTCATTTCCACCGCCACTTCAAAATCGCGCACGCCGTAGCTTTCCAGCGCGGTAATTTCGGGGTGGGCCTGCAGCTGCTCGTAGAGTTGCATGGTGATTGCGCGCAGCGCCTGCGGGTCCACATCGCCGTGCACCACCAGGTCGAGTACATCCCGCTGGTGGTCGGCGAGGCTCACCTGCGGCCGCTCGATGTCGTCGGGAAAAGTGCTGATACGGTCGATGGCCTGCTGAATATCCTGATAGACCTTGCCGCCATCGACGTCCTCATCCAGTTCCAGGGTCAGGGTGGCGGCTCCCTCGCTGGCCGTGCCGCGCATCTCACTGATGCCGGCGATGCCCTGCACCGCCTGCTCGATTGCCACCAGCACGCCGCGCTCCACCTCCTCGGGGCTGGCACCGGGATAGGAAACCTGCACGGTGACCATATCGAGACTGAAGTCAGGGAAGACCTCTTTCTTCACCTGACTGGCGGACACCAGCCCGCCGAGAATCAGCACCAGCATCAGCAGATTGGCGGTGACGTGGTTGTGCGCCATCCAGGCGATGGCTCCGCCGTGCAGCTTCACGGGCTCGCGGGCCTGTGGCCTTTGGCGCTCGCTGCCGCTCATTGCCGCACTCCCGCCGGTGGGGGTGTGGTGCCTTTGGTTTCGCCCTTGTTTATTTCCCCGGTGTGTTTACCTTCTTTAGCGGCTGCAGCCTCAGAGTCTTTAGCGCTGTCACCGCCTTTTCCACCCTCGCCTCCTCCCTCAGGTGCCTCGCGCTGGCGTACCCGCATGCCGTCGGTGACGGTGTTGAGACGGGTGGTGACCAGCGCCTCGCCGCCATTCAGCCCCGCCTCCAGCACCGCGTAATCGCCACTGAGATAGGCCAGCTCGACCGGCCGCACTTCGATGCGCCCGTCGCGCACAATCCATACCCGCCCACCGTCCTGCAGCGCGGTGAGGGGAATCCGCACACGATCGCGTTCGGGTGGGCTGACGATAACCACTCTGGCGAGGTCGTTCAGCAGCAGCCGGGGTTCGGACACCAGCTCCAGGGCAAGCGGGTCCTCAAGCTCCACCAGCACCCGCGCCAGCCGCCCCTGCTCTTCCAATACCGGAATCAGCCGTATCAGGCGGCCGCGACGATAACGGCCCTCGGGCCACTGGCTGCCGTGAATCCGCACCTCGGCCCCCTCGCGGCGCAGGCGCGACAACTGTACCGCGGGGATTTCCACCGCGATCTGGAATACGTCCGTTCCCGCCAGCCGATAGAGCACCGAACCCGGGCCGACCCGGTCACCGATATCCACACTGCGACTCACCAGCAGCGCATTCAGGGGCGAGCGGATTTCCGTCAGGCGTAGATCCCGCTCTGCCAGGCTCACCGCCACCTCGGCGGCAGCCACCCGCGCCTGGGCCATGGCCAACTGCGGTTCGCGCAATACCAGCGCCCTGTCCGCATCCGGCAGCGAGCGGCCGAGCAGTTCGTATTCCTCCTCCGCCACCTGTTGCTGCCCCAGTTCCTGCTGCAGTTCCGCGCGCCGTTCCGCCAGAGTGCTGCCGGCGGTGCGCAGGGCCAGCTGGTAGGGCTCGGGGTCGATTTTTGCCAGCAGACGCCCGGCGGGCACCGTCGAGCCCTGATCCAGCTCATAGTCGAGCCACTCCACACTGCCCTGCACCTGCGGCTCCAGATCGACGGTTTCCCGCGCGCGCACAAGCCCGAGCGCCTCCACGGTCACCGGGTACTGGCCGCGCTCGGCGGTAGCCACCTCAACTAAAGGCGCGGGAGGCGGGCCTGCGGTGCGAGACATGCTGGGCTTTTCCCGCAGCAGCCAGCTGGCGATAAAAGCCGCCGCCACCAGCAGGCCGATGGGCAGCACAAAATTCCAGTTGAAACGGCTGATGCGCTTGCGCCAGTTGGACATCAGCCGCCCTCCTGCCGGTAGCGCTTAAGCTCCACGGGTTGCGCCTGCGGCAGGTCCTCGCCGGGGACGCCACCGGAGAGGGCCCGGTAGAGCAAAACCCGGTTTTCAATCAGCTCGCGCTGGGCGCTCAGCATTTGTCGCTCCAGGCTCTGCTGCTCGTTGGTGGCGGTCAGCACATTGAGGAAATCCACCGCACCGCGGCTGTATGCGCGCCGCTGGCGCACCACCAAAAGGTCGGAGATCCGCGCGCGCTCCCGCAGGAATTGCAGCCGCTGCCGCACTGCCTGCTCCTGTATCAGAGCCTGCTCCACCTCCGACAGGGCGGCCAGCACCACGCTGCGCAACTGCGCCCAGCGCTCCTGCTCCAGCGCCTGCTGGCGCTGTTTGTCCGCGGACAGCCGGCCGCCATCGAAAATCACCCCCTCGGCGGCGGCCGCCAGGGTCAGCAGCCAGTCCCGGGTGATATCGCTGATGGAGGGGCCGCCGCCACTGTAGAGGCCGGAAAGGCTGATGACCGGCAGCCGCTCCGCCCAGGCCTGTTCGGCAAGATAGTAGCCCTGCAGCAGGTTGCGCTGGGCTTCCAGCACGTCCGGCCGCCGCAGCAAGAGATTGGCGGGCACCCCGGTATCCGGTAGAGCGGGCAGCGGCGGCAAACCGGTTTTGGGGGCCAGCTGCGCTTCCAGCTCGCCGGCGGTGGTCCCGCATAGCGTGGCCAACTGGACTTTGAGTGCCCGGATGTTGAAGGCGGTAGCGGCCAGTTCCTGCTGGGACTGTTCCACCAGCTGGCGCTGCTGCAAAACATCCGCCGCAGCGCTGATACCGCCGCCAAAACGCAGCTCCAGGACCCGCAGCGTGGTGCGGTTGATATCCAGCTGCTGCTGCAGAAGATCCCGCTGCCCCCACTGCTCGCGCAGTTGCAGCCAGGTGCTGGCAACTTCCGAGGCCAGGCTGAGCGCGGCCACCTGCAGGGCCTCTTCGCTGGCGAGACGCGCCGCCTCCGCGGCACTGGCCCCCGCCCTGACACGGCCCCACAGGTCGATTTCATAAGTGGCCGCCAGCCGCCCGTTCCAGCTGCCGCCCTCGTTTTCGCCGCCGGAGAAATCGAAATCGCTGCGCTCGGAGCGGCGCTGATCACTGTGCTCCAGTGCCCCGCTCAGCTGCGGCCAGAAGCCGGATCTGGCGCCGCGGGCCACTGCGGCTGCCTGCTCCAGCCGCCACAGTGCCGCGCGCAGGTCCGGGCTGTCGCGCAAAGCCAGCTGCACCAGCAGGTCCATTTGCCGATCGCGGAAGCTGTGCCACCAGCGCTGATCTGGAGTCGCAGTCCCCGATTCGCCAAACCTTTCCGGCAGGCCCAGCGCTGCCTGCGGCAAACCGGCGGGCAGCGGCACCGCACAGGCCGACAGTAACGGCAGAACAATGAGCAGAATGCGCAAAGCAGACAAAAACACCACCTGGCTGATTGACTCAATGGGCTAAAAACGCTTTTCAAGTATCGGGCAGCAGCTGGACGCCTCAGGAAAATAAACGCCCGTTTATAGTCAGCAGAGAAGGTCGCTTAGCGCCAAAAGGGGAGTGCCCTTCCGTGCTGACTTGGGTATCATAGCCACCGCCGGAAAATAGTGATCACAAATTCAGAGCGATCACTCATCCGCCACGTTGCCCCGCACCCTGCCAATCAGGCCAGCCCTGTGGCTTCGCGAAGCAACGGATTACCATGCAAATCCCGGGTGCTAGACCCGGCTGCCACTGAAGCAAAGGTAGACGAGACGAATAATGAGCAAGCACCAACCCCTAGCCCACTGGGACGATATCCTGCTGCTGGACCAGCAGCTCACCGACGAAGAGCGCATGGTCCGCGACACCGCGCGCGAATACTGTCAGTCACAGCTGATGCCGCGCGTTCTGGAAGCGAACCGGCACGAAATCTTCGACCGTGAAATCATGAGCGAGATGGGTGCGCTGGGCCTGCTGGGTTCAACCATTGAGGGCTACGGTTGCGCCGGCCTCAACTATGTCTCCTATGGCCTGGTGGCCCGCGAAGTGGAGCGTGTGGACTCCGGCTACCGCTCCGCCATGAGCGTCCAGTCGAGCCTGGTGATGCACCCCATCTCCGCCTACGGCAGCGAGGCGCAGAAAGAGAAATACCTGCCGAAACTGGCCACCGGTGAATGGGTCGGCTGTTTCGGCCTGACCGAGCCGGATGCCGGTTCCGATCCCGGCGGCATGAAGACCCGCGCCAAGAAGGTCGATGGCGGCTACCGCCTCACCGGCTCCAAGATGTGGATCACCAACAGCCCCATCGCCGACGTATTCGTCGTCTGGGCCAAGGATGACGAGGGCATCATTCGCGGCTTCATCCTCGACAAGGGCATGGAGGGGCTGAGCGCACCCAAGATCGAAGGCAAGTTCTCCCTGCGCGCCTCCATCACCGGCGAAATCGTCATGGACAATGTGTTCGTGCCGGAAGAAAACAAATTCCCGCATATCGGTGGCCTGCGCGGCCCGTTCGGCTGCCTGAACCGCGCCCGCTACGGCATTTCCTGGGGTGCGATCGGCGCCGCAGAATTCTGCTGGCACGCGGCCCGCCAGTATGGCCTGGACCGCAAACAGTTCGAGCGCCCGCTGGCGCAGACGCAGCTGTTCCAGAAGAAGCTGGCCGATATGCAGACGGAAATCACCCTCGGCCTGCAGGCCTCCCTGCGCGTTGGCCGCATCATGGATGAGGCGAAAGACTTCGACCCCACCATGATCTCGCTTGTGAAGCGCAACAACTGCGGCAAGTCTCTGGACATTGCCCGGGTGGCCCGCGACATGCACGGCGGCAACGGCATCGCCGACGAGTTCCATGTGATTCGCCACGTGATGAACCTGGAAGCAGTCAACACTTATGAGGGCACCCACGACGTGCATGCCCTGATCCTCGGCCGCGCCCAGACCGGCCTGCAGGCTTTCTTCTAACGCCCCTGCGGCGCCTGCACCACTAGTGGTGACAGGCGTCGGTTCTCCCTCTACCATCAGCGTCTCAACCCCGTCTTCCCTGACCCGAGATGCCGTGACGCCCTATGGAACAGCTGCTCTTCTGGTGCGACCTGATCGGTATCGCAGTTTTCGCCTTTACCGGTGTTCTCGCCGCAGGCCATAAGCAGATGGACCTGTTCGGTGCGGTGGTGCTGGCCTGCGTCACCGCCACCGGCGGCGGCACCCTGCGGGACATGATTCTCAACGTGCCGGTTTTCTGGCTGCACGACAGCCACTATCTCTGGCTGGCAAGCATCACCGGCGTGGTCAGCTTTTACCTGATTCGCTACCTTCAGGTGCCCATGCGCCTGCTGATGACCGCCGATGCCATGGGGCTGGCGGTGTTTGTGGTGATTGGCACCCAGAAGGTGCTGGCCCTGGGCCACTCCCCCACCATCGCTATTGTCATGGGGGTGATGACCGGTACTTTTGGCGGCCTGATCCGCGACCTGCTGGCCGGAGACATCCCCCTCCTGCTGCGCCGCGAGATCTATGCCACCGCCGCCCTCAGTGGCGCGGCGGTACTGGTACTGCTGGATGCCAGTGGCACCCTGCCCGGCGAGCTGGTCGCGGCCATCGCGATCCTCGTCACCCTGTCGATCCGCCTCGCCGCATTGCGCTGGAACCTCTCCGCACCCATCGCCCGGTTTGGCAAACACGGTTAACACAAGGCGCCCGGCGCCGGATATGGAATAACGCTGTGAATGATTCCCTTGCTTGGAAAGTCCTTCTGCTATCACTGCTGCTGCCGCTGGCCGCCTGCCAGCGCGGTGATTCAACAGTGGGGAAAAGTGGGGAGGAAGCGGCAAGCCTGGAGGCCCGACCCTGCTGGTTTGAGGTGGACAACAGCTGGCCGGTGACCCAGTGCTTCATGATGGAAGTGCCGGAGAACCACGCGGACCCCGAGGGGCGCAAAATCCGCTTTCCTGTGGTGCGCTTTATCGCCAATGAGAAGAACCCGGATAAATTCCCTCTCCTGCACCTCGGCGCCGGCGGGCCGGGCGCCAGCATGGGACTGGAGCCTGAGAACGCCAGCGAGTGGCTGTGGATCAATTACGCCACCATGACGGTGGAAAACGGTCGCGACCTGATCGTGATCGACCCCCGCGGCACCGGTATGGCGGAGCCGCGGCTGTCCTGCGCGGAGTTTATCGAGGATGCTTCGGCCGCCTACCAGAGACCGCTGACCGCGGACGAGGAAGCCCGGGTTTTCACCTTCAGTCTCGAGCGCTGCTACAGCCGCCTGAGCTCAGAGGCCGACCTGGCCCAGTACAACAGCAGTGCCGTGGCCCGGGATGTGGAGGCCCTGCGCAAGGCGCTGGGCCTGGAAAAGCTCAACCTGTATGGGGTCTCCTACGCCTCCCGCTACGCCCTGACCCTGGCGCGGGATTTTCCCGAGTCCGTGCACGCGCTGGTTCTGAACAGCGCCGTCTTCCCGGATATCCCCTATATCCAGCAGCTCGCCGGCGACTCCCTCGCCGCCTACAAGCGCGGGATCAACTTCTGCAGCAAGGAAAAGCACTGCGCCAGCCGCTACCCCAATCTGCGCCAGCGCCTGGAAAATTTAGTGGCGCAACTGGACCAGACACCGGTGACCGTATCCATCGAGCACCCCTTCGCCGATGCCGAATTTCCTTTTGTGATGACCGGCCAGCGGCTGTTGCGCGTGTTGTTTCAGGCCCTCTATGACGAGGGCTTTTACCCCGAACTGCCGGCGGTAATCGAGGGCCTGGAAAAAGGCGACCCGGCTCCCGCCCGCGAGGCCGTAAGCAGTTTTATGGCCATCATCCTCGACCCGTATTTTGGCGATGCTGCCGGCATCAGCCATTTCTGCTACGAAGAGGCGCCGTTTGTCGACTTCCACGAAGCGCGCCTGCAGGCGGAGGAAACCGGCATCCTCGGCAGTGCCGTGCGCAAGGACCTGGAGGTGATGCAGCTGCAGTGCCGCATCTGGGCCATTCCCCCCGCCGGCCGCCTTGAGGCAGAACCCATCTCGGCGCCGGCGCCAGCCCTGATCCTGCACGGCGCACTGGACCCGGTACTGAATGCCAAGGACGCCGAGCGGGCGCGAAAGGCCCTGCCCAATCACCAGTGGCTGCTGTTCCCCAAGCTGGCACACGATGTGATCTCCGCCAGTAACTGCGCCGAGTACGCCGCCGCGCGTTTTCTCGACGCGCCCGATGCCGACGCGACCGAGGGGGTTCAACAGTGCCGCGCAGATGAAATCAAGGCCCAGCAGGTTCCCGCACAGCGCCAAGGGGAATCCGACAGCAATGAGGACAGTGCCCTGCCCGCGACACCTCAACAAGCTCCCCAAGAGACTCCCGAACAGGCAACTGAGCGGTATTCCACAGCCGACTCATCTGAGGACTACAGCGGCAATCCCCCCGAGGCATTCACAGAAACTCCGGCTGCAACATGGCTGCCTCTCGGCGGTATCTGACTCTCTGATAGAGATTTCTAACAGCACCGCGCTATCGATACCCTGTGGCGCCGCCGATGCCCACCCTAACCGCCGCGGGCACATTTCATCGTGCAGACGCCGCCGGATGGTACAGGCACAAAAAAAGCGCACAGCCCCAAGGGGTGTGCGCTTTTTTTAATGAGACCGTTTGCTGAATCAGTAATGCGCGCCCAAGAACGCCCACACGCCTCCTAAACTGCCAGTGGCGCAGCTTATTTAGCGGATCAGACAGGCGCCGGTGCCGGCCAGGCCGCAGTAACCGCCCGGGTTTTTGGCCAGATACTGCTGGTGATAATCTTCGGCGTAGTAGAACGGGTTGGCCATGGCGATTTCGGTGGTGATCTCACCGAGACCTTTCTCCGTCAGCGACTGCTGGAACGCCTCCTTGCTGTTTTTGGCCTGCTCAAGCTGCGCCTCGTCAAAGCAGAAAATGCAGGAGCGATACTGGGTACCCAGATCGTTGCCCTGGCGCATACCCTGGGTGGGATCGTGATTTTCCCAGAAGGCCTGCAGCAGATCTTGGTAACTGACTTTAGCCGGGTCGTAGACCACCAGCACCACCTCGGCGTGGCCGGTGCGGCCGCTGCAAACCTCATCGTAATTGGGGTTCTCGGTACAGCCATCGGAATAACCGGTGGCGGTGGCGTAGACACCCTCCATTTCCCAGAACAGGCGCTCCGCGCCCCAGAAACAGCCCATACCGAAAACCGCCTGCTTCATCCCCTCGGGAAAAGGCGCCTTCAACGGGTTGCCGTTGACATAGTGCTGGTTGCTAATCTCCATCGGCTCCGGGCGGCCGGGCAGGATCTGGTCCGCACAGGGCATCTTGAACTTGTCGTATTGCTGCATTAGTTAACCTCTAGCGCCGGTGTCACCGGCAATCATCAGACATCCACTGGCCTTCATGGGCCGGCGCACCTCCCACTCCCGGTATTCCGCTCCCAGCTTTTCCTCGGCGCGCTCCGCCAGACGGCGGAAAGGCGATCGGCCGGGATCGGCCAGCACTACACGAGAGACACCCGCTTTCAGCGCGCGACGGGTCAAATTGTAGAGTGCCGGTTCCAGCTTATCCCAGAAGCAAATATCGGTACCGATCACCGCGTCAAAACGGGACAGATCAGCGGTGGTGACCCGCTCGTAGCGGCAGCGCCAGGTATCCACCGACACCTCATTGAGCTGGGCATGGTAGTCGAGAAAAGGAAACACACTGGGGTCGGCATCGAGACCGGTGACTCTGGCCGCAAACTGTTTTGCACAGAAGATTCCCCCCAGCCCCCAGCCGCAACCCAGATCGAGTACCCGGGCACCGCGCTCGAGCGGATGCCGTTTCAGGTAGTCCATGGTCAGGCAGGAACTTTTCCAGAATTTGTTGCCATGCAGGCTTGGGTCCCCAGCTTCCCGTCTCAACCGCCGCATATCCGGGTGGGCATTCTGGCGCACCACCAAACCAAACAGCTCGCGCGTGTGGTTTTCACTCGACATTTTTTTGTTACGTCCCCTCAATGCATTTGGTTTCAATTGGGTTCCACGGAGCGCAAGTGTATAGCCTATAGGGAGGTTTTCCAGCCGCAGCCCTACCCTGAGTGGCGAGATTCAAATTCAATATTCCCCGCGCGGCCCATAAACAGAGCGGCCTTGGGCTGGTCCTTCACGGCAATTGCCGAAACGGCATTGGCCAAAAACGCTTCGATCCAGCATTCCACTTGACCAGCTTTTTGCCGACATGACAGAGAGACAGACAGAATTGCCGTCGGTTTCCGCATCGACATCTGATAACCTAATGTGCCGCTGCACAAAGAGAGAAATTCACCCCGTGGCCAGAATTATCCTGCTGATCGTCCTCGGTATTTGCGCCCTGGTTGCCTGGCGCAAATTCGAGGCAGCCCGACCACAGCAAAGGCGCAAGCTGCTGTTACAGTGGTCCCTGATTGCCGTTGCGCTGATCGCCGCGCTTCTGGCCATCACTGGTCGGCTGCACTGGGTGGGCGCCGCCGTGGCCATGGTGCTGCCGCTGCTCGGCACCACTGTGCGCTGGCTGGCCCGGCATCTGCCCTGGCTGGCGCCACTGATCGCACAGCAGGCGAAGGCGCGGCAGCAGCAAAAACAGCAGCAGAATAGCGGTAACGGGCGCGCCGGCGACAACGGCGCCGAGCATCAGGAACAGCCGATGACAGCGGCGGAAGCCTTCAGGATCCTCGATATCGAGGAAAGTGCCAGTCGCGAGGAAATCGTCGCCGCCCACCGCCGGCTGATCCAGAAACTCCACCCGGATCGCGGCGGCAGCGATTATCTCGCGGCGCGCATTAACAGCGCCAAAGCGTTCCTGTTAAAGCACCGCAGTTGAAAAACCGCTGATTAAAAAGCCGCGCACTGAAGAGTTAGCTGATTGAAGAGCCACTGATTGCGGCACCGCTGCGGAAAAACTGCGGTTAAAAAGCGGCTGCGAGACTCAGCAGCGGCACAGCAGATGCTGGTAGCGGGCCAGCTGGCGGTAGGGATCGACGCGGCTGTAGGCCAGCTCTTTGTCCACAATGGCGCTGGCCGGCAGCTTGTCGCGGATAACCGGCGTCATGTAGTCGTGGAAGCAGCGGATACCGCTGTGGCCGACAATCTCAAAGCCATGCTGCCCCAGCCAATCCTCCACCCACTCCAGTTGCAGCGGATTCTGCGGCGTCAGACTGCCCGGGTGGCCGCCCCAGTGGCCGGATTCCACATTCCTGTCCAACTGGCGAAAACTGCCCCTTTGCAGCAGACGAAATTCCAGCGCCCGGCGGTTGTAGAAGGTCAGCGATAGATGCCCGCCCGGTTTCAACAGCTGGCGCAGGGCGCCGATGGCCGCCTGCGGCTCCCCCAGCCACTCCAGCACCGCGTGACACAGTACAAGGTCGTAGCCCCGGTGATCCGGGTTCTCCTGCAGCGCCTGCAAAGGGCTGTGCACCAGCGCCACCCTGCCCTGCAGACCGCGCTCACAGGCCTGAAGCCGCGCCTGCTCAAGCATATCGGCGGAGATATCGGCGATGGTGACGCTGTGCCCGGCCGCCGCCAGATCCAGAGCAAACTGCCCCTGGCCGCCGCCCGCGTCCAACACCCGCAGATGCGGCGCGCTCCGGTTCAAGAGCGGCGCCAGATCCCGGTTGAGCACCGCGAGGCGCACTTCGCCCTTGAGACCGCCGTAGATGCGGTTGCGAAAACGGTGCGCCAGGTCATCGAAATTGCGGTCCTGCATCAGTGTTCACATCCCCGCAAATCGGTATTGCGCAATCTTTCCCCTGCCGCACCACCGCGCTGCGTGAAGCGAATTTGCTCCCCCTGCGGCAGTACCCTGCCCGCGTGCGGGGCTTGCGCCAAGAGATCGGCTATCTGCCAGACACCCATGCTAATTGTTCCGCGGCGGGTTCAGGCTCTTGCCCTCCGCCGCCAGAATCGACTGCAGGGTGCGGGAGCGGAACTCGCGCATGTAAAGCACGATAACCACCGTCACGTAACCGGCCATAAAGAGCAGCGGGTGAATAAACCAGCCCATGACCGCCATGGCGAAATAATAAGAGCGCAGGCCATAGTTGTAGCTATGGCCCGCCTGGTCGATGACTTTGGCCGTGCTGATGGCAAAACGGCGGCGTTCTTCCGCGGTCATTTCGGCCGAATTCGGGGCCGGGGCCGCACCAATCAGCACGTTGGCGAAAGAGTACTGACGCAGCGACCAGGTGAAATTAAAAAAGGCGAAAATAAAAATTAAGATCAGCAGGAGCACTTTGAGCTCGAACTGCAACACCGAGGTCGGCTCAGCAAAAGGCACGGAACTCAGCACCTCGATCGCCGTGGTGTTGGCGGTCAGCGCGGTGATAAGACCCGCCAGGATCAGGATACTGGTGGAGGCGAAGAAGCCGATGACGCGCTCAAGATTGCCGATAATGGCGGTATCCGGCATGCGCATCTCACGATCCAGCATGCGCAGCATCCACTCCACCCGATACCATTGCAGCGAAGAAGCGAGACACCAGGCCACCTTGGCGCGGCTGCGCGCAAAGATCGTATACCCCGCCCAGGTAACAAAAAAACCAGCTAGGCTGGCGATATCCAACCAGGTCAACCGCTCTCTCCGTGTTCGTCTACATTTACCCTGCCGGGTCGCGACGCAGTTTTCGCCGCGACAGTCCCCTTGTCAATACTGTTTTTGCGCCGTCTGCCAACGGTAGAATAGCGCCCCTGCAACGGGCCTCTTGATGTTAACCCCGGCACCGAATAACGCACCCGACCGGGCGCCGCGACCATTGGATCAGCGTCGCCCGGCAAAAAAGTCACACGGAGCTGTCTTTTGAGCAACGAACACCCCGCCTTCGAACTGGTCACCAGCGCTGAAATCGAATCCCTCGGCGTGGAGGTATTGGAGTATCGCCACCGCAAGACCGGCGCCCAGCACCTCCATATTGCCGCCGACAACCCGGAGAACGTATTCCTGGTCGCGCTGCGCACGGTGCCCCACGATTCCACCGGCGTCGCGCATATTCTTGAACACACCGCACTGTGTGGCAGTGACAAATACCCGGTGCGCGATCCGTTCTTTATGATGATCCGGCGCTCCCTCAACACCTTCATGAACGCCTTCACCAGTTCCGACTGGACCGCCTATCCCTTTGCCAGCCAGAACCGCAAAGATTTCGCCAACCTGCTGGATGTCTACCTGGACGCGGTCTTCTTCGCCAAGCTCGACCCGCTCGACTTCGCCCAGGAAGGCCATCGCCTCGAGTTCGCTGAGAGCGAAAACCCCGACAGCGAACTGGTGTACAAGGGCGTTGTGTACAACGAAATGAAGGGCGCCATGAGCTCCGTCGGCTCACAGCTCTGGCAGACCCTGAGCAAATATCTGTTCCCCACCACCACCTACCACTACAACTCCGGCGGGGAGCCGGCGGATATTCCCGACCTCACCTACGAACAGCTGCTGAATTTCTACCGCACCCATTACCACCCCAGTAATGCCATTTTCATGACCTATGGGGATATTCCGGCGGCGCAGCATCAGGCGGTATTCGAGGAACAGGCGCTGCACAAGTTCGAGCCACTCGACAAGATCATCGCCGTGGGCCGCGAGAAGCGCTACCAGGCCCCCCTGGCGGTGGAGGAGCACTACCCGCTCAGCAGCGAAGAGGGGCTGAAGGAAAAAACCCACATTGTGCTGGCATGGCTGCTCGGGGATGTCACCGATCTCGAAGAGGCCCTCACCGCCCACCTGCTGGCGGGTGTGCTCCTCGACAACAGCGCTTCGCCGCTGATGAAGTTGCTGGAAACCACCGACCTTGGCACCGCCCCCTCGCCTCTTGTTGGCCTGGATGATTCCCAGCGCGAACTGGTATTCGTGTGCGGAATCGAGGGCAGCGAGCGCGAGCGCGCCGACGAATTCGAACAGCAGGTGATCGCGGTGCTCGAAGACGTGGCGAAAAACGGTATCCCCTACGAGCAGGTGGCCGCCAGTCTGCATCAGCTGGAACTGCAACAGCGCGAGATCACCGGCGACGGCTACCCCTTTGGCCTGCAGCTGATTCTCACGGCTCTGACCGGCGCCACCCACCGCGGCGATGCCATTGGCCTGTTGAATATCGATGCCACCCTGGAGAAGCTGCGCGAGCAGATCAAAGACCCGCGCTTTATCGCCGATACCGCCCGCAAGCTGCTGCTGCAAAACCCGCACCGGGTGCGCCTGGTGCTGTCACCCGATGATGAACTCGCCGATCGCCGTTCGGCGGCTGAAAAAGCGCGCCTGGCGGAAATCAAATCCCGCCTCAGCGAGGAAGAAAAACAGCAGATCGTCGAAACCGCGAAAGCGCTGCTGGAGCGCCAGCAGCGGGAAGACGACCCCTCCATCCTGCCCAAAGTCGGCGTCGAGGATATCCCGGCGGAAATGCCCAAGGTCGAAGGGGAAACCGTTGCACTGGGCCCACAGAAGCTGACCCGCTATGCCGCCGGCACCAATGGCCTGGTCTATCAGCAACTGGTTTGCGCCCTCCCTGACCTCACCGAGGAAGAGAAGCAGCTGCTGCCCTACTATTGCCAGATACTGAGCGAAGTCGGCCTCGGCGAACGCAACTACCTCGAGGTGCAGCAGTGGCAGACCCGGGTCGCCGGTTCCCTGCACGGTTTCAGCAGCAGCCGCACGGCCATCGACGACCTGCACAACCTGAACGGCCACTTCGTTTTATCCGGCAAGGCTCTGGCAGCCAACCAGGCCGCGCTCACCGAACTGATGGTGGCCACCATTGAAGAAGTCCGCTTTGACGAACTGCCGCGCATCAAGGAGCTGCTGCTGCAGACCCTCGCCCGCCGCGAGCAGGGGGTGGTGGGCAACGGCCACGCCCTCGCCATGGCCGCCGCCAGTGCCGGCTACAACCGCGCCGCGTTCGAAAGCCATGCCACCGGGGGCCTGCTTGGGCTGCGGCAGCTGAAAGCGATGACGCGCGGATTTGACAGCGAACACACCCTGGAAAAACTGGCCCGGCAACTGCAGGCCATCCACAACAAGATCCGCAGCGCCGAGCGGCGCTTCCTGCTGATCGGCGAGGATGACAAGCTGTCGCAGTTCAGCAACGCGCTGATGCCTCTGGTCAATGGCGCAGAGGCACAGACAAGCCTGTCCAGCGCGCCTTTTGACCCGCACCGCATACAGCAGCTGTGGCTCGCCAACAGCCAGGTCAACTTCTGCGCCAAGGCCTATGCGACAGTCCCCATGGCGCACGAGGACGCGGCGCCGCTGGCAGTGCTGGGCGGCTTCCTGCGCAACGGTTTCCTGCACCGCACGATTCGCGAACAGGGCGGCGCCTATGGCGGCGGCGCCAGCCACGACAGCAACATCGGCGTGTTCCGCTTCTATTCCTATCGCGATCCCCGCATGGCGGATACCCTCAAGGACTTCGATGCGTCGCTGGAATGGCTGCAGGACGGCAAACACCAGGAATCCCAGGTGGAGGAATCCATCCTCGGCGTCGTCGGCGGGCTCGATAAGCCCGGCTCACCCGCGGGCGAGGCCAAGAAGGCCTTCCATTCGGAGCTTTACGGACGCACCCACGAGATACGGCAGGAGTTCCGCCGCCGCGTCACCGAGGTCACCCTGGAAGACCTGCAGCGGGTTGGCAGTACTTACCTGAAGCCGGAGCTGGCCAGCACCGCCGTGGTGACCGGCAGCCAGGGGCGTGAAGCGGGGCTGGAGCTGGGCCTTGAGGAAGAGCGGCTGTAAGGGCTGCTGGGTTGACTGACGCATGAGTGAACACGACAACATTTATGCCAACCCGCTGGGGGACGTGGCCGGGTTTCGCTTCGATCAATCGGTGGTGGAAGTATTCCCGGATATGATCCAGCGCTCGGTGCCGGGCTACACCACCATCGTCGCCATGATCGGCACCCTCGCGGAGCGCTATGCCCAGGCCGGCAGCCGCTGCTACGACCTGGGCAGTTCACTCTGCGCCGCCACCCTCGCCATGCGCCACCGCATACCCGCCGCCGACAGTGAGATCATCGCCGTGGACAATTCCGCGGCCATGACCGAGCGCGCCCGCGCCGTGCTGGCCGCCGACAGCGGCCAGATCCCGGTGAGCCTGATCTGCGGCAACCTGCAGGATGTCGCCATCGAGGATGCCTCGGTGGTGGTGCTGAATTTCACCCTGCAGTTTATCCCGGTCGAGGAGCGCCAGAGTATTCTGCGTAAAATCCACGACGGCCTGCGCCCGGGCGGCGTGCTGATCCTTTCGGAAAAAGTCGCCTTCAGCGATCCCGATCACGAACAGCTGATGATCGACCTGCACCACTCGTTCAAGCGCGCCAACGGTTACAGCGAACTGGAAATCGCCCAGAAGCGCACGGCGCTGGAAAATGTGCTGATCCCGGAAACCCTGGACCGCCACCGCGAACGCCTCAAGGGCGTCGGCTTCCATAGTGTCGACGTCTGGTTCCAGTGTTTTAATTTCGCCTCCATGATCGCCATCAAGTCCCGCGCAGCGGACTGAAGCGCAGGCACCACAGCCGGAATTCCCCCCTGATGATCGATTACCGCCGCCTCTACGCCGCGCTCCAGCATATTCCCGCACTGCGGGGCTGGCTGGCGACACTGCCGGACCAGATTGCCGCCGGGCTCAGCCCCCACCGCTGGGGCGACCTGCCGGACTGGCGCGCCGCCCTGGAAGCCCTGCCGGCGGTCACGCCTTCCAGCGTGGAGCTGGCAAGCGCGGTCAGCGCCGGTAGCGCTGGCGACCTCTCCGCGGAGCAGCGGGCGAGCCTGGAAAGTGCCCTGCGCGCACTGCACCCGTGGCGCAAAGGGCCTTGGCAGCTGTTCGACCTGCACATCGATACCGAATGGCGTTCGGACTGGAAATGGGACCGTATCGCGCCCCACCTGGAGCCGCTGGAAAACCGCTTGGTGCTGGATGTGGGCTGTGGCAACGGCTACCACTGCTGGCGCCTGCTCGGCGCCGGCGCGCGCCAGGTGATTGGAATTGATCCCTCGGCAAAGTATGTCGCCCAGTTCTATGCCATGAAAAAATATCTCGGCGAGGACCGCCGCGCCGACCTGTTGCCACTGGGCATCGAGGCACTGCCGCCGAACCTGCGCGCCTTCGACACCACCTTGTCGATGGGCGTGCTGTACCACCGCCGCTCGCCCATGGACCACCTGCGGGAACTGCGCGAAACCCTGCGCCCGGGGGGCCAGTTGATACTGGAGACACTAGTCATCGATGGCGAACTGGGCGACTGCCTGGTGCCGGAGGGCCGTTACGCCAAGATGCGCAATGTCTGGTTCCTGCCCAGCTGCGCCACGCTGGAGAGCTGGCTGAGAAAATGTGGCTTTGCCAACCCCCGCACAGTGGATCTGGACACTACCAGCCTTGAAGAACAAAGACGCACCGACTGGATGCGCTATGAATCCCTGGCCGACTTCCTCGACCCACAGGATCAGACCAAAACGGCGGAGGGGCATCCGGCGCCCAAACGGGCGGTTCTGGTGGCCAATGCGCTCTGACAACTTGCCTGCCGAACGAAACCGAATTCACCCACTCCGTCACAGGTGCTGACTCTAGAATACTCTGTGTATAGCGGTCGGGCTTTCTCAGGGACTTCGCGTAGACACGCCAAGTGCGCGGTGCGGGCCTGATTTAGCGGCTGACTTTGGGCCTTCGCCGGCACTGCAACCTTTGCACCGCGAATGATCCCGCAGCAGTGATCGCCCAGCTTCCCGGCCAGCGGAGCCCACAGGTCTATGAGCATCAGTGTTTTCGAGCTGTTCAAAATCGGGGTCGGCCCATCCAGCTCCCACACCGTGGGACCGATGGTCGCGGCGCACCAGTTTGTACAGGATTTACGACGCCAGACCCACCTCGGCAGAGTGACCAGAGTCGAGGTGCAGCTGTACGGCTCCCTCGCCCTCACCGGCATCGGCCACGGCACCGACATGGCGGTGCTGATGGGGCTGCTCGGCGAGGCGCCCGACACCATCGATGTGGACAGCATCGATGACAAGCAGCGCACGATTGAACGGGACCAGCGCCTGAAACTCGGCGGCGAACATGAAATCGAGTTCGTGCGCGACCGCGACCTGATTTTCCACTGCGATGAGTTCCTGCCCCAGCACGCCAATGGCATGACCTGCGGGGCTTTCACCGGCAGTGAATTGTTGTTCGAGCGCAGCTACTTCTCCATTGGCGGCGGCTTCGTGCTCTCCGATGAGGACTTTCTGCACAAAGACCAGATTGCCACGGTCCTGCCGTTTGAATTCGCCAGTGGCAAACAGCTGATGGAGCGCTGCCACCAGCACGGCTGGTCTATTGCCGAGCTGGCAATGGCCAATGAAAAGGCGTTCCGCAGCGAGGAGGAAATCAAGACGGAACTGTGGAATATCTGGCAGGTGATGGAGGCCTCTATCGACCGCGGCTGCCACCAGCACGGACTGCTGCCCGGCGGTTTGAAAGTCCGCCGGCGCGCGGCGGAACTGTATCGCGAGCTCAGTAAGCAAACTCCCGAGGAGCGCTGCAAGGGCCTCGCAATACTCGACTGGGTCAGCCTCTACGCGCTGGCGGTCAACGAAGAGAACGCGGCGCGGGGGCGCATCGTCACCGCGCCAACCAATGGCGCCGCCGGTGTCATTCCCGCCGTCATCGCCTACTACGTCAACTTTGTCCACGACCCGGCCAAACACGGCGACCTGCGCGAGCAGGTGGTGAAATTCCTGCTCACCGCCGGCGCCATCGGCATGCTGTTCAAACGCAACGCCTCGATTTCAGCGGCGGAAGTGGGCTGTCAGGGAGAGATCGGCGTGGCCTGCTCCATGGCCGCAGCCGGACTCGCGGCGGTGAAGGGGGCCAGCAACCAGCAGATAGAGAACGCCGCGGAAATCGGCATGGAGCACAACCTGGGGCTCACCTGCGACCCGATTGGCGGGCTGGTGCAGGTGCCCTGTATCGAGCGCAACACCATGGGTGCGGTAAAGGCCATCAATGGCGCCCGCCTTGCCCTGCGCGGTGACGGCGCCCATATCGTGCCACTGGACAGCGTCATCGAGACCATGCGCCAGACCGGCATCGATATGCAGAGCAAATACAAGGAGACCTCCCTCGGCGGGCTCGCGGTGAACGCGGTCAACTGCTGAGGGCCAGAGTGGACAAACCTTCGCGGGCTTTAAAAACGCTGTGCCATGGAATAAGCCATGAAATAAGCCGTGGTTTTAAGCGGACTGCGTTTTAAATCGGGCTGCGCGTTTAACCACACGGCGCCCACAACCGAGCAATCCTATTCCGGCTCGGCCGGGTTCAGCTTGTCGGCGGGATTTAAGCGCCCGGATAGCGCATCCCGGTTCATTCCATGGCGGGTATACACATCAAAGCGGCCGGATTTGCCCTGCAGCGACAGGGACGGTTGCCGCCCGGCCAGAAAGGGCGCCGTGCGAGGCCGCTTGACCACGGTACGGAAATAGCAGGCCGCATAGGCCGGCTCATACAAAGCGTCGGCATCCTCATCGGCCCCCACCAGCTGATGAAAGGCCGCCATCTCCTTTTTCACCTTGGCGCTTTTTTCCCGCTGCGGAAACATCGGATCGAGGTATACCACGGGAACGGATTGCGGCGGCTGCGCCGCCAGCCACTGCGCGGCGGGTAATGCGGAATCCAGCAGGGTCAGCCGCGCGGCGATGGCCGCCAGCTCCGGATCGGACTCGGCGGCCCTGCGCAGGCGGCGCAATCCATCCATTAACAGCACACGAACCACCGGATTCCGCTCCAGCATCGTCACTTCGCAGCCGAGCGTCGCCAGCACAAACGCATCGCGGCCGAGCCCGGCGGTGGCGTCCACCACCTGCGGATAAAGCCCGCTGCGAATGCCCACCGCCTTGGCGATCTGCTGCCCCTTGCCACCGCCAAATTTGCGCCGGTGCGCCACGGCGCCGCCGACAAAATCCACCCACACCGGCCCGGCGGCCTTGCGGCCGGTGGCGCGGAGCTGGAGGGTTTCACCCACCTCCAGAACCTGGCGGTAGGTATCGACATCGGTCGCAGGTACAGCGCCGATAAACGGCAGGGACAACTCCGCGGCGAGGCTTTGCGCACTCTCCACCCAGCTTTCACTCTCGGCGGATACGGCCAGTAATTCACTCACAAAGTGGGCTCTCAGCAGGCAATCAGGGAAAGCGATGCTAACCCGCAGCGTTGAGCCACTCCAGTGCCTCCGCCTTTTCATGCAGTGAAAAGGGCCTGGCCTCGGCGCTGACAAGATGGCTGACGATCGCGGGCATCACCCGCAACAGGGGTTTGTCGGAAAGAAGGGCCACTTTGTGGATATGGCGGTGATGGTCGCGGATAAAGCGCAGGTGGGCCACGAGGGCCCCGAAGTCCTCCCAGCCGGCAAAGTGGCTACCATTGATCAGCAGGCCAGCCAGCAGTTCCCGCTGGCGCAAAACCGGGTCCACCTGAGAGGCCAGATTGCGAAAGTCGGACTCCTGCAGTGGGCCCTCGGGTTCTATTTCAAGAATCTTTTGATCCTGGTGCCATCGATGTTGAATCATAAATAAAAGAATAGCCGCTGCCGAGACTGGAGCGCGGCAGCGGCAAAGGACTTACCGTTGAAAGACAAGCGGAAGAAAACTGGAAACACCTGTGGAATCAGTTTTCCTGTGATTCGGTGTCGGACTTGTCTTCATGCCCGCGAATCTTGTCGATGACCTCTTCGGCGGCGTCCTCGGTCTTTTCACCGGCCTTCTTCAGCTCTTCGGCCACATCATCGGCAGCCCGCTTGGTGGCGTCACCCGCGTCCTTGATGGCGTCCCCGGTTTTGTCTGCGGCCCGGTCAATCACATCCTTGGCTTCCTGCTCAAGGCTCTTTTCTTTGGGGGCGGTGTCGCTGTCCCCCGGCTGAATAACATCCGGTACGTCTGACTCCTGAGGCACAGCTGTATCCCCGGGGCTACCGGTGCCGTCACCCGGCATGGATTCGCTGGATGGCGATTCCATTGAATCAATGGCATCCCGTGAGGCGTCCCTGTCATCGCGCGACATGAAATAGCCGATTATGAGCAGCAGAATAATCAGTGGAAGCAGTAGTTTCTTCATAAACCCACCTTGTGACCCCTGGCAGTTGCGTGATCGCGACACTGGAGACCGAGATGTGGCGGCTGCCGATCAGCCGGTTCCAGACCGATGGCGCGAAAACGACCTCAATGCCTTGCAGGGCAGAAGAAGTTCACGCCAATATCGATAAGAATAACCCGGCATCTGCGTTCTTCAAGAAACTATGTTCCAGTGGCAAGGCGAGATTGCTGTAAATGTTTTATTTATTATCAGGATAGGTTTTAAGGCGGGTCGCGCCCACTTTACCGGGACGAGTACTATTTTTATTGGCGGTTTCCTGGCGGCTCATCCGTGGCGCTGCCCTGCCGGCTCACTTCTGCCGACTGACACCTGCCAACTGACACCTGCCAACTTACTCCCTCTGAATCACCCCTGCTTTGCAATACGATCCAATTGGGCCAACAGGGCTGCTGCGTCCACATCGGGGATGGCGGCCTCACAGCTATTCAGCTGCAGCCGACCGTAGCTGTCGGGTGTGGCGAAAATAATATAGCGTTCACCTTGCTTGAGTTTTTCCAGACAGGCATCCAGCCCCAGGCGAAACGCCAACAGTTTGCCGGCTTCCCCTTTCCACATCCGCCGCGACACAGCCGAATAGACGTAACCACTCACGGCCACCATGCCCGGTTCGGAGAGTGCGTTATCAATATCCCGGTGAATCCCTGAAACCTGTACCTGCGCCACCAGGACTGCCTGTTCAAACAGGCTGGTCAGGCTGTGGGTAGCAGTGATGGCCGCCCCCTGGGAGGATGCGCCACTGTCGAGACCGGCAATTTCGGAGCTGGTCATTCTGGAAGCCGCCGCCCCTTCTTCAGCCAAAGCCGGGGAGTGCCAGAGCCATAGCAACAGCATTGCAGCCAGGACAGAGCGCAGCCTTTGAGTAGTTTTAAAAATCATCACCGAGAGCCCTCGTCCCTTTCCATTACTTCCCATTACTTCCCATTACTTTCCCTTCGGAATTACTTCCCGGCTCCTGGCCAGCTCCCTGTCTATAAACGGGTACAGAACTTGATTCGCCAGGCATGGCACCATAAAGCCGTCAGAAAAAAGGGGCGCCATAGCGCCCCTTTTTGCTCGTTATCCAATGAGTCGTCATCAATAACGAAAATTGCAGCGCTTTACGCCCTGCCTGTTTGTCTCATATTACTTGAGCGGCAGCAACTCCAGTTCGACGCGACGGTTGGCCTGGCGACCCGCTTCGCTGTCGTTGCTGGCCAGGGGGTAGCGCTCACCGTAACCAACGGCCTGCACTCGACCGCTGGCGACACCACGACCGGTGAAGAAATCGGCCACGGAGTTGGCCCGACGCTCACTCAGGGTCTGGTTATAGACATCGGATCCAGTGCTGTCGGTATGCCCGCTGACGCGGATCGCCGTCTGATCAAACTCCTTCAGCACGATCACCACCGAATCCAGGGTGTCGTAGAAACCGGTACGGATATCGGCGCGATTAGTGGCGAAAGTAATGTTGCCAGGCATGATCAAGCGGATGTTGTCACCCTCGCGCTGAACCCGCACCCCGGTACCCTCCAGGCGTTGACGCAGAAGCATTTCCTGGCGGTCCATGTAATAGCCGACACCACCGCCGATCGCCGCGCCGCCAACGGCGCCGGTAATGGCACCCTTCCTGCGGTCTTTGTCGCTGGCGGTAGCCGCGCCAATAATGGCACCGGCAATCGCGCCCGCACCGGCGCCTTTTGCCACATTACTGGTTTTGCTCTCGCCAGTGTAGGGATCGAGGGTGGTACAACCAGCCAGTGAGCCCAGTGCGAGAATCGCTACCCATTTTTTCATCACATGTTCTCCTAACGCTTTTGGGATGAACGGTCTTATTTTGCGGAAGATGTTATATCTTTTGTGAAAGATGCTTTATCCCGAACATTCGGGGGAGTATCCCGGTTGCAACTGACTCGAAGCTGAACCGCAGTCTCCTTTTGAGGCCTCGAAGCCTAGGGCGAAACCAACATGGCGTCCAGCGCCACCTGGCACAAAATCACTTTCTTTTATTCATCGGTGCCTCCCAAAAGCCGGACTGAGCCCTGAGGAGTACCCACCACTCTTCTTCCACAGCTTCTGTGGATAACTTTGTGTATGAAGGGGTAAAAAATCTCGCCAAGCGGCACTATTCCTTGCCCCCAGCACTTTGCACACTTTTTAACCGCATGGATTTTATCCTTTTAAAACAGTTAGTTACGTCAATTTCGGAGCGCGCAGTACCAATTACAAAGACATGCACAGCTCGTCGCAGACATGGGCACAACTCATGTGGAAAAGATTTTGTCAACTCTTGACTTCAGAAGAAGAATCAAAATTTTTAGAAGGATTTGTACTTAACTGACAGATGGACAATAACGTCAGGCAATTAATGCACTGGCGTACAAAATATCGACTATGCGGGGAGGGGGGGAGAGAAGCCTGTGAGTACCTGCGGGGGCCTGGAAGTCTCACAGGAACTGCGGGCTCAATAGTGGGGCGGCTTTTCCTCGCCAGGTTTTCTGCCCCCCTGCACCTCAAAGGACAGGTCCTGGTATTTGTCACCCAGGTCTCTGAGGCGCTCCAGAAGCAGCCGGATACTGCCATCCTGCCGGGCAATAACGTCGTTGAGCTGGGCCAGGGTGTCTTCCTGAAAGGCAAGACGGGTTTCGAGTTCCTCGACCCTCTGCTTCAGGTCGTCGATTTCTGAGCGCATTCAAAGCATCCCGTAAAGTTGTTGCAACAGGCTCACCGCGCGCCCATCCATAAACAGGCTCTGGCCCAGCCGCGTACTGACATAACCAAAACCCAGTTCCCGCTCGGGGTCGGCGAACCCCACGCTGCCACCGGCACCAGGGTGACCAAACCCCTGCGGACCGCCAAAACGGAGATCTGCGGCGCTACCACTGCGGATAAATCCGCAGCCGAAGCTCACCTCCGCCTGCAACACCGCATCCTGGCCACTACTCTGCTCACTGCCCGCCTCGCGAATCAGCTCTCTCGGCAACAGGGTGGCGTCTTCGCGGGCCAGCTCCCCATAGAGGACAGCGAGGTCAAGGGCGCTGAAGTGGCCATTGGCGGCGGGAATCATCGCTTCGCGCCAGGCGTGACTATTGGTCCCCATCACAAGACTGACCGGGTTGGAAAACGCCATGGCCACGGCGCTGGTCCGGTCTGCCTTGATCGCCCGGCTGATGGCATTTTCCCGCAGCTCTGGCAGAGGTTTTTTCAGCGGGCCAACATCGGCCACTTGAGCAGAACGATGCCCGAACGCACCAAAGCCGCCATGCAACTCCAGCGGTTCAGCCAGTCCCTGCCGATACAGCTGTGCCAGTGGGGTGGCAGTGGCACGCTCCAGCAGCCCACCGACAGTCCAGCCATACAGAAAAGGGGCGTATCCCTGCCGGCTACCGGGCTCCCACCAAGGCGCACTGGCAGCGACCTGGGCACAGGCTGCGTCCCAGTCATAGATCAGGTCATCGGCCACCTTGTCCTGAAAAGCCACCACGCCGGAGCGGTGACTGAGAAGCTGGCGCAGGGTCACCCGCTCCTTGCCCCGCTGGCCAAACTCCGGCCAGTAGTCCGCGACCGGACGATCCAGCTCGAGCTTTCCCGCCGCAACCTGCTGCAGCGCCAGCGTCGCGAGGACGCCCTTGGAGGAGGAGAAGACATTGGCGATGGTGTCTTCGCTGAATGCCACATCGCCTTCCCGGTTGGCGCTGCCACCCCAGAGGGAGACAATGGTCTCGCCATGTTGCTGCACCGCCAGTGCGGCGCCGGTATCGCCCCGCTCACGAAAATTATCAGCAAAGACCCCGAACAGGGACTCAAAGCCGGGCGCACAGTAACCAGAGACTTCCATCAGTCAGACCCACCGAAAAAATGAGGCGCAAGGGTAATTTCTTCCCTACCCCAGCGCAAATGGTTAGCATCATGCCGGTACCATAAGGAGACAGCCCATGCGTGACGGCGCAGCCATTCAGGACCAGATCCCCGACAACCACTGCTTCGGCTGTGGCCCGCAGAATGACCATGGATTGCAGATCAAAAGTTACTGGCGCGGCGAGAACGAGTCCGTCTGCGAATTCACGCCCTTACCCCATCACTGTGCTGGACCCACCCGCTACCTCAACGGTGGCATCATCGCCACGGTCATCGACTGCCACACCATATGCACCGCCATTGCGGATGGATACCGGCAGGCGGGCCGTGATACGGGGACTGGCAACAAAATCTGGTATGCAACCGGCAAGCTGGAGGTGCAGTACCGGGCCCCGGCGGAGATAGACGAGCCAGTTGAACTGACCGCAAAAATCCTCGAGCGCACAGAGCGCAAAACGGTTCTGAGCTGCGAACTCAAGAGCGCCGGGCGCCTCTGCGCGACGGCGAATGTGGTGGCTGTCCGCGTACCGGATAACTGGTAGGGACGCTGTTCCCTCGCGGCCCAGCTCCCCGGCCTACCCCGTGCCGCCCCACTCCTCCTTTTTGAGGTCTTCCACCTCGCCTAGCTTGTACCCGCAGAACTTGCAGTACTCGGCGTCGGCATCATGCCCGGCGCGGCTGCAATTGTCGCAGCGGCTGAGGCTGCGCTCGCGACCCAGCTCCGAGGCCAGCTCGGCGGTAACGATTCCGGTGGGAACAGCAATAATGGAGTAGCCGATCAGCATGGTCAGCGAAGCGATGGCCTGCCCCAGAGGGGTGTGCGGGCTGATATCCCCATAGCCCACGGTGGTGACCGTAACGATGGACCAGTAGATGCTCTTGGGAATACTGGTAAAGCCATTGGCTGGCCCTTCAACCGCGAACATCAGCGCGCCAAACAGCGTGGCAATCACGAGCATGCCCGAATAAAAGACCAGAATCTTGCGCCGCGACTGCCAGAGGGCACGCATCAATAAATTGGCGTCGCGCAGGTAGCGCACCAGCTTCAGCACCCGGAAGATGCGCAAGACCCGCAGCAGCCGGATAACCAGCAGGTAGCCGGCACCGGTGAACAACAATCCCAGATAGCTCGGCAGAATGGCGAGGAGATCCACAACACCGTAGAAGCTGAACAGGTAGCGCCGACGGTCTACCGCACAATAGATGCGCAGTATGTATTCAATGGTAAAAAGAGCGGTAAATACCCACTCGAGGACAATCAGCTCGGTGCCAAAACGGGCCTCGATACTCTCCACCGAAGCCAGCAGTACCAGTGAAACACTGATCAGGATGGCCCAGATCAGGATGACATCGAAATTCTTGCCGGCCGGAGTGTCGGTGCCGAAGATTACTTCATTGAGCCATTTGCGCTTGCCGGTTAATGCCATAGTCCCTCCTGGAAAAACGCACTATAGCGCCCCGTTCGACCCTCTACCAGAAACCCGACTTAACGCGCCGCCGCAAAGCAGCGGCTCGACAGGCCCCTGACTCAGGCATTAAGATCCGCCACCCCTCAGCGAAGACTGCAACAGCCGGGTAACCAACCGATACCAGAAACGCCCATGAGTAGCATGAGTCATGAGTCATGAGTAAAGAAGGCAGAGGAAAAAACCGCGATAACCGACTCGTCTATTCCACCGATCGCGGCAGGATCAAGGACGAGCCGGCACCCGAGCGCGTACACAAGGGCGACGGCGTGGTGCGCATCCAGCGGGAAACCAAAGGCCGCAAGGGCAAAGGGGTAACCTGTGTGCGCGGGCTGCCCGGAAGTGACACAGAACTCAAACTGTTACTGGCGGAACTGAAGAAACGCTGTGGATGCGGCGGCACACTCAAAGACGGAATCATCGAGATTCAGGGCGACAAGCGCAGCGAAATTCAGGCCCTGCTTGAAGGCAAAGGGATGAAGGTGAAGCTGGCCGGAGGCTGAGTCACGCCGAAACAGCCAGTAGCCTCAGCGGGCGAACTCCCCTCGCCCTCTCAACCTCCAGACATGGCCCGAGCACCTTCGCCAGCACCACCCGGTACTGCGCAAGAAACTCTGCGGAGGCCACCTTCAGCTGGGTCTGCAACTGCCTCAGCATCACCTCCTGCGCTTTAGCAGCACGTGGCAGTTTGCCCTCGGCAATAGACCCTACCCGCTTCTGCAGCTGATTGATCACCCCTCCCTGCGCCAGTCGCGGGCACCGGTTCAGGTCTGCAAGTAACCCCATCCACTCCCCCCGGGCCAGATCCACTAAGCGCTCGGCTACCGGGTGCGCGGCGCGACTGATACCCGGCAGACGCTGCCGAGCCTGCGCCAGAAGCGCCACGTAGGAATCGATGTTCTCCAGACGCGAAGCCAGAGTCTCAAACTCCCCCAAGGTCTTTATGTGCCTGTTGACCACAGTGGCCATATCCCGCGGCATTGATTTACAAGCAGCCTTAATTCTCAGCGCGAATACTGAGTGAACTGCGCGCACCTGCTGCTGAAGGTTGTCGAGGCGCGCCTCGTTATCCCGTAGAGTCTTATCTGCGGCGGAAACGGTAGCCCCGCTCAGAAGATATTCCTGTGCATCCACGGGCAACTTGGCCTTGAGCAGCATTCTGCCCAACTGCATCCTGGCAGCCCGGTTTTCCAGCTCAGCAAGCCGAGCCTGAGTTTCCCCCAGCTCCAGCAGTTCCCCGCGCAGCCAGTCAATGCAACCCTGCAGGTCCAGCGCCGCCAGCGACCCACTCACCGGCGACCCCATCGAAAGCATGCGCAATGGCACGATGCGGTTGAAGTATTCCCGCAGAACCGGCATGGCCTCCTCCATCTCTCGGGTTGCGGCCAGCAACTGCCGGTGCCCCACCGGCTGCGCACCCAATCCCTCGCCACTACTCAGCTCGGCACTGAGCGCGGACAGGTTGCGAAAGAGTTTTTCAGTGGAGAAATTACCCCGCATCATGGGTTTAACAGAAAGGAATTCCACTTCGGCGATTCGGTTAATATCCGCCGGCGCGGATAGCGCCCAGGGGTCAGCCCGGTGTGTCATGGCCAGCTCAAGGCTCTCGCGGGTTTGCGCGTCGAGGTGCCCCATAAGCCACGCCACACCGGCAGGGAAATCGGCAAGGCGCTGGTTCACGAGGCAGGCCCCACGGTTGGCTTCGGCCGCAATCTGCGCCGAGTGATCCAATTGCCACCACTTTTCGGTGAATTGCGAAAACCCATCGCTGCCGATGATGATCGCCATCTGGCGGTCTGCACGTTTCTGCAACAGATCAGCAGCACCTGCTGCTAGGCGCCGGTGAAGTGTCAGCATGCGGCTCACCATCGCCGCCAGAGGTTTGGCGCCGTGGCCCAGGAGCTTATCCAGCCCGGCAAATACCGGGCTCGAGCGATCGGCCACATCCAGTACCCGGCCGCCCTCAAAAGTACTTTCCAGTGCCCGCAGCCGCTGGGCTGTGCCGAATACCAAGTAGCTGACCAACCCCCAGCCACGGCCTGAATAAAAACTCATCGCCCGCGCCAGTAACGCTATCAACTCCCGACCGCTGCAGGCCCTGACCGCGGAGAGGCCGACAAGCAAGGTGGTCCGCTGCCGCCACACATCGCCCAGAACTGCCGAGCCGGTGATACCAGCCCCCCGGCTCACCAGGATACGATCCACCTCTGGCAAACATGCGCGGCTCGACAGAGCCTCAAGTAACAGGAAAAGTTGTGGTGCATCCTGCCTGTTCAACGGCCGCCTCGCTTCTTCGGCAGTAGATTGCCCCGAGGCACTGCTTACACAGTTTTTTACCCGGAAGAAAGGCACGACAGTCAACCCCGCAACGAGCGCGATCGCCAACAGCGCAACAGCGGCAGCGCCAATGCTGCCAGCGGCAATAGCGCCCGATGCAAGCAGGGATGCTGACAGCTCCCAGGCTATGTTGATTACCAAGGAAAACAGCAAGATTGCGAGCAGCAGGAAGGCTCCGGGGACAATGGCTGCGGCCATCGCGCCCGGTAAAATTCTCAGACTGCTCGCGAAGGACTGACCCGGCAGCTCAGTATCCGCAAACAGCGCCTGGAGTTGTTCAAGTGCCTGGCGCTCACTAGTGGACCGCTGTTGTTGCCCACCGGGAAGATTGGAATGTGGATCGAGCTTTACGGTCTGCGCCAGCTTTACCGCGCCCTCCGTGGTGGACTCCCCAGCCGGCCCAGCATTGCCCCGGGGAGACTTCCGCCCTGTAGCGTTCAGTCTTGCCAACAGCGCGCGATTGTCGAACTTACCCGCCGGATAAACCGCGATTTTCAGACCAATTTGCTCCAGGCGCGCGCGGTACTCCACCACCTTGGCGCGACTCAACTGGTCCTTAATGACCCAGCCTTTGAGCAGTAACCTCTGGGCCTGGGAAGTGGGCACTTTGAGTAATTTGGCCGCCGTGGCGACAACTTCCGCCGCCGGCTTTTCGTGAAGTGTTGTTCCAGTGGATACGATCTGGAAGAGTTCCTTGCCAATCATTAATAACTCCAGCCCCCTGGGCCACGGTACTGACTCACATGGCGCTAAATTAGACAGAAGATTCGAAATAAGGAAGGCTGAGAACACTGAAAAGTGCCGACTGAAAAGAGAAATCTACTTCTCAACCTGAAGGGTGAGAAGGTTAACAATATTTTTGTGACGCACGCCACAATAATAGGCTATAGAGGTATAACCTGACGCCAATATTTACTATTTATGCGTCAATGGCACTTCATCGATGGATATCGAAATAAATATCGCAATGGGTAAAGGAATTTGAGAGATAACTTCACTAAGCGGGAGCGAAGACTTGCAGAATGCTCTCGGTAAGCTCTTCAAGCGAGAGAGACCGCCCCTCCGGTTTGAACCAGTTATGGGTATGCGCAATGGTTCCGCGGATAAGGCGCCGGCACAGAGCCGGATCCTCCAGGGGGCCGTTCAGCGCTTTGAAGACCTGTCGCCAGATTTGCTCGTAACTATAACGAAGCGCCAAAATCTTGGCCTGACTGTCGGGGGACAGGCTGCGCCACTCCATCACCAGAATTGAGAAGCCCGGCACCGAGAGACCATGCACCGCCTCGAGTTCACAGCGAATACAGGCGCGCAGCTGCTCTCTTGGCGTGTCGCGCGCAGCGACCTCAGCCATCATCAACGTCCGCGCATGCAGAGTGACCTCCTCCATCGCACAGCGAAGAATCTCCTCTTTGCTGGAGAAGTGATGAAAAATACTGCCGGAGAGGATTCCCACCTCCGCGGCGATATCCCGCACCGTTGTCCGCGCAAATCCCTTCTCCTCAAAAAGCCTGGCCGCACAGCCCAATAGCCTCGCCCGCGTCGATTGCGGGTCGGAAAGTTGACCATCGGCAACCAGTGCTGCGACCGGATCGGTAACAGAGGAGGCCTCCGGGCTGTCTGCCCCAGGCGAATCATTGGATTCCACCCCGGTGGCATCCCCCACTGCGGCAGCGGAGTTTTTGCGTGAAGACCTGTCAGCAGTCGTGGCCACTTTCACTTTCCTCATTTTTTGGCGCCCAATTCTACCAACTGTGCGAACCGTGATTGCCAACCAAGCAAGTGCTTGGTAGTTTCTTGCATTGTCAGCCCACACGGGCGGCCATGCAAGTACAGCAGTGGACATAAAGGAGAACATGTATGCCCTACCAGAGCCAGTTACACCCCGAAAGTTTCAGTGGGCAGACGATCATTGTAACCGGCGGCGGTAGCGGCATCGGTCGCTGCATCTCCCACGAGATTGCCAGCCTCGCCGGACACGTGGTGCTGTTGGGCCGCACCGAAGAAAAGCTGGCGGCCGTTGCCGATGAAATCCTTTCCGATGGCGGTAGCTGCAGTTACTACTCTGTCGATATTCGGGACGAGGATGCCGTTACCAGCACCATCCAACAGATCGTCGAGGCACGGGGCCAGATTCACGGACTGGTGAATAATGCCGGCGGACAGTTTCCGGCGCTGCTATCGCAGATCAAAAAGAAAGGCTTTGAGGCGGTTGTGCGCAGCAACCTGGTGGGAGGTTTCCTGGTATCCAGGGAGGTGTACAACCAGAGCATGTCCGAGCACGGCGGCAGCATCGTCAACATCACTGCCGACAACGTCGGCGGCATGCCGATGATGGGCCACTCCGGTGCCGCCCGCGCCGGTATGGAAAACATGACACTGACGGCAGCCGTGGAGTGGGCATCCAGCAGCGTACGGGTCAATGCCGTTGCCCCCGGGTACATCCTCTCCAGTGGCTTTGACACCTACGACCCGGAACTCCTAAGGCAATTTCTGCCGACTTTCCGCGAGAATATCCCCCTCGACCGCCTGGGCGAGGAGGCGGAGGTCAGCGCCAGTGTCTGCTTCCTGCTTTCCGATGCTGCCCGCTATATCACCGGCCATGTGCTGCATATCGATGGCGGCAGCAGCCTCAAACATCACTCGCCAATGTGGCGTCCATCCAACGCAAAAAATCGTAAGGCCTACAACGGCTTTCACCGCAGCCGCAGACCTCAAGTGGTCGAGGATCTGGAAGCCGAGGGGAAACTCTAATGCAACCGTTCAAATCATTAATCGCTACAGGGTCCGAGGACTTTGCTCGCAACCGCGATGCAATGGAAACCGCTATCGAGCAATTCCGCAGCGTCGAGCGCCTGCCACAGGAGGCCGCAGAGGCCCGGGCCAAGCGTTACCACGACCGCGGCTGGCTGCTGCCCAGAGAGAGGCTCAACCTGTTACTTGACCCGGGCACGCCTTTTGTCGAGCTGTGCCCCATGGCCGGCTACAAGCTTTACGACGATACCGATGGTACCGGAGCCGGTGGCGGCGCCATCTGCGGTATTGGTTATGTCAGCGGCCGACGCTGCGTGGTGCGCGTAGACAATTACGCGGTCAAAGGCGGCACCATTTCCCCGGCGGGCATGGACAAAGCCCTGCGTATGCAGCAGGTTGCACTGGAAAACCACCTGCCGGTGGTCACTCTGGCCCAGAGTGGCGGCGCCAACCTGATCTACGCTACCGAGACCTTTGCCCCCGGTGGCCGCGGCTTTGCCAATCAGGCCCGTATGTCCGCTGCGGGTATCCCGCAGGTCACCGTGGTACACGGTGGTGCCACAGCGGGCGGCGCTTACCAGCCGGGACTGTCTGACTATGTTGTGATGATCCGTGGCCAGACCGGCATGTACCTGGCAGGCCCCCCCCTGCTTAAAGCCGCAACCGGCGAGATCGCCGATGAGGAAACCCTCGGTGGTGCCGAGATGCACTGTCACGAAGCCGGCAGCGGCGATTACCTGGCGGAAGACGATGCCGACGGCATCCGCATCGCTCGGGAAATTGTTGCCACCCTGCCCCACCCAGAACCTAAAGCGCAGTCTGCGCAAAAGGAATGGCGTGAGCCCCAATACCCGATTGATGACTTATTGGGCATTATTCCCGCCGACAGCCGCAAGCCCTATGACGTCCGCGAGATAATTGCGCGCATTGCCGATGACTCTGCTCTGCTGGATTTCAAAACGGAATTCGATAACCAGACCGTGTGCACCCACATCCGCATTGAGGGACACAGTGTCGGCGTTATTGGCAATAACGGCCCAATTACCCCCCACGGTGCCAACAAAGCCGCCCAGTTTATCCAGCTGTGCGACCAGAGCGGGATTCCACTTTTGTTCCTCCACAACACCACCGGATTCATGGTCGGTACCGCGGTGGAGCAGCAGGGCATCATCAAGCACGGTTCCAAAATGATTCAGGCGGTAGCCAATACCCGGGTGCCGAAAATCAGTATCGTGGTGGGCGGCTCCTACGGAGCGGGTAACTATGCCATGTGCGGCCGGGGCTTCGACCCACGATTTATTTTCGCCTGGCCAAATTCTCGCACCGCGGTCATGGGTGCCGCGCAGGCCGGCAAAGTAATGCGCATTGTCACTGAGCAGAAAATGGAGCGCGGTGGCAGCGTGGACACAGGAGTGCTGGACAAGATCGAAACAGATACCGCGGCGTTCCTCGATGCCGGTTCCGATGCAATTTCCTGCAGTGCGCGCCTCTGGGACGATGGCATTATCGACCCCCGCGACACCAGGCGCTTGCTGGGCTTCCTGCTGGAAACCTGCCGCGAAGCAGAGATCAAACCCGGCGCGTCCAACACCTTTGGTGTCGCGCGCTTTTAATTTCTGGGCGGGTTTGCCCTGCCCCAAATAAAAATACCAAGGACTCGGAGAGACACCATGATCCTGACCGACGAACACCGTCAATTACAGCGCACCGTACGCAGCTTTGTGCAACAGGAGATCAACCCCCGCGTGGACGAATGGGAGAAGGCCGGCGGCTTTCCCACCCACGAACTGTTCCGCGAACTGGGCAAGCTGGGCCTGCTGGGCATCAGCAAGCCGGAAGCCTGGGGCGGGCTCGGACTGGACTTCAGTTACGAAGCCGTGTTCCTGGAAGAGCTGGGCGCTGCTGACTGTGGTGGTGTGCCACTGTCCATTGCCGTTCAGACCTCGATGGCAACACCAGCTCTGGCCAACTTCGCCAGCGACGAACTGAAAGAAGAATTCCTGACGCCGGCGATCAGCGGTGAAAAGGTAGCCTCCATCGCCGTATCAGAGCCGGGCGCCGGATCGGACGTGGCCGCGATCAAAACCCGCGCCCGCAGCGACGGCGATGATTACATCATCAACGGCGAGAAAATGTGGATTACCAATGCACCTTCCGCCGACTTCTTCTGCACACTGGTCAATACCAGCGATGGCAAACCACACCAGAACAAATCCCTGATAGTGATTCCCGCCGACACCCCCGGAGTCAGCGTCGGCAAACGCCTGCATAAAATGGGCATGCGCTCCTCGGAGACCGCGCCTGTGGCGTTCGAGGACGTGCGTGTGCCGAAGCGCAACCTTATCGGTGATGAGGGCAGCGGTTTCCTGCTGCAAATGCTGCAATTCCAGGAAGAGCGCCTGGCTGGTGCCGCACTGACCATTCGCGGCCTGGAAAACTGCATCAGTCAAACCATCGACTATGTGCGTGATCGCCAAGCTTTCGGCGCGTCACTGCTGGACAACCAGACTATTCACCATTCACTGGCTGAAATGCAGACCGAGGTAGAGTGCTTCCGCGCCCTGACCTGGCGCGCGATCGAAGCCTATATCGCCGGACAGGATGTGACCACCCTCGCCTCCATGGCCAAGCTCAAGGCCGGCCGCCTCTGCCGCAGCATTCCCGACAAGTGCCTGCAGTTCTGGGGTGGTATGGGTTATATCGAAGAAACCCTGATCAACCGCTATTACCGTGACTGCCGTCTGACACCCATTGGCGGCGGCGCCGACGAAGTGATGCTGGGTATCATCTGCAAGCTGATGGGTATTCTGCCCAGCCGCAAAAAAACGGATACAGCGAACAAGCCGGCCAAAGAGGCAAGCACCGTCGGCGAGTGATGACACTTTAGGTAATCACCGACGCTAACCAACAACCTACAAACAGCCGGGAGAAAGCTGCCATGCAGGGGCTTATTACAGAGCAGACAGGCTGCGCCCTGACCGTGACCTTAAACCGTCCGCAACAGCGCAATGCCCTCAACAGCGCCACGCTTGATGAGCTTGAGCGTAAATTGGGAGAAGCCGAGGACAACCCCCAGCTGCGTGCGCTGGTGATCCGCGGCGCTGGCGGCAATTTCTGTGCGGGAGGCGACCTCGCAGATATGCTCGAAGCGCAACAGGCATACAGTGACGGAAACCAGCGCGCCTTTACGGAACTGAGCCGGCGCTACGGCGGGCTGCTGCAGGCACTGAAGCGCAGCCGCCTCGTCATCATCTGCGCCGTGGAAGGTGTCGTCATGGGTGGAGGCGTCGGCCTTGTGTGTGCCAGTGACTTCACCATTGCCGCACCGGGTTCTCGCTTTTCGCTTCCGGAGACCCGGCTCGGCCTCATCCCGGCACAAATCGCACCATTCCTCAACAGCCGCATCGGCCCCGGACAAACCCGGCGCCTCGCTCTGGCAGGTGAAATCCTCGATGCGGCAGAGGCTCAGCATATCGGCCTGGTGCATCAACTGGCAGTGAGTGCGGAGGAGCTTGGCCGCGGTGTCGATGGCATCCTCGACAATATCCGTCGCAGTGCCCCCGGAGCACTCGCCACCACCAAGACACTGGTACGCCGCTCGGGAGAAATTTCTGACGAAGAGCTCGGCGCGCTTCTGGATGAGGCAGCTGAGGACTTCTCCGCCGCAGTATTGAGCGAAGAAGCCAAAGAGGGAGCGATGGCATTCATCGAAAAACGCAAACCGTATTGGGCCCAGGAATAATGCAAAAGCAAAATACCCAGCAGGAAAATATCAGCGGCACACGCCCTTCTGTGTTAATTGCCAACCGCGGCGAAATTGCTGTGCGGATTATCCGTACGGCTCGCAGTCTGGGCTACCGCACCATCGCCATCTACAGCGATGCTGATAAAGACGCACCCCACGTGGCACTGGCGGATACCGCAGTTGGCATTGGCGGGCGAACACCAGCCGAATCCTATCTGGTCATCGATAAACTGATCGAGGCTGCCGAGCGCAGCGGCGCCGACCTGGTTCACCCGGGCTACGGATTCCTGTCCGAAAATGGTGAATTCGCCAACGCCTGTAGCGAGCGCGGGATCAAATTTATCGGCCCCACTCCCGAGAGCATTGAGCTCATGGGCAACAAGCGCCGGGCCAAGGAAGTCGCGGAAGCAGCCGGAGTGTCGGGTATCCCCGGCTACAGTGGCAGTCAAACCGATGAATCCCTGCTTGCCGCTGCCCGTGACATCGGTTTCCCGGTGATGGTCAAGGCCGCAGATGGCGGCGGCGGCCGTGGTATGCGTCTGGCCGAGAGTGCCGAAAACCTGCCCCGCCAGCTGCAGTCCGCCCGTACTGAAGCGCAGGCGGCATTTGGCAGCGATGAACTGATTCTGGAAAAAGCCATTTTCGGTGGTCGCCATATCGAAGTGCAGGTGTTTGCCGATACCCACGGCAATGCGGTGCATCTGGGCGAAAGGGATTGCTCCCTGCAACGCCGGCACCAGAAAATCATCGAAGAGTGCCCGTCACCGGCGGTGAACCCAGAGCTTCGCGCCCGCCTGGGTGCCGCGGCCACAGCGATCGTTCGCGCCTGCCAATACGTTGGCGCCGGCACTGTGGAGTTCCTGTTGGATCGCGACAACAACTTCTACTTCCTGGAGATGAACACCCGCCTGCAGGTGGAGCACCCGGTAACGGAAATGGTGACAGGCTTTGACCTTGTTGCCTGGCAGCTGGCCGTTGCCGGCGGCGAAGCATTGCCAGTCACCCAGGAAATCATCGATGAACGCCTGCGCACAGGCGGGCACTCCATCGAAGCGCGTCTGTACGCGGAAGACCCTGCCCAGGGCTTCCTGCCGCAGAGCGGACGTATTCTCTACTGGCAAGCGCCTACCGGCGAGGGTGTTCGCGTGGATGCCGGTATCCGCAGCGGTCAGGAAATCACCCCTTACTATGATCCCATGCTGGGCAAGTTGATCACCTGGGGGGAGAATCGCGAGCAGGCCCGGCTGCGGCTTCTCACCGCGCTGCAAAACCCAAGTTTTGCGGGCCCGACCAATAACTTTGCCTTCCTCTGTGATCTCACCGCGAACCCGGCATTTGCCGCCGGGGAAGTGACCACGGATTTCCTCGACAACAGCAGCCTGTCTCTGGATAACCCAGCGCCCTCAGCTGAGATCCTCGCCGCCGCCACCGTACTGCTCCATGAGAGCCGTGTGCGCACTCAGGACCGCAGCGCGGGCCGCAGCAACTGGCGCAGCGCCAGCGACGCCACACCGCTGCGCTACCGCCTGCAAAATGGCGAGGATACTTTCGACTGTCAGCTGTCACCCCAGCAAGGCGGCAGCTACCGTTTCGGTTGCGATGAAAGCCATTTGACGGTCTCGGTAAATCACGCTGATTCAGATAGCCAGCTTCAGCACTGTGAAGTCACCCTGGACGGCCAGCGCAAGCCTTATGGGTATCTGCGTGACCAACAGACCCTCTACCTGCTGGATAACGGCAGACAGTGGGTGTTTTCCGATATCACCCACGCGCCCAGCCAGAAAAACAGCGCGGCCGGATCCGGCCATGTTATGGCGCCGATGGACGGCTGCGTAACCGAAGTGAACGTCAAAGCAGGCGACAAGGTGTCCGCAGGCCAGGTGCTGGCAGTGATGGAGGCCATGAAAATGGAACATCCGCTCAAAGCGGCCTGTGATGGTACCGTGGTGAGCCTTGGCACCAGCCCGGGGGATCAGGTGCGCGGTGGCCAGCTATTGGTCGAGATCGAGCCTGATACCGCAGACGCCGAGCAAAGCGCCGAGGCCTAGGCCGTGTTTGATATCGACAGCACGCGCTCGCCAAATCCATTTTTCACCGAGGAACACCAGCAGTGGCGGAGCCAGCTCCGCCGCTTTGTCTCCCGCGAAATCATGCCTCATGTTGATGATTGGGATGAGGCCGGAGCGCTGCCAGACGCGCTTTGGTCCCGGGCGGCGGACATAGGCCTGCTGCAGCTGGGGTTCCCGGAGGAATATGGCGGTGTACCGGCGGATATCTTCCATATTATTGTCGCCGCCGAGGAGTTGGCGCGCTGTGGTGCCGGCGGTCTCTACGCGAGCCTGCTGGTTCACGGCATCGCCCTGCCCCCACTGGTACATTACGGCTCGGCCCAGCTCAAAGCCGCGGTGATCCCGCCGGTATTGCGCGGCGAGAAACATATCTCACTGGCGGTGACAGAACCCGGCGGTGGCTCCGATGTGGCCAACCTGAGCTGCAGTGCCAGAAAAGTCGGTGACGAATTCATCGTCAACGGTGAGAAGACATTTATCACCGGCGGCATGCGGGCAAACTGGTTCACCACCGCGGTTCGCACTGGCGGAGAGGGGTTTGGGGGTATTTCCCTGCTTCTGATCCCGGCGGACGCAGCGGGAGTGAGTCGCACCCACCTCGATAAAAAACAGGGTTGGTGGTGCTCTGATACGGCCAGTATCTTCTTCGACGATGTACGTGTACCCGCAGCCAACCTGATCGGTGCAGAAAATCAGGGTTTTCTCCCCATCGTGCACAACTTCAATCAGGAGCGCCTGGGAATTACCGCTTCCTGTATTGAATACAGCCGTGTTTGCCTGCAGGAGGCGATCGAGTGGGCACAGGAGAGACAGACCTTCGGCAAGCGCCTGGCCAATCACCAGGTCATCCGTCATAAGTTTGCACAGATGCTACAGCGTATTAACGCGACCCAGGCCTATATGGACATGTGCGCCTGGGCGGAACAGCAAGGCCAATTGAAAATCGCCGATGTGGCGCTTCTCAAGGTTCAGGCGACCGAGACACTGGAATTCTGCGCACGCGAAGCCATGCAGGTGATCGGGGGAGCCAGCTATTTTCGCGGAAGCCGTGTAGAGCGGATCTACCGCGAGGTGCGGGTTAATGCGATTGGAGGCGGCTCAGAGGAAATCCTCAGAGACCTGGCGTCGCGCCAGATGGGTATATGACCTGGGAGGCGGGTGTCGGATTTGTCTGCACCCCAGTGCGCCTGCGCGCCTCTGATCCCCGCCCTGCTTTTGAGGCAACCCTGCATTTGATTTGCGGCATTTTTTATCCGCGCCCCTTTCATGTCCCGCCCCTTTCAACTCCCGTTCGTTTCAATTCCAGTCCCTTTCACCCCCCGACCTGTTTAAGTCCGGATACCGTGATATTCGGGTGACTTTTACCGGGTAGCCTTTAGGCGAGTAACCTTTTCCCGATTACATTTTTTCCGATTACATTTTTCCCGAGTAGCTTTTCCCGAGTACCCTTTCACCGAGCTCCTTTTCCCCGGATAGCTAGTCCCCGGGTACCGTTGAATTTGAAGCTACTTGCGATCGCCATCCCAGATATCGTGCTCAACCCCTGGAATATCGTGTTTGCGCGCATCAAAGACCGGTTCCACCACCCCCCTCGCTCGCTGCGATTCGTAATCCGCCATCACCCGAAAAGCCACGCCGGAGAGCAGCAGAATGGCAATTAAGTTGACAGTCGCCATAAAGCCCATGGACATATCCGCCATGTTCCACAGCAGGGCGAAATTGTCTGAGCTGCCGCTGTAAGCGACCCAGGCACCAAACAGGATGAACAGGATATACAGCGCCCGATAGATAAAAATCGAGGTGCGGCTGTGCCACAGGTAGAAAATATTGGTTTCGGCGTAGTAGTAATTGGCAATAATCGAGGTAAACGCAAAGAAGATCAGCGCAATCGCCACAAAGCTGCCGCCCCAGGCACCCACCTCACTGGCAAGCGCATCCTGGGTCAGGGTAATCCCCTCCATGCTCCCCAGCATGTGCACATCCGCGAGCAGAATGATGGCAGCGGTGGCCGTGCAGATCATCAGGGTATCGAGAAACACCGAGGCCATCTGCACATAACCCTGCACCGCCGGGTGCTTCACATCCGCCGCCGCCGCCACGTTGGGGGAGGAGCCCATGCCCGCCTCATTGGAAAAAAGCCCCCGCTTGATACCGTTGGCGATCACAGCGCCGAGCGCACCTGCGCCAGCCTCCTCCAATCCAAAGGCATTGCCGATAATCTGTCCCAATACCCGTGGCAATTCACCCAGATTCATCACAATCACGACAATGGCGATGGCGAGGTAGGCCATCGCCATAAAGGGCACGACGATACTGGCAAAGCGACCGATACTGTGAATGCCGCCAAAAACAATGGCGCCCGCCAGCAGCGCGACACAGGCACCGACCAGTAACGGATTCACACCCCAGGCACCACTGACAGCGGCCGCCATCGCATTGGCCTGTACGGCATTAAAGAAAAAGCCAAAGCTCAAAATCAGGAAGATTGAGAAGAGAATGGACAGCCAGCGCCAGCCCCTGCCCAGCCCCTTCTCGATGTAATAGGCGGGGCCGCCACGAAAAGTACCCTGCTCGTCGCCGCGCTCCTTGTAGACTTGGGCGAGGGTGTTCTCGACAAAGCTGGTGGCCATGCCAAGCAGCCCGACCATCCACATCCAGAAAACCGCGCCCGGACCACCGACGGTAATTGCCACCGCGACACCGGCGATATTTCCCGTACCCACCCGTGCGGCGGCACTGGTGGCAAAGGCTTCAAAGGAGGAGACGGAGCCGCTGTGTTCGTGGCGGAAACTGTGGCGCATCACCCACAGCATATGCCCGAAGCCCCGGAACTGGATAAAGCGGCTGTGCCAGGTGAAATAGATACCGGCTGGCAGCAGAGCGGTAATCAGGATGCCCAACCACCAGAAGCCTCCGAGCCCGCCCCAGGTAATGGCATTACCCCAACTGACGAAACTAGACAGGCTATCGAGAAAGGCTTGCATGCAGCGCTCCAGACACTTCTTAGCCCGCAAACCCGCGCACTGAGGCACGGGCTTGTGGCGGGCAGATCCACCGATCTATTTAGCTTAGATCAAGCGGGAAGCGTCTGGGCGCATTTTACTTAGAGAAAAATCTCACGTGCCCGCTCAGGTGATACCACTTTGCGGCCGGCCTGCTGAGCCACTTCGACCAGTGCATCGATCAGCTGACCGTTACCGGACGTTCGCTCACCGCCCGGCAGGTAGAAGGTGTCCTCCACCCCGGTGCGCAGGTGACCACCCAGCTCGGCGGTGCGACGGTGTACCGGCCAGATTTCCTCCCGGCCGATCACGGTGGTCTGCCACAGGGCACCGGGCTTCATGTAGCGCGGCAGCAGGGCCAGCAGGTCGGCGTCCGCGGGCATACCCGAGGCAACCCCCATAACCAGGTTGTAATTGGCCCGGTCCACCAGACCCACATCGGCAAACATCCCCACGGAACGCACAATACCCACATCGAAGCACTCGAATTCCGGGCGGGTACCGGTCTCGGCACAGACTGCAAGCAGCTCTTCGACCTTGTCTACCGGGTTCTCAAACAGCATCGGCGGCCAGGCCCAGGTGCCGTTAGAGCGAGCCTTGAGGTAATTCAGGCTGCCGGCATTACAGGCCGCAATCTCCGGCCGGCCGGCGCGAATGCACTCCAGCGCACCGGCCTGATCGCGGCCAATGGTGCCGGTGGTGAAATTCATGATGACACCCGGGCAGGCGCCACGAATGGCCTCGGCAATGGCTGTCGCCACCTCGGGGTCCCAGCTGGGCAGGTGACCCAAACCGGGCTCCTGCGAGCGAAAATGCACATGCATTACCGAAGCGCCGGCGTCATAAGCCTCTTTGGCCGCCTGGGCCATCTGCTCCGGTGTCACAGGTACGGGGTGTTGACTGGGGTTGGTAAGCACCCCAGTCAGGGCGCAGGTAATCACGACCTCATCGGACATTCCTATTTCCTCTTTCATCGTGGCGGCCTATGCCGCCGTTACCAGCCTTCAACCGGGACCGCATCGAAAGCGCGAAGAGCAACCAAGCACTTGCTTGGTTTTGCTAACGAGAAGCTATCATACTGTCTCCCGGGACAGAACCCTTTTTGTGCCTCTTTGCTTCTCTAAGCCCCGTCAGGCCACACTTTCTTGTGTCGGCAATAAGGCATCGGCAAAATGCCCCGCATATTCACGGACAGAGAGTTCACCGATGAGCGATTCCGCAGTCAACAAAGTGCCCTACGGCAGCTGGAAGTCGGCGATCAGTGCCGATCTGCTGGTCGCTGGCAGTGTTCGGCTGAGTGAAGCCACCGTCGCCGATGGCAATTTCTACTGGCTGGAATCGCGCCCGCAGGAAAAAGGCCGCTCCGTACTGGTGCAGTGCACCCCCGCGGGGGATCGCCGCGATGTGATACCGGCCCCCCTCAGTGTGCGCTCGAAAGCTCATGAATATGGTGGCGCCAGCTATCTCGTGCGTGACGGGGTGGTGTACTTTGTACTGGCGGATGACCAGCGCATTTACCGCATGGGCCTCGGTGATAAAACACCGCAAGCACTGACCGTCGAAGGGCCATACCGGCACGCCGACCTGCATCTGGATCAACGCCACAATCGCCTGTTGTGCGTACAGGAGGACTACTCCCCCTGTGCCACCGGCGGCGAAGCCAAGGCCCGCATCGTGGCTGTTGACCTGGCCACCGACCCGGCCGCCGATGAACCGCAACCCGCAAAGGTCATTGCGGAGGGCGCCGACTTTTATTCCAACCCGGCACTGAGCCCCGACGGCAAGCAGCTGAGCTTCCTGCGCTGGTTCCATCCCGATATGCCCTGGGACGCCACCCAGCTGTGCCTGGCCGAGCTGGACAGTGACGGCAACCCGACCAGTGTCGAGGTGGTCGCCGGAGGGGATGGTGAATCCATCTTCCAGCCCCAGTGGTCACCGGCCGGCGAACTGTTTTACGTTTCTGACCGCAGCAACTGGTGGAATCTGTATCGCCTCGGCGACAGCGAGCCACTGTGGGCACGGGAAGCCGAGTTCGCCACACCCCAGTGGGTGTTCGGCATGTCCACCTATGGATTTATCACCTCAGACCAGATTCTCTGCACCTTTACCGAAAACGGCCGCTGGCGGCTGGGTGTGATCGACCTCAGCAGTGGCAACCACAAACTGATCGAGCAGCCCTACTGCGATATCGAAAGTGTGCGCTGCGAAAGCCACAAAGCGATCATGATTGCCGCCGCCGGCGACCGCTTTCCCGCCGTGGTGTCTTTCGATGATCACACCGGCAGATTCCAGCGGATCGCCAGCAGCAACGACAGCCAGCTGCCGCAGGAGGTGTTTTCCTCCGCGCAGGCGGTCGAATTCCCCGCCGGGGACAGAACCGTGCACGGCTTCTACTACGCCCCGCAAAACCCCGCCTGCACCGCGCCCGAGGGCGATCTGCCCCCCTTGATCGTGCTCAGCCACGGCGGCCCCACCGGCGCCACTTCCACCGGCCTCAACCTCAAAGTCCAGTACTGGACCAGCCGCGGCTTCGCCATCCTCGATGTCAACTATTCCGGCAGCACCGGCTATGGCCGCAGCTACCGGGATAGGCTGCGGGATAACTGGGGCATCATGGATGTGGAGGATGTCTGCGCCGGCGCCGAATATCTCGTCGCCAAAGGGCTTGCCGATCCCCAGCGCCTGCTGATCAAAGGCGGTAGCGCCGGCGGCTATACCGTACTGGCGGCACTGACTTTCCACAGCACGTTCAAAGCGGGCGCCAGCCACTACGGCATCGGCGATCTCACCACCCTCGCCCGCGACACCCACAAGTTTGAATCGCGCTACCTCGACCGTCTGGTTGGTCCCTGGCCGGAGGCCGAAGCAACCTACCGCGCCCGCTCACCCATCAACCATGTGGACCAGCTGTCCTGCCCGGTAATTTTCTTCCAGGGCATGGAAGACAAAGTGGTGCCACCCAATCAGGCCGAGGCCATGGTGCAAGCCCTGCGCGGCCGGGGAATCCCGGTCGCCTACGTGACCTTCGCCGATGAGGGACACGGTTTCCGCGGCGCAGACAGCATCAAAATGGCCATGCAAGGCGAGCTGGAATTTTACAGCCGCATATTCGGCTTTGCGCTGGCCGAACCCGGCCCCGGTATTACCATCGACAACCTGGACCATTGAGCATGGGCAGAGGCATGGGCAGATACAGGCCACCGCGCCCCCGAGGTTCCCGCTACATCACTCCCGAGGGTGCGCGGCGCATGCGCGCCGAACTCAAGCACCTGTGGGAAGAGGAGCGGCCCCGGGTCACCAATGCCGTCAGCGAGGCGGCAAAGCTGGGAGACCGCTCCGAGAACGCCGACTATATCTATGGCAAAAAACGCCTGCGGGAAATCGACAGCCGCGTGCGCTTTCTCACCAAGCGTCTCGAAGAAGTGACCGTTGTTGACCGCATACCGGAAGACCGGGAAAAAGTCTTCTTCGGCGCCTGGGTCAGCCTTGAGGATGAAGACGGCAACGCCCTCACCTACCGCATTGTCGGACCCGATGAGTTCGATGTGAAACAGGGGCTCATCTCCATGGACTCCCCGGTAGCCCGGCGCCTGCTTGGTCGACGACTGGATGATGAAGTGGACCTGAAAATTGGCGAGAGCTGGATCACCTACTACGTGATCGACATCCGTTATGAGGAATAACAACGGCGATTTTTAGCGGGAATTGTCCAGCACATCGTCGTTATCCAATCTGCTTTTGAGCCTGGGCTGGAGACTGGGGCCAGCTATAGAAGTCCGCATCGACCCGCGCGTAAATTTCGTGTCAACGTCGCCTGCCGATACCGCGGCCGGCAATGCGTAACCGACACCAAAACGCACCTCTGCTCCTCCAGCCCCAAAGCTGGATACAGCCCAGCTGACGCCTTCCCTCAGGATACATTTCACCCCGCTCAGGCTGGCACTTCCCTCAAATTTCTGGCCTCCTCTTCATCTGCAAAGCGGGAACAGTAGCTCCGCAGTCTCTGGTGTGCCTCCGTTGTGACTATTATTGAAGAGACGGTACTGCTTAGCTGCGGTAGCGTTTAGTGGCTGTAGCGTCTAGCGGCGGCAGCAAAGTAGTCTGCAGGCGCAGCTACTGAGACGCAGGGGAGTAAGAGACTGGCGTATCTGGGGGGTATTGGCGCTAGGGGCTTTTCTCATTCAAGGCTAGAGCAAAATAATGACAGGCTGGATATTCTTGCAGGCATCTTTGAGCAACACCTCTGTCGCCGCACCGCAAAGCGCAGCCGAGCCCAGCCCGGCGGCGCTGGCGGGCCGGTTAGACGGCGTTACCGATCTGGACACCATCACCGCCTTCGCGATTGCCCTGGGGCTTGGGTTGCTGATCGGCCTGCAGCGCGAGCGCAGTACCGACCGCCTCGGCGGCATTCGCACCTTCCCATTGATTGGCCTGTTCGGGGCCCTGACTGCGCAGCTGGCGCAGGTTTTCAGCACACCCTGGCTGCTGCTGGCGGGTTTCCTGTGCATGACCATGCTGATTCTACTGGGGAACCTGGAACGGCTGCGCGGCGAGAGTGAAAGCAGCGGTATCACCACCGAAATCACCGCGCTGCTGATGTACCTGCTGGGTATCTTCCTGGTATCCGGCGACAAGATGCTGGCGGTTGCCCTCGGCGGCACCATCGCTATCCTGCTGCACCTCAAACCCAGTATGCACAGGTTCGCCAAAACGCTGCCGGAAAAGGATCTCCGCGCGATCATGCAGTTTGCCCTGATCTCGCTGATTATCCTGCCGGTGCTTCCCAACCAGACCTTCGGCCCCTACGGGGTTTTGAACCCGTTCAAGATCTGGCTCTTGGTGGTACTGATTGTCGGTATCGCCCTCGGCGGCTATGCGGCCTATAAACTGGCGGGAGCGCGTGCCGGCACACTGCTGAGCGGCATCATCGGCGGGCTGATTTCCTCAACCGCCACCACGGTGAGTTACGCACGCAGGGCGCGGGAAAACCCGGCCATTTCGGATCTGGCCTCGCTGGTGATATTGATCGCCTCGACCACCATCCTCGTGCGTATGCTGGTGGAAATTGCCGTGGTTGCGCCGGCAATCGTCTTGAAGTTTGTGCCACCCCTGGCCGCTCTGCTGGTTGTCAGTATTATCATCTGTGCGCTTGGCTACCGCTTTGTCGGCCAGCGGGAATACCAGATGCCGGAACACGGCAACCCGGCAGAGTTGGGGCCGGCACTGATTTTCGGAGGGCTGTATGCGCTGGTACTGGTGGCGATCGCTGCGGCGCGGGAATACTTTGGCAGCAGTGGCATCTATGTGGTGGCACTGATCTCCGGTTTCACCGATGTCGACGCCATTACCCTGTCCACCGCCAACCTGGCGAATCAGGGCACGCTGCAAATCGATACCGCCTGGCGCTCGATGATTATCGCCACCCTCTCGAACATGGTTTTCAAGGTGGGCGCGGCGGGCATCCTCGGGGGCAGGCAGTTGTTTTCCCGGGTGCTGGTGCTGTTTATTGTGCCGTTTATTGCCGGTCTCGCCGTGGTCTTTTTCTGGCCCGCAGGCTAACGCGGGGCCGCCGTGTATTAGGCCGCCGGCCCGGCAATCGCATTCCGCGAAACCGGGACGACTCCAGCGCCACCACTTTGGCCTGCGCTAAGGCGAGGTTATATTGAGTGCACCATGGATGACAATAACTACCCGGCTTTTCGCGCGGAGGGACTCACCAAGATCTACGGCAGTGGCGATACCCGCGTGTTCGCCCTGCGCGGTGTGGATCTGGAAGTGCCGCGGGGGGAGATGGTGGTGCTGCTGGGCCCGTCCGGCAGTGGAAAATCCACCCTGCTGAATATTCTCGGCGGCCTGGATTTCCCCACCGCAGGGCGCGTTTTCTTCGACCACTGGGAACTCACCGCCTTTGACGACCGCCACCTCACCCAATTCCGGCGCGAGCACGTGGGTTTTGTATTCCAGTTCTACAACCTGATTCCAAGCCTCACCGCCAGGGAAAATGTGGCACTGGTCACCGAGATCGCCAGCAATCCGATGGAGCCAGAGACCGCGCTGCGACTGGTGGGGCTGGAGCAGCGCATGCACCACTTCCCGGCCCAGCTGTCCGGCGGCGAACAGCAGCGGGTTGCCATCGCCCGCGCCATTGCCAAGCAGCCCACGGTACTCTTCTGCGATGAACCCACCGGCGCCCTGGACAGCAAGACCGGCATCGTGGTGCTGGAGGCCATCGCCCGGGTCAACCGCGAGCTGAATACCACCACCATGGTGATTACCCACAATGCGGGCATAGCGGATATGGCGGATCGTGTGCTGTACATGGCCGATGGCCAGATTCAGGAAAGCCGGGTCAACGAGTCGCCCTGTGCGCCCTCGGACCTGAGCTGGTAGAGGAGGCGGCGCAATGGATTTCCTGTTGGTGGCCGAGAATACGCTGGCGAGTGCGCTCGCTGCAGCGGGGAAAAATCAACAAGGCAGCGCCGTGGGAAAAGGCCGCCGACTGTCCCAATCCCAATCCCAGTCCAAGTCCCAATCCAAGTCCCAGTCCAAGTCCCAGTCCAAGTCCCAGTCCCAACCCAACTCAACCCCGCTGAGAGGATAGCCGCCGGAATATGTGGATCAACTGGTTGCGCCCACTCGACCGCAAGCTGGTGCGGGATCTCTGGTCCATCAAGGGCCAGGCGCTGGCCATCGCCATCGTGATCGGCTGTGGGATCGGGATGTACGTCATGTCCAAGGGTATGCTGGTTTCGCTGGCAGAAACCCGCAGCGCCTATTACGAGCGCTATCGCTTCGCGGACGTGGTAGCGCCGGTCAAGCGCGCCCCCAATGCACTGCTGGAAGAGATCAGCGCGCTTGCGGGTGTGCGACGGGCGGAGACCCGCATACGCGCCGGTGTCATTCTCGACGTTGAAGGGGCGCCAGCACCGATTACCGGTGAAATTCAGTCCCTGCCCCCCCGGGCCCAGCCGCGCATCAATGACATAGTGCTGCGTCGGGGGCGCTATTTCGATGCGCAACACGAAGACGAGGTGCTGGTGCTGGACGCCTTTTCGGAAGCGCATGGGCTGGAACCGGGTGACCATCTATACGCCATCCTCAACGGCACCAAAAAGCGCCTTACCGTCACAGGCATCGTGCTGTCACCGGAATATGTGTATGCCATCTCGCCAGGCGAAATCGTGCCGGACAAGAAGCGTTTCGGCGTGTTGTGGATGAACCGCAAGGCCCTGGCCCACGCCTTCGACCTGGACGGCGCCTTTAACGAAGCGCTGATCCTCACCTCGGCGGGCACCGACGAGGATGCCCTGATCCAGCGCCTCGATACCCTGCTGAAACGCTACGGGGCCACCGGTGCCTACGGGCGCGACCAGCAGATTTCCGACCAGTTTCTTACCAACGAGATCAACCAGCTGCAAACCATCGGCCGCATACTGCCGCCCATTTTCCTGCTGGTGGCGGCTTTTCTGCTCAACGTGGTGGTCGGCCGCCTGATCGATACAGAGCGGGAACAGATCGGCCTGCTGAAGGCATTTGGCTATGGCAACCGGACCGTGGCCACCCATTACCTGAAGATGATCGGTGTGATTACCCTGCTTGGGGCAATCCTCGGCATCCTGCTTGGCATCTGGCTCGGTCGCGGCCTCGCCCATATGTACCAGGACTTTTTCAAATTTCCGTTTCTGCTGTTCCGCCCGCCCCCCGGGGTTTATCTGGTGTCGGTGGGCTTCAGCCTGCTGGTTGCCGGGGTCGGAACCGCCGCTTCCGTGCGCCGGGTGATGCAGCTCGAACCCGCCGTGGCCATGGTCCCTCCCCCTCCGGCGGACTACAGCCTTGCCGCCAACTGGCTGCAGCGCTTATCCCCGTGGGTGGATCAGCCCAGCCGCATGATCCTCAGGCATCTCTACCGCTGGCCCAAACGCGCCGCCATGACGGTACTCGGCATCGCCATGTCCATGGGGCTTTTGATCGGCGCCAGCTTTTCCATGGACGCGATGATGTACATGGTGGACATCAGCTTCAACGTGATCGACCGCCAGGACGTCACGGTGAATTTTGTTGAGCCGCGCAATAAGCGCGCCCTTGAAGATGTATTGCACGCCCCCGGTGTGATGGCGGCAGAGCCGTTCCGCGCCATTCCGGTGGTCTTTCGCAACGGCGCGCATGTGCGCCGGGAGGCGATCCTTGGCCTTGAAACCGCGCCACAGCTGAGCCGCGTCGTCGATACCGAGTTTCGGCCGGTGCCACTGCCCGAGCACGGACTGGTGCTCTCGGACAAGCTGGCGGAGCTGTTGGATGTCGGCAGTGGCGACCTGCTGCGGGTCGAAGTGCGCAGCGGCCGGCGGCCGGAGCTGGACATTCCGGTCAGCGGCATCGTAAAAACCTACATGGGCACCGCCGCCTATATGCACCTGGATGCCCTCAACCGCATGCTCAAGGAGGACAGCGCCATCAGCGGCGCCTACCTGCTGGTCGACCCGGACAAGACCGAGCGCCTTTACCAGGCTTTAAAAAATACCCCGGTGGTGGCCGGCGTCAGCCTGCAGGAGCAGGCTCAGAACGCCTTCTATGAAACGCTGCAGGACAGTCTGGGCACCTTTGTTTTTTTCAACACCCTGTTCGCAGGCCTGATCGCTGTCGGCGTTGTGTATAACAACGCGCGTATTTCCCTCTCGGAACGGGGGCGCGAGCTGGCGAGCCTGCGGGTGCTGGGCCTCACCCGCGGCGAGGTTTCGTATATCCTGCTGGGAGAGCTGGCGCTGCTTACCCTGCTGGCCCTGCCGCTGGGCGCGCTGTTCGGCTATGCACTGGCCGCCCTGCTGGTACGGTCCTTCGATACCGAGCTGTTTCGCATCCCGCTGGTCATCAGCGATTCCACCTATGGCTACGCCGCGCTGGTGGTCGTGCTGGCGGCGGTGGCATCCGGGTTGCTGGTGCGCAGACGAATCGACCACCTCGACCTGATCGCGGTCCTGAAAACACGGGAGTGATATGCGCAAGAAGCTGCTGCGGAAAATCGTGATCGGCGCCCTGCTCGGCGCGCTGGGGCTGTTCTTCGTCTATGCGTACCTGCCAGATCCGGTGCCGGTCGATCTCGCCGAGGTGTCGCGGGGGCCGCTCGAAGTCCAGGTTCGCGATGAGGGCTATACCCGGGTGCACGATGTTTATGTGGTCTCGGCGCCGGTAACCGGATACCTGCTGCGCATCAACCGCGAAGTGGGTGACGAAGTCAGCGCCGGCAAAACACTGGTGGCGCAAATGCTGCCCGCAAGCCCGGCCTTTCTGGATAAACGCGGCCGCACCCAGGCTCTGGCGGCGATCCAGAGCGCCGAGGCCGCGCTGAACCTCGCCCATGCCGAGCGCCGGGATGCCGAAGCCCGGCTGGCATTTGCCCGCGCCGATGTGCGCCGCATCCGGGCCATGGCCGTGAAAAACTATGTCTCGCAATCGGAGCTTGAGCGCGCCGAGTTGGCCCTCGACAGCGCCGTGGCCGCAGTGGACACCGCCAAGGCCGCGGAGCGTGCCCGCGCCGGCGATGTGGACAGCGCCCGCGCCCTGCTGATCGCCCCGGAGCCCGGCAGCGTCAGCGACCCGAAAGACATAGTGCAGGTCACCGCGCCCGTGAGCGGTCGGGTGCTGCGGCTGCAGCAGGAGAGCGAGCGGGTGGTGCTTGCCGGCACCCCGCTGGTGGAAATCGGCAACGCCGCGAAGCTTGAAGTAGTGGTGGATCTGCTATCCCGCGATGCGGTGCAGGTAGAGCCGGGAGCGCCGGTGGAATTCACCAGCTGGGGCGGCGACCGGCCGCTCAGCGGAAGCGTGCGTTTGATAGAGCCTTTTGGTTTCACCAAGTTCTCCGCGCTGGGCATCGAGGAGCAGAGGGTCAATGTGATCGTCGACTTTACCGAGCCGCGAGAGCGCTGGTCGCGCCTCGGCCACGGCTACCGGGTCGATGCCGCCATTCGCATCTGGCGCGGCGAGGATATTCTGCAGATACCGACCGGTGCGCTGTTTCGCCATCGGGGCGATTGGGCGGTATTCCGGGTCAATGGTGAGCGGGTGGAGCGCGTGCTGGTCAAAGTGGGCAGGAACAACGGCCTGCAGGCGGAAATATTGGACGGACTGGAAAATGGCCAGGTGCTGGTGCTCCATCCCAGCGAGCGCATTTCCGATGGCGTGAAAGTCCAGCAGCGCCAGCAATAGAGATCAGCGCCGGCAAGACCCACTTTCGTTGAAATTCCCGCCGACCTCTGCAAATACTGGCCTTTCTCCCTCTTGCCCGGGTCACCGGTCATGTTATTGTCGAAAAGCTCGTCTGTCGGGTTCTATGTCTCCGGAGCAATGATCACCTCCGATACACCCCCGCACCCGAGCCCATATCAATCCAAAACAAACTGCCCTGATACATCGGGGCGGAATAAATAATAAACACGGACACGGAGAAGCCCATGACTGCCTGGAAGCACGCGATGATTACCGGCGGGGGAAGTGGTATTGGCTATGGACTGACCCTGAGGATGCTTAAGCGCGGAACTCAGGTATCGATCCTCGACCTGAATCTGCCCGAAGAAAAAAAGGCAGCGCTGGATAGCGCAGCGAAGGCCGGCGGCGGACGTTGGGAGTATTTTCCCATGGATATCTGCACCGTTCAGGAAGTGGATCAGGCGGTCGCAAAGGCCGTGCGCGCATTCGGTTCACCGGATCTGGCACTCAACTGCGCCGGCATCCTCATCAATCGTCCTTTCGTCGATCTCACTCCCGAAGAGTTCCATCGGGTTGTCAACGTCAACCTGAATGGCAGTTTCCATTTCGCCCGCGCGGCAGTGCCACACCTGCAGCCGGGCAGCCGCCTGGCCCTGATTGCCTCCCTGGCAGGACTCACCAGCAACTACGGCTACGCTGGCTACTCGGCCTCCAAGTTCGGGGTTGTCGGCCTGGCCACCAACCTGCGCTTTGAACTTGAACCGCTGGGCATCAACGTCAGCTGCATCTGCCCGGGAGAAATCCGCACGCCGATGGTGGCTCAGGAAAAGGTGGATGCTCACCCGGCCTCGCTGGAATTGCGCAAGGCGGCCGGTTCGCTGGATGTGGATACCGCATGCGACCAGATCTTCAGCGGCCTGCAACGGGGCAAGTGGCAGATTATCCCGGGGGTGCGCGCCAAAGCCGTGGCCATGGCCTATCGCTTGATCCCGGGCATCGTGTTCAGCCTGAGCGGTATCTGGCTGAAAAAAATACTGAGCAAAGAGAGCTCCGTTACCAGCTCTTGATGGCAGTCTGTCGTTCCTATCTCCCTGATTGGCCGGCCGCGGTTTCACACTGCCAAAGCCAACCGGCAACCGGACCCTCGATTGCGAGGGTCCGGTGCTTTCTTACCTGATGGCCCTGCTGGCCTGACAGCCCTGCCAGCCTTCTCAGGCTTTTACGCTTCTTGTACGCCTTGCTCTAGTTGCCCCTCTTGCCACACTGATTGCACTGATCAGAAGGACCGGCGGCGATACTTGCGGTAACCCGGATACCAGAAGTTGCGCTCGATGGACGCGCTCAGCTTTTCCTCCGTCACGCCCGGCGCCACGCCGTCCGCCTGCGCCTGCAGACCGACCTTGAGGGCGATGTACTGGGTAATCTCGCGGATGTCGCCCAGATCCGGCAGCAAGGCGCCCTGCCCTTTTTTCACCACCGGGGCGTGTTCCGCCAGCGCATAGGACGCGGCCATCAGCATATCGTCCGTCACCCGGTTGGCACCGGCGGCGATAACGCCGAGGCCAATGCCCGGGAAGATATACACATTGTTGCACTGGGCGATGGGATAAACCCTGCCATCCAGCTCCACCGGCGCAAAGGGGCTGCCAGTGGCCACCAGTGCCTCGCCTTTTGTCCAGGTCAGGATTTCCTGCGGTGTGGCTTCGGCGCGGGATGTGGGGTTGGACAGCGGCAGCACCAGCGGGCGCGGGCAGCCCGCGTGCAGGGCCTCGATCACCTCCTGGGTAAACAGGCCGCCCTGACCGGAAACCCCGATCATGATGGTGGGCTTGGTATTCTGCACCAGCTGCAGCAAGTCCCATTCGCTCACCCCGGGGAACTTTTCCGGGTTCTGCGCCAGGCGCTGCTGGAAGCCGTGCAACCCTTTCATATTGCTGGTGACAAGACCGTAGCGGTCGAACATCAACAGCCGCTCCCGAGCCTGCGCCTCGGTAAGCCCCTCGCCCACCATGGCCATCACAATCTGTTCGGCGATGCCGCATCCGGCGGAGCCGGCACCGACCACCATCACCCGCTGTTCGCTCAGGGGCTCACCCTTGGCCTTGCACGCCGCCAGCACCGTACCGAGACAGACCGCCGCGGTGCCCTGAATATCGTCGTTGAAGCAACACAATTCGTCGCGGTACTTTTCCAGCAGCGGCATGGCATTGGTCTGGGCAAAGTCTTCAAACTGCACCAGTACTTTCGGCCAGCGACGCTTCACCGCGGCGATGAACTCCGCCACAAATTCGTCGTACTCTTCCTTGGCAATACGCTCGTGTCGCCAGCCCATATACATGGGGTCGTTCAGCAATGTGCGGTTGTTGGTGCCCACATCCAAGGTCACCGGCAAGGTGTAGGCCGGGCTGATGCCGCCGCAGGCGGTGTAGAGGGACAGCTTGCCGATGGGGATACCCATACCGCCGATACCCTGATCGCCGAGACCGAGAATACGTTCACCGTCGGTGACCACAATCACTTTCACATTGTCTTTGGTGGCGCTGCGCAGGATGTCATCCATATGCTCGCGATCCGGATAGGACACGAACAGACCGCGGTGGTTGCGATAGATATTGGAAAACTCCTCACAGGCCTCGCCAACCGTCGGTGTGTAGATGATCGGCAACATCTCCTCAATATGTTCCTCGATCAGGCGGAAGAACAGCGTCTCGTTGTCATCCTGAATAGCGCGCAGATAGATATGCCGGTCCAGGTCGGTCTTGCACTGCTGGTACTGGTGGTAGGCGCGGCGGGCCTGTTCCTCGATGGACTCGACATTGTTGGGCAGCAGGCCCACCAGATTGAACTCAAGGCGCTCCTTGCGGGTGAATGCACTGCCCTTGTTGAGCAGGGGCATTTCCAACAGGGAGGGGCCGGCATGGGGAATATAGAGGGGGCGTTTATCTTCGTTGGTCATCGCTTCACATAGTAGGCATATGCGCGGGGACAGGGTCACCGGCGGCATAAAATTCTTGGAATTGGAGTCTGTGCAGAAGGTTTTGCGGCCCGAAGAACAGCGAGCCTTTGGCAGTCATAAATTGCGCCAATTTCACGGAATTCCTGATGAACCCCCATCGCCTGCGCAGGCACGCAGCCTACACTTTGGCGCGAAATTAAACAAGCAGGCACCCCGCTGCGGACCCCCGGCATAATTTCTATAGCACAGCCATATGCGGGCACAGCAGTATGACCAGCTTCGCAGTCCCGTCGCGCCCAGCCTAAAAGCGCAGCATCAGCGGCTTGCAACACAGCTTTTCACAGGCGAATGCCTGCAAATCCAGCATTAAACCCGAACAGAAAATGATGATTAAAATGTGCCTGAAAGCTCTGATCGAAAGCAGCGATTGAAAACCATGATGAATAAGGAGCGATTGAGAGGTGTGATGGAGAGAAGTGATGGAAAGGCGTGATCAAACGGAACGATGCTAGCAGTGATGGAAGGAATGATGGAAAAAACAATGAAAAATGGATTGAGCGTGAGAATCGAAAGCTGCGACCGCAAATAGTGATTGAAAGCTAAGATTGAGCGTAGCGATGAAAAGCAGCAATGAAATGCAGCAATGAAATGCGGTGATGAAATGTGGTGATGAAAAGTGCTGATGAAAACTGCTGATAAAAAGTGCTGATGAAAAGAACACAGAAAGTGACTCTGAATGCACCAGAAAAACGCCGCAGCGGCAAACACCCCAACTACGCGAGGCTGGGGCTGGGGCTGGGGCTGAACTCTGTTTGCCGGGAAGAAACTGCCCCCGCAAGTATTTTTGCAATCTGCGCCTCCCCCCCACAATCTCAGCCCTCTGCAATAGAGCCGCATATGCAAAGAGAAAAGCGGCTTTTTACCATCCAACCACCATTTAAAAAGCGTATAAGGCAAGAGGTACAGGTTCCAAGTTCTGGTACAAGAAGCTGTTTTCCACCAGTAACAGGCCGCCAACGTAAGCGGAAGCCAGAGTAACAGGAAGCTAAAGTAACCCTGGAGCAGGCTCTTTCAGCCTCCAGAGGGGTTAAAGGCTGCGCCCAAGGGCAGGCTGCACCCAAGTGAAGCCTGAGCAACACAGGCATGACCGACCAGTCCAAAACCGAGGCGCCGCCCGCCACCTGGTGCTATTACCACGGGCCAGGATCGATTATGGTACTTGCGACTAAATACAAGACATAACAACAGACATAACAATCAAGAATTAAAAATAAGAGTGGAAGGGAGCCCCTGATTGCCATGAATCAGCAACATTTCGACATCCTGATTATCGGTGCCGGCCTGTCCGGTATCGGAACAGCGTGCCATCTGCGCCAGACAAGCCCCGAGCGCAAATTTGCCATTCTCGAGCGCCGAGAGCGGATCGGTGGCACCTGGGATCTGTTCCGCTACCCCGGCATTCGCTCCGACTCCGATATGTTCAGTTTTGGCTTCAACTTCCGGCCCTGGAACGGTCTCAAGGTACTGGCAGACGGCGAGTCCATCCGCAGCTATATCGCCGAAACCGCCGCAGAGTTCAATGTCACCGACCACATCCAGTTCGGCGTGGACTTGCAGGAGGCCAACTGGGACAGCGCCCGCGGCCTGTGGACACTGCGCGGTAGCCACAATGGCGAGCCGGTGACCTATACCTGTAACGTGCTAATCTCCTGCACCGGTTATTACGACTACCAGCAGGGCTACCTGCCGGAATTCGCCGGTACCGAGCTTTTCCAGGGGCAGATCATTCACCCGCAGCAGTGGCCGGAAAACCTGGATTATGAGGGCAAGCGGGTTATCGTGATCGGCAGCGGCGCCACCGCCGTCACCCTGGTGCCCGCCATGGCGGAAAAAGCCGCCCATGTCACCATGCTGCAGCGCTCCCCCACCTATGTGTTGTCTGTGCCCTCGGAGGACAAGATCTCGGCCTTCCTCAAGAAGTGGCTGCCGGAGCAGTGGGTTTACCGCATGGCCCGCAAACGCAACATCAAGCTGCACCGCTGGATCTTCAAGGCCGCAAAGCGCTGGCCCGAATTCACCCGGCGGATGATGCTGCGCGGGGTGCGCAAAAGCCTTGGCAAGGGCTTCGATATGAGTCACTTTTCGCCAACCTACAAACCCTGGGACCAGCGCCTGTGCGCAGTGCCGGACGGTGATCTGTTCGAGGTCATCAAATCTGGCAAGGCGTCGGTGGTCACCGATGAGATCGATACCTTTACCGAGCAGGGGGTGCGTCTCAAGAGTGGCGCCGAACTGCAGGCGGACATTATCGTTACCGCCACCGGCCTCAAGGTCCAGGTGCTCGGGGGCATGGCATTGAAAGTCGACGATCAGGCAGTGCCGCTTAACCAGCGCCTAGTCTACAAGGGTGTTCTGATGGAGGGCGTGCCCAATATGGCCTGGGTATTTGGCTATACCAATGCGTCCTGGACGCTGAAAGCCGACCTGTCAGCCGACTATATCTGCCGCCTCCTCAACCATATGAAAACCGTCAATCAGGGTGTGTTTATTCCCCTCGACCGGGAGGGCTGCGCGGAACAGGAGTCCGTGATGGCGGCGCTGAAATCCGGCTATGTCGATCGGGCAGATCACCTGTTGCCTCGCCAGGGCACCAAGTACCCCTGGCGCCTGATGAACGACTATGAAAAGGATGCCAAGATTTTGCTGGAGTCACCCATCGATGACGGCATCCTCAATTTTTTCCCCAGCCCAACATCCGCAAAACCCACTCAGGCTGCCAGCCACCCTCAACCTGAAGAGGCCTGACTCGCAGTAGCAGTAGAGGTGCCCCCTGCCCCGGTTACCCGCCGGGGCAAAGCGGGCTTATTTTGACGGTTGGACGACCGCCAAGCGGATAGATGTTGGAACACCAGCCCCTAGGACGCCGATGAGAGGCGCGAGCGAATTTTGATTTCGGAAGTCAGGGTGCGCTCCACCGGGCAGCGGTTGGCGATATCCAGCAGTCTGCCGCGCTGCTCACCGGTCAGCTGACCTTCCAGAGTGATTTCCCGCACTATCTCATCGACCTTGCCCTCTCCCGTTGCACAGTCAGCGCAGTCCTGCGCGTGCACTTTCTGGTGGGAGAGAATCACCCGTACCCGCTTCAAGGGAATATTGTTGCGATCCGCATACATACGAATGGTCATATTGGTACAGGCGCCCAGAGCCATCAGCAGATATTCGTAAGGACCCGGCCCCAGATTACTTCCACCGAACGCCTCCGGTTCGTCAGCCACCAGCTGGTGCGGCCCGGAATGCAGACTCTGGGTGAATTTGCCATCGCCTCGCTCTTCGACGGTGACGACCGTTGGTGTGGGCCCACTCATGAAATCTTTCTCCGTTCTGCAACTTTTCCGAACCTGCCAGGCTCCACCTTACGCGCACGTCTACCTGAACGAGCCTTCTCGCACTTTTAATCACGAGCAGGTCTTGCCTGACTGCCAGCCCGAGCTGTTACCCAGACTGCTACCGCAAAAGTCTTTCCTGCCAACACCAGCGAACGAACGACTCAGGGCTGCAGATAACAGCAGCAACCGTTGCCTAACCTGCCCATGGGGCCACTGGTAAGGAGCGGCAGCACATACAGGAAAATGGGATAGTTTCAGTCTAGACGGGCGGATGCCAGCTCTGCGCATTAACCCGCAAACTGGGGGCAGCAACAGGCAACCGTGCTAGCCGCAATGCATCAATGAATAGCAGCCACCGTGGCAGCGGCCAACTCGCTGACAGTGGAGGCGATCAAGAGCGCGGACTCAGGGGCAGGTTAATGAGGGCACTCTAGCGAGACCAGGTCAGCGCCGATCAGCGCATGCCGTCCAGCAGGTGGCGGGCAATGATCAGGCGCTGGATCTCACTGGTGCCCTCATAGATGGTGGTAATGCGCACATCGCGGGCCATACGTTCCAGCGGGTAATCGCGGGTATAGCCGGCACCGCCATGCATCTGCAGCGCGGTGTAGCAGGCCTCGTTGGCTTTCTCCGTGGCATACAGCTTGGCCATGGACGCGGCGGGACCGAATGCCAGCCCGGCATCCTTCTGCCAGGCTGCCTGCAACAGCAGCAGGCGCGCCGCTTCCATTTCCGTGTACCGGTCGGCCAACTGCCACTGCAGCCCCTGGAAGCTTGCCAGCTTTTGACCGAACTGCTCGCGCTCCTGAATAAAAGCGCGGGCACAGTCCAGCGCCTCAAGCCCAATTCCCAGCGCCAGCGAACCGATGCCGATACGGCCACCGGCAAGCTCGCCGACGGCGATACGAAAGCCCCGGTTTTCCTCGCCCATCAGGTTCGAAGCCGGTATCCGGCAGTTGTCGAAGGACACTTCGCTGGTGATGGAGGCCTTCTGGCCCATTTTCTCCTCGGCCTTGCCGATCACGAGTCCCGGTGTGCCGGCCTCCACCAGAAAGCAGGAAATGCCCTTGCCCTTGGGCGCTTGCGCATCGGTTACCGCCCAGACCACGAACACACCGGCAAAATCGGCGCTGGAGATATAGAGCTTGCTGCCATTCAGCACATACTCGTCGCCATCCCTGACTGCGCGGGTGCGCATTGCGGCGGCATCGGAACCAGAGCTGGATTCGGTCAGACAGAAAGATCCCGCCGCGTATTCCCCACTGCAGATTCGCGGCAGGTACTTGTTGCGCTGCTCGTCACTGCCCACCGCCTGAATCACCTCCGCCACCATATTGGTGACAGAAGTGGTGGTGGCGGTGGAGGCGCAGCCGCGGGCAAGTTCGGTGATGGCAAGACTGAAGGCGACAGTACCGGCGCCAGTGCCGCCGTATTCCGGGGCGATGTTGATGCCCATGAATCCGAGCCCGGCCAGCGCGCTGAGTTTTTCCAGCAGCAATGCCCGGTCGCCGGTCCTGTCCAGCTCGGCGGCAACGGGCTTCAGCTCGCTGTCGGCAAACTGGCGGGCAGCCTCCCGAATCATCTGCTGTTCATCCGTGAGTGCAAAGTCCATGGATCACCTCAGTCTGTTTATCCTTGTACTGCTGTCGTGATTCACTTGCGGAAAAGACGCCGCGCGAACCCCTGCTGCACAGCCACACCGGTCATGATAAGCACCAGCCCCACCGCTGTCGCGGGGTGGATGGTCTCCCCCACCAGCCAAGCAATCAGTACTAGTGATATAGGCGGCGAAAGGTAAATCAGATTACTGATGCGCGCAGTATTGTCGCAGGCCCGCAGTGCGCCCTGCCAAAGCAGAAAGGCGATTCCCATCTCGAACAGGCCCACATAAATGGCACCCAGCCAGCCCTGCAGGGGTGGCCACTGCCAGTTCCCCTGCCACAGTACCACGCCCAAGAGCCACGGCAGACCACAGAGAAAACCCAGCAGCAGATTGACCGGCGCACTGCCCTGCACACGGGTGTTCAAGAGCCAGTAACCAGCCCAGATAAAGGTGCTGAAAAGCGCCAGCGCGACGCCGGTCAGCGATTCGAAATGGAGCCCGAACGGATCACCGCGGGTGACAATGACCAGCACTCCGCTGTAGCAGATAAGCCCGGCCACAACATCCACCACCCGCAGGCGCTGACCAAGCAATGGCACCGACAGCAACGCCAGAACCACGCCCCAGGTGTAATTGAGTGGCTGCGCCTGCTGCGCCGGCAGCAGGTCATAGGCATTGAACAGCACCAGGTAATAAAGAAAGGGGTTACAGAACCCGAGCGCCAGGTACCAGCGGTAATCCTGCCGCCAGCGCTGGCGGAGTTCCGGCCACAAGTGCCGGTGGGTCACCACCATCGCCATCAACAGGGTCGAAACCACAGCGGCAATGGTGACCAGCTGTAACGGCGATAAATACTGCAGGGAAAGTTTGAATGCACTGGCCACCGTGGACCAGCAGAGCACCGCGGCCAGCGCGAGAATATAGGCTTTGCGGTTATTGCTGTCTGGCAAAGCTGCCACCTCTATGTACCTCTCAATGTACCTCTCAAGCGCGCCTCTCAGGATACGCGCAGCGGGCACTCCGCGCGGAGCGTCTAAGCTTTTATCAGCGCTTGCCGGACTTGGCTTTGGGGTCGGGATCGGGAACGGCTACGGCGGTATCGGTTTTCACCTCCTCGATCACCACATAGGTGTGGGTCTCGCGCACGCCGGGAATGGAGGCGAGCTTCTCGCCGAGGAAGCGCCGGTAACCGAGCATATCCTTGATGCGGATTTTCACCAGGTAATCGAAACCACCGGCGACCATATGGCACTCCTGCACTTCCTCCAGGTTGGAGACGTAGTCATTGAAGGCCTCGAGCGCGGAGGTCGCCGTATCGGTGAGGGTCACCTGGATGTAGACAACCAGGCCCGCGTGCACCTTGAGGGGGTCCAGCAGCGCCACATAGTCGCGGATAAAGCCTTCCCGCTCCAGGCGCTTGACCCGCTCGAGACACGGGGTTGGGCTCAGGTTCACCCGCCGGGCCAGTTCCACATTGGGCAGGCGCCCCTCGCGCTGCAGGATGCGCAGGATCTGGCGGTCGATGCGGTCTAGATCTTCCAACTGGCGAGACATGGCAACATACCCTACTGGTGTTTAGGCAAATTCGCGCTAGATTTAACCACACTTCACGGCAAATTGGCGATTAATTCTGAGGCATTTCCCCCATAATCCGACTTTTATTCTGGCCCAATTTTTAGAGTTCGGGAGTCACCATGTCGAAACCATTCGCCGGAGAACTGCACAGCGCGCGCCAGCTGGCCCGACAGTACCTGCACGCCGACGAAAACCAGTGCGTCAGTGAGCTGCTGGCGGCACCCCGCCCCAGCGAGACCACGCGCCAGAGGATTCTGGAAACCTCACGCGAGCTGGTGCGCGCCTCGCGCAAACAGCGCAGCAAGCGCGGCACCCTGGACGCATTCCTGCAACAGTTTGGCCTTTCCAATAAAGAAGGCGTGGCACTGATGTGCCTGGCGGAGTCGCTGCTGCGGGTACCGGATGCGGAAACCGCCGACAAACTGATCGCCGAGAAAGTGCACTCCGGTAACTGGTCCAGCCACCGGGGGCAATCTGACTCCCTGTTCGTCAACGCTTCCACCTGGGGGCTGATGCTGACCGGCAATATCGTCGAGCTGGACCCGGACATCACCGAGAAACCCTCCAACTGGATGAAGCGCCTCGTCAGCCGCATGGGGGAGCCGATGGTGCGCGCCTCGATGATGCAGGCCATGAAAATCATGGGCGGCCAGTATGTACTGGGCCGCAGCATCAAGGAGGCGCTGAAACGCGGCCCGGCGGAAAACCAGCCCGGCACCCGCTTCTCCTTCGATATGCTCGGGGAAGGCGCCCGCACCATGGCGGATGCCCAGCGTTACTTCGACGCCTACATGATGGCGATCGAGGCCATCGGCAAGGACAATGACAAGCGCGATGTGGTGGAGGCCAACGGTATCTCCATCAAACTGTCCGCCCTGCACCCGCGCTACAGCGCCCTGCAGCGGGATCGGGTCATGACCGAGCTGCTGCCGAAAGTGAAGGCGCTGTGTCTGGCGGCGGCGCAATACGACATGGGCCTCAATATCGACGCCGAAGAAGCGGATCGGCTGGATATCTCATTGGACATCTTCGAGGCACTGGCCCGCGACCCGGAGCTGCGGGACTGGCAGGGGCTGGGCTTTGTCCTTCAGGCCTACCAGAAGCGCGCTCCGCACGTGGCCGACTGGCTGATCGCCCTTGGCCGCGATACCGGCCGCAAGCTCATGGTGCGCCTGGTAAAAGGCGCCTACTGGGACAGCGAGATCAAGCACGCCCAGCAGATGGGCCTGAGCGATTACCCGGTCTATACCCGCAAGTGCCACACCGACCTCTCTTATCAGGTGTGCGCCAAAAAGCTGCTGGATGCCCGCGACGCCATCTACCCGCAATTCGCCACCCACAACGCCTATACCGTCGGCCTGATTCTTGAAATGGCCGGCGACGAAGGCAACTACGAGTTCCAGCGCCTGCACGGCATGGGCCACCTGCTGTATGCGCAGCTGGAAGCCGTGCACGGCAAACGTGTGCCGGTGCGTGTCTACGCACCAGTGGGTGCGCACAAGGACCTGCTGCCCTACCTGGTGCGGCGGCTACTGGAAAACGGCGCCAACAGCTCCTTCGTCAACCGCTTTATGGACGAAGCGACACCGGTGGAAGAGCTGGTGCAGGACACCATCGAGCAGAGTGAACACTGCAAACCCTTCCGCCACCCGCAAATCCCGGTGCCGGCGGATATCCTGCTGGGCGGCGAACCGCTGCCCCGCAAGAACTCCCACGGCATCGAACTGACGGACCCGCTGGCGGCGGCGCCACTGCTGGAGACCGTTGACCAAATTCACGGCAGACAATTCAAGGGCGGCCCCATCATCAATGGCGTGATGGGCGAGGCCAATGAACCGGTGCTCAACCCCGCCACTGGCGAAGTGATTGGCCATACCGCCAACGCCGACAAGCACCAGATCGATGCAGCCTATCGCGCCGCCACCGAAGCCCAGGTGGCTTGGGACCGCCTGGGCGGCGAAGCCCGTGCCCGGATTCTCGACCGCATTGCCGACCTCTACGAACAGCACATGAATGACCTGACGGCGCTGATATGCCTGGAGGCGGGCCGCACGCTGAACGACGGTATTTCCGAAGTGCGCGAAGCGGTCGATTTCTGTCGTTACTACGGCAACGGCGCCCGCCAGCACTTTGGCGAGCCAGTCGACCTGCCCGGCCCCACCGGCGAGAGCAACCAGCTCTATCTCACCGGCCGCGGGGTATTCGTTGCCATCAGCCCGTGGAACTTCCCACTGGCGATCTTTACCGGCCAGGTAGTGGCCGCGCTGGCAGCCGGTAACGCAGTGCTGGCCAAACCCGCCGAACAGACGCCGCTGACCGCCGCCCGCGCCGTGGAACTGATGCACGAGGCCGGTGTGCCCAAGGAGGTTCTGCACCTGATTACCGGCACCGGCGCCGCTGTCGGCGAAGCGCTGATCCAGGACCCGCGCCTGTGTGGCGTGGCCTTTACCGGCTCCACCGAAACCGCGCGGTTGATCAACAAACAGCTGGCGGACAAGGAAGGCCCCATCGCCCCCCTGATCGCCGAGACCGGCGGCCAGAATGTGATGATCGTCGACTCCACCGCCCTGCCGGAACAGGTGGTGGATGATGTGATCCAGTCCGCCTTCCTGAGCGCCGGTCAGCGCTGCTCGGCCCTGCGTATCCTGTGTGTGCAGGACGTGATCGCCGACAACCTGCTGAAGATGCTCAAAGGCGCCTGTGAGGAGCTGAGCCTGGGAGACCCCTCCAAGCTGGCCACCGATATCGGCCCGGTCATCGATGAGAAAGCGCTCGCCACGCTGGAAAAGCATCGTGAGCGCATGGCCGCCGAGGCCAAGCCACTGTTCGCCTTCGACGAGAGCAAGATGCCGGAGAACGGCACCTTCTTTGGTCCGCAGGTAGTCGAAATCGAGGACTTTTCACTGTTGAAGCGCGAGGTGTTCGGCCCCTTCCTGCACGTTATACGCTTTAAGGCGGAAGAGCTGGAAGACACCATTCGCCGTATCAATGCCACGGGCTATGGCCTGACCTTCGGCCTGCACTCGCGGATCGAGGGCCGCGCCCACGCGGTGTTTAAGCGGGTCAATGTAGGCAACGTCTACGTCAACCGAAACATGATTGGTGCCGTGGTGGGCGTAAATCCGTTCGGCGGCCAGGGCCTCTCCGGCACCGGCCCCAAAGCGGGCGGCCCGCTTTACCTGTACCGCTTCGCAGAGGAGAAAACCAAAACCATCAACACGGTTGCCACAGGGGGCAACACCCAGCTCTTCTCTCTACAACAGTAACTTTGCCCGCAGGACAGGCTTAGGGCGAAGGCCTAGGGGAAAAGCCTAGGGGAGAAGCTTTGCGGGAAAGCGCTACAGGGAAAGCTTCACGGAAAAGCTTTACGGAAAAATTTCGAGGAAAAGCTTCCTGAGAAAGCAGCAGGGATAAGCCCCACGGGAAAACCCAAAGGAAAAGAGCGGCTTAAAGCCGCTCTTTTGACTTCTGTTTCCGGAAGCATACAGCTTGAGAAATCGGTAACTGTCAGATCAAGTCTGAACTACTACAGATCATTGCACTTGCCAATGTCGTTGATGCCCGCTGGCGCTAGCGAAGACCGCAGCCCTTCCCCTCGGCCTCTGCTTTCTTTCCTGTTTCCTGTTTCCTGTCTCCTGCCTCCTGTCTTCCCCCTCTTTTCTCCGCCCCCTTTTAGTCGCTTTGGGCTTTTGCGCTTTCCACCTTTTCCCTGCCCGCACCACCACGGCTTTGTAAAGGTTGAGACGACGCTTCCCGGTAAGGTAGCGACGATCCCATAAACAGCCTTTGCGAACATGACGGGATAACAGGAATAAAAAAGCCGGGCACGTGGCCCGGCGTAAGCTAAGTCCTGTGAGATTGCCGAATATCAACAGGTCCGTTGTATTCCCTCAGGAGATGAATTTCACATGAACTCTTTGACCGCGCCCTGGCGCGAAAAGTTCACAGTGGATCAATTTAAAACGTGGTAGCCGCGGAAACGCAGACAGCTTTTGACAATACGGTCTTCCTCCCGGTGTGAGCTGCCAACGCCGGACACCCCACCCAGTAGAGCGCCCGCGCCTGCGCCAGCCGCCGCTGCGCGGCTGCTATCGCCAACAATTGCACCCAGCGCACCACCCAGCAGGGCACCGCCTGCAGCTTGTGTCACGCCCCTTCGCCCCGCATCAGCCCGGGCATAGTAGGCATTGGAGCGGCAGTCCATAAGGTCCCTCTGGTACTGAGTCATGTTCACACCCTGAGTATCGATCACCACGCCTCCGGCACCGGGTACCTGTTCCTGCGTAACGCAACCCGTCGCAAGAACGGCACAAAGCCCCAAGGCTGTAGCAAGTGCAAGTTTCCCAGTACGGGAGTTCGATATACGAGACTCAGATATAAGAGACTGGGATGTACGAGAGTTTAAAGTACGGGGTTGTGACTCCCCCATACTGCTCATGTTGCTGAATTCACCCTTTAGGTTCATACCACGACCTCGCTTTGTGGTGAGTGCGCCTTACTGGTCCAGCGGCTCATCTGCCGCAGCAGTCGCACAATCCAGAAATGAGCCATCGGAAATGACCCAACCGATAGGGTCGGCTGCGAAAGCCACAGACCCTCGAATACTGCCGGCGAACAAATGACGCCTCTTTCCACTTAGGTTTAGCCTTATGTGGCATGTCGCGCCAGTCTCAGACCAAAAAAAAGCTGACCAAAAGGCCAGCTAAATGAGCTCTGTGCGCACAGTCTCAATATCAATATTGGTAATTGATCCTTAAGCGCTGGCTGCCACCACGGGTATCGAGCAGGTTGGTCACCCCATCAAAGAGCAGCAGCCTGCGACTGTCGGGGTCGTACTCCAGGTAAAGCGCCCCGGCAAATAACCGCAGAAACGCCTGGTCAAGATCTACCTGCAGGCACAACCTGCCTGCACCACCAGTGCACGCCACCTTGCGCGCACGCAGTGGAATCGCACGGCCGTGTACCGGTGAAGCGAAGTTAAAGCTGACAGACTGCCCAGCAGAAAGGCGAGCCCAGTTGTTGCGAACAAAGGCGTCGAAGCCGGCATCGGCAACATCTACCGCCGAGGAGGGAAGGATTTCAGCCTCCCAGCCGCTGCCGGATTTTTCCCGATAGCGCATTTCAATCTGACCACCACGTGGGTTGAGGACACGCTCTTCCCCGTGTCGATAGTCCTGCTGGGCAACGGAGGGGATGGTCGAGTTCACACCACCAAGTTGTTTTTCGGCGATGCGGTGACCACCTGGAGAATAGTAAAGCACCCTGCGTTGATTGCCCTGCGCTGGCAGGTGGTATTCGCAATACACAAGAGCCCCACTGCGCGGGTCGCGGGCCAGCCCAGTGGCAAATACCTCACCTTGATAACCGCAGCTCGCTGCGGCATTTCCACTGGCAGCGGAGATTAAAAACGCCAGCAATACAAGCAACTTACCCATGGTGCACCTCCTTAACCATGACGCAACTCTTTACCATGTGCTCTTTACCATGTGCTCTTTACAATGTAGCTCTTTACCATGTAGGCCTTTACCAAGCACCAAGCACCAAGCACCAAGCACCAAGCACCAAGCAGCTATTTACCACGTGGCTCTTTATCGGGTAGCGGTTTATCACCTAGCGCTTTAACACAGGCCTTTTACATGTAGCCGTTTAGCAGGCAGATGCTTACCGCCTGAATCTCATTACCACGCACCGCATTAACTCTCACGCACGACTTGCCCCTGAGGCACCTCGGTGAAAATCCGGCGCCTGGAAAGCCAAGTGGTAAATGGCATAAAAAGCGCCCAGAGTGCGACCAGCACAATAATAGGCAAGATGACCGGCTGAGAGAAATCCACGGTTCCATTGAGCCAGGAGCCCGTCCAGTAGCTGAAAGGCCCAAAGATGCCGCCGACCAGTGCGGCAAGCCAGGCGTTCTTCTGCAGAAAGAACATGCTATAGCGAAGAGCCGTGGCGAAATTCACCCAGAGCAACAGCAGCCAGGCAGGCGGGAAAGGAGATCCGCTTTCGTTCACCAGCAGGCCACTGGCAAATACCGCGGTATCCATGGCCGCGCCACAAAACCAGATGGCGGCGACCCACAGCCACTCCTTCGGCTTGTCGGCGACAATAAACAGGTGGACCAGAAGATTCGCCAGCGTAAAGCTGGCGATAATCGCCACACTGTCAACTAAAACGCACAGGGGCCAGGCGATGTCGAACAACACGGCGTTGACGACAAACCGCCACACAAGCCCCTTGTCGATTGACGTCTTCAGACCGGCAGCGCTTTGCAGCGCGGTTTGGCGAACACGAATTGCGCGGTGCTGATCGCGCGCTCAAGAAATCCACCTTCGCAGTAGCAGAGATAGAAATCCCACATACGGATAAAGCGGCTGTCAAACCCCTGTCTCTTGACTTCCTCAAGACGCTCGAAAAACGCCTCGCGCCAGGCTTCCAGTGTGCGGGCATAATGGAAGGTAATATCTTCGAGACCGACAATCTGCATATCCGTATTGTCGGCGATATGGTCTGCCACAACCTGATTGGAAGGGAGGCAGCCACCGGGGAAGATATAGCGCTGAATAAAGTCCACCTGCTTGCGATAACGATCATAGCGCTGATCCTGGATGGTAATGGCCTGCATCACCATAAGGCCGTCTTCCTTGAGCAGATGGCTGCAGCGGGAGAAGAAGTTGCGGTGATAATCGTGGCCAACGGCCTCAATCATTTCGATGGATACCAGCTTGTCGTACTGCCCTTCCAGATCGCGATAATCCTTGAGCAGCAGAGTAATCCTGTCCTCCAGCCCCTCTCTCGCAACCCAGGCCTTCGCATATTCATACTGCTCGCGGGAAATCGTTGTAGTGGTTACACGGCAACCGTAACGCTTGGCCGCGTGAATCGCCATGGCTCCCCAACCGGTGCCAATTTCCAGCAGGTGGTCGGTAGGGCTCAGGTCCAGTTTCTGGCAGATTCGCTCCAGCTTGTGCACGGACGCCTCGGCAAGGGTGGCATCCTCGCGAGGAAAAATCGCCGAGGAATACATCATGCTCTCATCGAGGAAAAGCCGGAAAAAATCATTGCCGAGGTCATAGTGTGCGGCGATGTTTTTGCGTGAGCCATTGCGGGTGTTGGCATTGAGGCTATGCAGAACTTTGAGAAAAGCCTTGTGCAGGAAACTCCAGCGTGAGTCCAGGTTCTCCAGCATAGCCATGTTGCTGACCATTAAGCGGATCACGTCTACAAGAGAAGGGGAACTCCAGGCCCCCTGCATATAAGCCTCACCAGAACCCACGGTGCCGTTCAGCAACACATGTGAGTATGTGCTGGCATCGTGAATACGAATGGTCGCACTCACTTCAGCGGCATCTGCCGGCTGGCCAAACTCATAACGCTCACCGCCCTCTTCAACAACAAGACGTCCGTTGCGAATGCCCCCCATTTTTGCCAGCACCAGGCGCCGGGCCAGTGCCACAAGCCAGGATTCTTTTTCGGAAAATTGTGAAAGGCTCTCAGCGCCTGTTGCGGTGGTAGAACTTGCTTCTATGGATTTCATCGGCGATTTTCTCCTGCATCGGCCCTAACCACGGCCACCTGATGTGTAAAGATAGGGACGCGCTTGAGCCACAACCTGAATGCCTGCCAGTATATTGCGATGATCACTTTTACGGTCATCAGCGGATAACGGATCAGGATTTTATTAAGGTTCGCGGTAGAAATTTCCTGCCGCGTGAGACTCATGGTCGCGTCAAAAACGCATTGTTTTTTATCAAAATTCTGCAAATGAACGGTCAACCGCTCCCCGGGTGTGACACTGCGCCAGCGATAAACCTGGTCCATAGGCATAAACGGCGATACATGAAAGTCTTTGCTGAAAGCGGCTTTCTGCACGCCATTCATTTCCCTGCAGTCCAGCACATAAGTGTGGCGTTCATTCCACGGCGTATTGTGCACATCCAATAAGATCCAGCGCACCTCCTCGCCTTTACTATCGAAACAATAGTAAGTGCTGATCGGGTTCATGTTGTAACCGAAATAACGCCAGTTGGCCAGCAACCGAATCGGCCCCAGAGGCCGCTCACCACCGACCTCGGCGATACGACTTCTGACGGCTTCGTCGAGGGGCACTGCAGGATCCCCCATAAAATCTTCACGACAAAACCTTGCCGGGGCCCATTTACCAGCCGACCAGAAACGGGACTTGGAGACGACCTGCTCCAGTTCCGCCAGGTCCAGATACATCATGAAAACATGGTACTGAAACTGGTGCTCTCGCGGGGAAAAACGCCGGTGCCTGACCAAGCCACTGTAAATGGCACTCTCCATCAGAGTGTCACTCCCAATGCCTCACAAACCCGCAGTGCACTTTTCACACCGTCCTCATGAAAGCCATTGGCCCAGTAAGCACCGCAGTACCAAGTCTTGTTGACGCCATTAATTTTTCCCCACTGCTGCTGAGCCTGCATACCCGCCACAGAAAACTGCGGGTGCTCATACTGGTAGCGCCCGATAATTTTTTCCGGTGCTATTGCGTCGTCTGCGTTCAAGGTCACGCAGTAGGTCTTGTCGGTGTCGAGCCGCTGCAGAATATTCATGTTGTACGTCAGTACCGGGAGCTGATCAGAGCCCTTCTGCAGGCGATAGTTCCAGCTGGCCCAACAGCGCTCACGGCTTGGCAGCAGCCGGGTATCTGTGTGCAGCACAACGGAATTTGGCGCATAGGGGATGGCGCCGAGAACCGACTGTTCATCGGCACTGGCATCCGCAAGGCAGGCAAGGGCCTGGTCGGAATGGCAGGCGAAGATCACCGCATCATAGTGCAGCTTTTCCCCGGCAGCTGTGTGCAACTCGACACCATCGGCAGTGCGCAGCACGGAAGCAATCGGGGTCGACAGTCGAATCTTGTCCGCGAAACCTGCGGTCATCGGCTGGATGTACTCCCGCGAGCCTCCTTTAATCACTCGCCACTGCGGCCGATTGAAGATATTCAAAAGCCCGTGATTAAAGAAGAAACGAACAAAGAAGTCCACAGAGAAATCCCGCATCTGCGACAGGCTTGCGGACCATATCGCAGAGCCCATGGGCACCAGATAACGGTCGCAGAACTCGGCAGAGTAGGCATTGTCTTCGAGGTACTGTCCAAGCGTCATCCCCTCGGCAAGACGACCTTCCTTCCAGTCGCGCACGGCTTCGCGGTTGAAGCGAAGAATATCCCGTAACATCCGCCAGTGACCTGGGCGCAACAGATTAGAGCGCTGGCCGAAAAGGCTATTGAGGTTGTTGCCGGCGTATTCGAATGTTTCGCTGTCGGAGCAGACACTGAAACCCATGTCAGTAGGCTGCGACTCGATACCCAGCTGCTCCATAAGCTTGATGAAATTCGGATAGGTCCAGTCGTTGTAAACAATAAAGCCAGTATCGATGGCCAGTGTTTTGTCTCCTTCCTGGACGTCGATGGTGGCGGTATGCCCGCCTAGCCTGTCCGCAGATTCAAAAAGAGTAATATCGTACTTTTTATTCAGGAGGTAGGCAGACGTCAGTCCCGCAATACCACTGCCCACAATCGCTATGCGCATTTAGTTTTCCTTAGTGATCGTATTCTTGTCATTCTTGGTGTACAGATCCCAAACCAGAGGCTGCTGAAAAAGCCAAGGAAACGCAATGGCCAACTCAGCCGGCGTGGAAAATCAATAATATGCCTGCCCCGCAATACACCCTTTTCGATGCTTTCAGCCGCCGCATCCGGGGTCATCATAAAGGGCATATCGAAGTCATTGGATTTGGTAAGTGGGGTATCGATAAACCCCGGGCGAATGTGGGCCACATGCAGGCGCACCCGGGAGGTATCGGCACGAACAGAATCGAGGAAGTACCCCAGTGCAGCCTTCGAGGCGCCATAGGCTTCCGCCCGCGGGAAACCCACCACTGAGGACAAACTCCCCACTGCGGCAAAAACTGGCTGCTTGCTGTGCGAGAGGAGCGGCAACGCCTGGCGCAGGGTATTCACCACACCGAAGAAATTCGCATCGAATACGCGTCGATAGCTCTCCAGTTTTAATTTCAGGCCATCGTCATATTCACAGGTGCCGGCACAGGCAAACACCATATCCAGGTGATCGGTAAGGCTCGCAAGGCGATCACCAGCCTCCTCCATGGCTTTGTCGTCGCCCACATCACAGTCGAGCACTCGGATGTTTTTTGGCGCCGTTTTCTGCAGTTCAAGCAGGCTATCCCTACCGCGGCTGCTGACGATGACAAAGTTATTGTTTTTGGCCAGGCGCAGGGCCAGAGCCTTGCCGATCCCAGAACTGGCACCGGTAATCCAGATGGTCTTATCGCGAATCGCTTTCATTCCCTAGCTCCCCGCGCCACCGAGGCGCTTTTTGATACCGCGCACCACAGATCCCAGCAGGGGAACCTGCTCGTAGACCATGGCGCCCAAGTCGTAAAAATCCTCGTGATAGTAAACCCGGTCGTTGAAGTGCAGCAGGCTGCAGCCGCGCAGGCTAAGCTCCCTCCCCCCCTGGAGCTGCCGGTGACTGAAGTGCATTTGCCACGGCAGGCAGGCACCGCCCTCGGATAATACCGAACGGTCAAACTCAAACCTGCAGCTGGTCAGGCCACCGCTCATATCGGAGAAATAGCGCTTCAGGGCTGGCAGCCCCTCCACCTGGTGTACCGGGTCGCGAAAAACCACTTTTTCATCGTAAAGGCTGTCCAGCAACGATGAATCCCCCGCCACCGCAGAAAAGTCACTGTAGTACTGCTGAAGTTCTTCTATAAGTCCGCTCATTTGCTCTATTACTTCCCTGATGGAGATTTGGGGACTTGTACGCCGCTCGGGCACAGGCGGATTCACCTGTATTAAAGGAACGCTAAACGGCAAAAAAATCCTTCTAACGAACCTATCGAGAGATCCGAGTGTTCCACAACGCCGTAAAGAGTGTTCGAACAAGTATCAAAAGATCGTTACCATGGCGCAAGTGACATCGATTAAAAGAGCAGATAACCCCGTGGAAGTCCCCAAGAATCGTGATGACGACTGGAGCCTGCTACTGGTTCGGGTCGGTAAGGATCAGGACAAAAGAGCTTTTGAGCAACTGTTCCGCCATTTCGCCCCCCTGATTAAGGGGTTTCATTACAGTCGCAATACCCAGGCGTTCTGTGCTGAAGCCGCCGACGAGCTTGTACAGGAAGTAATGATCCGCGTGTGGAGAAAGGCGCCAAGCTTCGACCCTTCCAGAGCTTCGGCCAATACCTGGGTCTACACGATCATGCGCAACTGCCGCATCGATATGTTGCGGCGTAATAACCGCCGTCAGGACTCCGATAGCGGCGATATCGATGTGGATGATATCTGGGACGATACCCCCGACACGCAACCGCTGCTGTTTTTGCAGCGCAAGCGCGGCGAGGAGGCGGTGGCAAAGGGACTTGCAAGTTTACCGCCAGAGCAGAGCCATGTGCTCGAAAAGGCGTATATGGAAGGTAAATCACACAGTGAAATCTCTGCCGAGTTGGGCCTGCCCCTCGGCACCGTAAAGTCCCGTGTGCGACTGGCACTGAAGAAGTTGCAGGCAAGTTTGAGTAATTAGGTGGACCATGATACGTCATCATCCCGACCAAAATATGTTGCTGGAATACGCTGCGGGTTCCCTGCCCTGGGGCATGAGCCTGGCTGTATCCTCCCACCTCCAGCTGTGCCCTCAGTGCCGCCAGCAACATGAAGACCTTAACGATATTGGTGGAGCCCTGCTGAATGAGAGCGAGCCACAGATCGTTGAGACAGACGCATTCGCAAAGCTGATGGGGCGCCTGGACCAGGAGCAGCACCAGGCACAAGACGAGGATACGGGCCCCACCGAGGTTGAAGAACCGCCGGTGCCGACGCAGCCCAAAAAGGCCGGCGCAGACCCCATTCTGGCGAACCTGCCCAAGGTGGTGGGAAAGCTGGTGAGCTCAAACCGACCGCTGAAATGGAAGCGGGTATCCAGCGCCTTGCGCACCTCCCGCCTTGCGACCGGCCAGGATCGCTATGAAGTCGCCTTCCAGCGGATTTGCCGGGGTGGCCGGGTTGCGGAGCACGACCATCGCGGCCGTGAGGTAACCGTGGTTCTGGTGGGCAGCTTCTCCGATGCTGACGGCGTCTACTGTCGCGGCGACTTCCTCTTGCGGGAACCCGGTGATGTGCACCGCCCGATAGCCACCCAGGATCAGGAATGCCTTTGCCTTTCCGTGCTGGAAGCGCCGGTAAAGGTGACCGGACCACTGGGCTGGCTGGTCAACCCCTTTCTGTCCTTCCGCCCCAACTGAAGTGGCCGCCGCCTGGACATCCCCCAAGTCCAGGCGGGGCTGATATTTCAATACCGCGCCTTCCAAGAAAAGGGGGGCTTGGTGGGCCGGCCTTCCCCATGCACGGCCATAGTGGCGCCAGCGCGAAACTTTGAACACCGACCCTGAACACCGCCCCCCGCAAACTCCTCTAGCCACCCAGCATAAAGCCCCAACCGAAGTCGCGGGCAATATCCGTAGAGCTAGCGGCCCGCTATACCCTCAACCTGATCGCATTCGCCCACCGCCATGGGGGATCTGCTTGTGTTGATTGGTCCTGAAGAAACCTACCGACCGGATAACGGACAGGTCATACCCAAGGCGTCCGTTATGAGGCATAATCCCGCCACAAGTCACCAATTAAGAATGGCTGAGAGCAACAAATCACCACTATCATGAAAAATAGTGACACCGTGCGCAACAATCCCCGGAGTCTATCCCGAGGCCCCGGATAGACTCTAACCCCCGGGTGGAGCTGGGAGAGCCAGGAGAAGCCGGGGAAAACCGGGGGAAGCCGGGGGAAGCCGGGGAAAGCCTGGAGACAACCCAGAACAAAACCGGCCAGAGTAAAGCCGGCGGTCGCCTGTCAGCAAAGCAGTGCTGCCAGTTAAGCAGCGCAGTCACTCAGGCGGCATGGATAACCACCGCAATCAGCGGTTCAGACCCGGCCAAGCCGCCCGTAACCCCCTAGTTAGCCGGCGCAAGCGCCGAATAAGAGCGAGCCCAATATGGCTTATTCACTGGACGCCACCGACAAGAAGATTCTGGAGATCCTCCAGGAAGACGCCACTATCCCCAACATAGAACTGGCGGAAAAGGTGTGCCTGTCGCCCTCACCCTGCTCACGCAGAGTGAAAAACCTGCACGAACAGGGTTTTATCAAGCGCGCCGTCACCCTCTTGGAACCACAGAAGGTGGGCCTGCCGGTGAGCGTATTTATTCAGGTGACCCTCAACCACCAGGTCAAGAAAGAGCTGCAGGGTTTTGAGTCCGTTATCGCGCAGTGGCCGGAAGTGATGGAGTGCTACCTGATGACCGGGGATTTCGATTACCTCCTGAGGGTGGTGGTTCCCAATCTGCAGGCCTACCAGGAATTCCTCGACAAGAAACTTACCGAGTTGCCGGGTATCGATCACATCAAGAGCAGCTTTTCCCTCAAACAGGTACGCTACCGCACCGAGCTGCCTTTGGAGCAACTGCTCGAGCAGGCCCGGTAGAATTATCGATGACCAACCTATCCCTGTCCTGGCCAGCGCAAACCTGCATAGGCTCGCAACTCGCCCCCCGACCTGCTCAACTCCTCTGCAATACATGTTCGGCGGCCACTGCTGCACTCCATGTCTAGCAGTGTGAAAAGCGGCGATATTTCCAACTGGAAATCACAAAAAAGCCGCGATGCTTAGGCATCGCGGCCTGTGGAAGGCTGCCAAAGTTGAATGCTTTGGCTTTGGCATTAGTCTGGGCTTTGCCAGCTAGGGGCTTATTTCCCGGCAGCTGTGTTTGCCGCAGCCCAGACTACCTGCCCAAAGCGAAAATCAATCCTTGCTCGCAACCGTATTCGACTTACCTTCGGACTTACTTTCCGCAACCGGGAAGCCACGGTCGCGCATCAATGCACCGATTTCGGCATCACGGCCACGGAATGCACGGTAAGCATCGGCGGGGTCTACGGCGTTACGCGGCGCGAACAGGTGCTTAACGAGTTTTTCCGCCACCTCCTTATCGTAAAAACCACCTTCGGCTTCAGCGAAAGCTTCCGATGCATCGGACGTTAAAACGTCTGCCCACATGTAGCCGTAGTAACCGGCGGAATAGCCTTCGCCAGAGAAAATATGACCGAAGTGTGGCGTGCGGTGGCGCATCACCAGTTCGTCAGGCATCCCCAGTTTTTCAAGTGTTTCACGCTCAAAGGCATCCGGGTCGATACCCTGTGGATCTGCCGTGTGAAACTTCATATCCACCAGTGCAGAGGCCAGGTATTCGGTGGTAGCGAAGCCCTGGTTGAACTTGGAAGCCTTTTTAATTTTGCTCACCAGTTCTTGCGGGATTGGCTCACCAGTCTTGTAATGTACCAGATAGTTGTCGATGACCTCATCGGTGGACAGCCAGCGCTCCAATAGCTGCGACTGGAATTCGGTGTAGTCACGCACACCACCATTCAATGTTGGATAGCTAACATTGGAGGCCAGGAAGTGCAGCGCATGACCGAACTCGTGGAAGAAGGTAGACGCATCATCCCAGCTCACCAGCACTGGCTCACCCGGAGCGCCTTTGATGAAGTTGGAATTGTTGGAGGACAGCACGTTGGTTTTGCCATCGAAGGTGGTGTGATCCCGGTACATGGTCGCCCAGGCGCCTGAACGCTTGCCGCTGCGGGCAAAGGGATCAAGGTACCAAAGGCCGATATGCGCACCGGTTTTCTTATCTGTGACCTCCCAGACTTTCACATCTTCGTGGAAGACCGGCACGGCCCCCTCTTTCACAGGGGTAAAGCTGTAATTAAACAATTCACCGGCGACGTAAAACATGGCTTCACGCAAATTGTCGAGCTGCAGATACTGCTTGACCTCGTCGGAATCCAGGTCGTATTTGGCTTTGCGCACCTTCTCGGCGTAATAGCGGTAGTCCCAGGGCTCGATGGTGATATCGGCACCGGACTGATCCGCGAGTGCCTGCATATCGGCCACTTCTTCCTTAACCCGAGCAACAGCCGCAGGCCACACGGCTTCCATCAGCTCAATGGCGCGCTCTGGCATTTTCGCCATGCGGTCCTGCAATCGCCACTGGGCATAGTTGTCAAAGCCAAGTAATTCGACCCGCTCGTCACGCAACTGCAGTATTTCGGCGATGATGGCGTTGTTGTCATGCTCGTCGCCGTTATCCCCGCGGTTGTAGTAGTTGCGCCAGACCTTCTCGCGCAGTGCACGGTTGTCGGAATAGGTCAGGAATGGGTCCATGGAGGATCGAGTATTGGTAATGGCATAGCTGCCCTTCTGGCCCTTTTCTTCCGCGAGGGCCGCAGCCGCCTTGATAAAGGAGTCCGGCAAACCGCTCAGCTGGTCGGCCGTCAGGAAAAGGGTGTAGCCCTCTTCATCAGCCAACACATTGTTAGCAAACTGGGTGTGCAGCTCCGCCAGGCGTTTGTTGATCTCCGCATAGCGCTGCTTGGCCTTACCGGACAGAGTGGCGCCATTATTGGCAAACTGGTTATAAATCAGCTCTACCACACGCTGCTGTTCGGCATTCAGATCAGACGCAGTGCGAACTGCATAAATGGCCTTCACGCGCTGAAAAAGCGCGTCATTCTGGATAATCTTGGACTGGAAGTCAGCCAGCTTAGGGGCCAACTCACCCTGAACCTTGCGGAATTCAGGAGAGGACATATTGGCAGCCCAGATACCGTAATAGGTGAACAAGCGATCCAACTCGGCGCCACTGCGTTCCAGCGCCGCAATGGTGTTCTCGAATGTGGGCGGCTCGGGGTTAGCGGTGATTGCGTCGATTTCCCGGAGGTTTTCGGCCATGGCAAATTCCATCGCCGGCTTCAAATCTTCCACGCGCATCTGGTCGAAGGCCGGCACACCGCCGTAGGGGCCACCCCATTCGGCAAGCAGAGGGTTATTGGCAAGCTCGGCGTTTACATCGGCGGTAATGCTAGCCTGCGGCTGGGTGCTGGTATCCAAAGATGAGGCCTGGCCTGCCTCCTTGCCACAGCCTGTGGCAGCGGCAATTGCTGCAGCGATGGAAAGCGCGATGAGTGATTGACGCATTGGCTCATTCCTCTCTTATATTGAAAATGTGCTTGAAACTGGCTGACAGACAAGCGACTGAGTTTAACCGGCTTTTTAGACCCCCTGCCAACGCCCAGAGAGGGATAGGCCCGGTTACACACAAAAATGCCAGTTTCCTTGGATAACCCTCCCCACATTGGTTAAAAATTTTCCATGAGGTGGATTTAATAGATTTTTCCACCACATGATAACGACTTATAAAGTGCAGATATTCAATCGAATGCGGGTGTCTGCCCGAGAAAGAGAAAGAGAAAGAGAAAGACGGCGAGAGTCCGTCTAGCCCCAGTCCCGCCTCAACCCTTATTCAACCCATGGCCATGTGTTCGCCCTAGCCCCTGATGAATACAGGGGCCGGGCAACGCGTTGGACTCGAATCGATGAGGTGCCGGCAGACCTGAAAAGATCATGATATAGGCCGGTACGGAAAACGCTGATTGCGGATACGGTGGCGATCAGCGATCAGCGATCAGGTGGTGCGCTTCAGCTGGTCGAACAGGTCGATATATTGGTCCAGCACGACTGAACGGCTGAAGTGCTTGCGGTAATGCGACTGAGCGGTAGCAGCGAGTTGGTTGCGCGCCACCTCGTCTGTGACCAGACTGCTGATGGCTTCCGCCAGAGGACCCGGCTGGTCCACGGGGGTCACAATGCCGGTGACTCCTGACTCGATTAGCTCACCCGGTCCCTGAGAGTCCGTGGCGATCACAGGACAACCATGCGCCCATGACTCCATAATCACAGACCCCAGCCCCTCATGGCGTGATGGACAGATAAAAATATCGGCAGTCCGCATCAATGCGGTCACATCAGCGCGCCAGCCCAGGAAACGCACACGCTCAGAAAGCCCAAGCTCGCTGCACAACTCTTTCAATGCTCCCTCTTCAGGCCCGGCACCGGCAAGCCAGAGAACGGCATCCGGCACTTTGGACAGCGCCTGCAGCAGAGTATCGAACCCCTTGTTAATGTGCAGCCGCCCCGCTGCCAGCAACAAAGGACGATCAACGGGGGTATCGAAACTGTCGCGAGGCAAAGGCTCCACCTCTGCCTCGTCAGCAAAGTTAGGAATGTGAAATACGCGATTGGCCGGCATACCGCCACGGACCAGGTAATCACATATGCCTCGGGAAATCCCCAGCCAGTAGTCGCAGTGACGATAATATTTGAGGTTGTAGTAGTGCCCGAGACGACTGACCAGGGTGTAATCTCCCTTGGGAGTCAGCTTGCTGGCGCGGTTCATCCAGCTGAGCACAATATCAGGCTGGAAAGTGCGCAAGGCGCGCCGAAACCGAAAGTGGTCAACCTGATTGAGTGGGCCGCCAAAGCGGAATCCTTCTACTGCAACACCACCGCTTCTCAGCGACTGCAGGCGATGCTCATGACCTCGAATAAAGGCTTTTTGGGTAATGGCACCGGTCCCCTGCAAGCCCTTTGCCAGACGCGAGAAAAAATTCTCCGCTCCCCCCTGGCTTGCTCCTGCAAGGGTCTGGGCCACTCGCAGTGATCCTGTATTAACAGCCATAATGATCTCCTTATCATCGGGACGACACCCCATCGTGCATCAGCAAACCGTGATAACCCGGAAAGCGGGCCTGATCTCGTTGCCCAAGCAACACCTTGATGCGCCCATGCATAACGCCAATTTTCTTTTTGATTTTCCTGCGCTGTATAAACGAAGGTAACAGCGGCGAAGGAAGCAGACCTGCGCTACCGAGCCCATCGATCACGACAAGCCGCTCGATAGCGCCCCGACTATCACGCTGCACCACAATATTGTGGAGAAGGAGCTGGCGGGAAGGGACTAGGTTATCGAGCCAGAACTGGGTCAGGGCCTCTACAGCCTGGCGGCACTCAGCGGTAAAACCCTCATCCCAGATAACTTTCTTCAATGTCTGGGAGATTTTTCCATTGGCATCACGGATCATTTCAGAGACGAGCCCGACTCCCATATCCGTATCGACAAAACCGAAGCACCGGCTTACATGTTGGAATACACGGTCGCCGTAGCGCTTCTCGAGGGATTCCATCACCCGAGCTTCTTCGCGGTTATCATCAAATGAAGAGAGGGGCTTTAGACTCTTGGGGAAACCTTTCTTGCGACGGCGGTCGGCCAGGGTGAAATCCGGCCGACGCACTTTGATGCAACGATCGGCATCTGCCGGGTGGACATAGCAGAGGCGATTGCCACCTTGAGCAAAGGGTTGTTGGCCGGACAGCCGGATGATCATCGCCCTGTTCCATCCTGGAGCACATCACGTGCCCAAACATAATCATGGGAGAATGGCTGCAACAGCGATGCCTCGACTATGTATTGCGCGTACAGACGGGAATTCATTTCCTTATGGAAAAAGTCACGCGCCCTGGCAGCCCACGAGCGGCGCTTCGCATCATCAGCGTGAAACTCACGTACTTTGCGCAGCAGGTCCTGCTCATCATCAAAGTAGACAAGGGACTCCTCCGGCAACAACTCGTCAAAGCGCGGGCTGCTGTGCGTAAACTGGAGAATACCGTTACCGGCCAACTGAGCCATGCGCGCAGAGGAATACCAGTAATGCCCCTCCTGACGGTTCAGGTTCAGACCCATACGCGTATTCGCTAGCGCACGGTCATAGTCACGCCCCCAAACCGGTGGCTCACCAAAGCTGCCGTAGGTTCTGAAAACCAGCTCACCCTGCAGGGAGTCTTTAAGACGCTTCACCAGCTGCAGGCGCTTAGTCAGGTCAGTGCTGTTGCTGCAAAACAGCAGGTCGGTCTTAAGGTCAGTCCTGGCTGCATTGTTCATCCCCTCCCTGGCAGGATCTACAGGGTTGGGCATGTGATATACCCTGGCACCCAGCCCGTCGAACTGCTTCAGTTCCGGGCGGCCCGTAGATACAAAAACCGCATCGACAACCTGTGCACGATGTTTGATACGCGCGACATTACTGGGGACAAAAAGAGGATCATTATTACAGTGCGCGATGGCGACGGAGGGATTGCGCTTGCGAATCTCGGCCAAAGTGTCGTTGCTGATGATGTCGCAATGGCCGGCAATGACCAGATCCGGGTCGACCGCTTCTACCGTTTCCAGCAGCCTGCGGTTGGCTTTTGCCTTACCCAGGTCACGTATACCCAGCGGAGCCTCAAAGGCCGCGACATCGCGGTCGCTGAAGGTGTGGACAAAGTGATCATTTTTGATCAACCCGTCGGTCAGCTTCTGCGCCCAGCTTATTCGGGTTTTGCCGTAGCGTCGCAGCTGTTGGTACGCGATGTGCAGTACACGCATAACCCGTGATCCCTTTACGGTGTAAGTAGATGTAATCCCTGCGGCAATTTAACCGAATTTTTGCGCGAAATGCCACTTCGCAGCGCAAACTAACGCTATATCTTCCCTTCAATTTTCCTTCCAACCTGTTGACCGAAAGGTTCCGATTACCAATATCCCTTTGAGTGGCGCCTATATCATCCTGAAAATGATAACGACTTATTAGAGGGGTTAGTTAAAGGACCAGATAAGGCAACGGGTTGCGCGTTGAATCTGCCCCTTGCAAATTCCGCAGATAAGCGGTGGCAGGAGAATTCACACAGCAGGCACGCGCCGATCCTCCACTAGGGTGCCGAAACGCAGTAAAACCCGTTTGGAATCAGCCTCGCGCCAGAGTTTCCGGTAGCTCTCAGCCAGCCATTCAGTGTTGCCGGGAAATCGAGCAGACTAGGGGCATAGACGGAGGCCTGGGCTATCCGTGTGCCGGGCAGCTATCGCGGAGAGATGGTGACGCCGGGGTGCATGGGACAAGGTCACGGAGTACGGAAAAAAACGAATGCATTTCTGCCGCTGCACAGCGCGACCATGCGCGGGCCGCAGTGGAATCTGGCCACATTCGCGGATACTACTCGGCGGGGGAATCCACAATCGACAGGCACCCCCAAACTGTCAGCGCGCTATGTACCAGCCAGGGTACCAGGCCGGAACAGCGGGCAGCGCAACAGGCCACTGAGGTCAAAGGCGCGGAGCTTCCGCCAGCTGCTTTCTCGATGAAAAGGGGCCGGCGGCGCTTAAAAAAGGGGGGTATTCAACTGGCCAAGGCAAAATCAGGCCAGCAATGCCCACGCGGAATACTTTGTGTTACCAATTTCTTCTACCGCGACTTCTTCTGCCGATAATGAGCTGATACAGACACACCCTGCCCCCGCAGAAATATCAAGCTATGACGAGGCCCGACCGCTGCGCAACCAGTCCGACACGCGAAACGCCAGCTCCAGCACCTGATCGGCATTCAGGCGCGGGTCGCACTGGGTCTCATAGCAGGTGGCCAGATCCTCTTCTGAAATTTTCCAGGCACCCCCAGTGCATTCTGTAACGTGCTGCCCGGTCATCTCCAGGTGAATGCCGCCGGGATGGCTGCCCTCGGCGCGATGCACGGCGAAGAACTCGCGGATCTCCCTGAGGATCTTGTCAAAGTCCCGCGTCTTGTAACCGCTGCTGGCCTTCACGGTATTGCCATGCATTGGATCAGCGCTCCATACCACCTTGCGCCCCTCTCGCTGCACCGCCTGAACCAGAGGCGGCAGCCTATCCCCCAGCTGATCGGCACCCATGCGGGTAATCAGAGTGAGACGGCCGGCTTCATTGGCAGGATTCAGGCGGTCAATCAGGCGCAACAGTTCATCGGGCTGCATTCCGGGCCCCACCTTGACGCCGATGGGGTTGCAGACTCCAGACAGGAATTCCACGTGGGCGCCGTCCAGCTGGCGCGTGCGCTCCCCAATCCACAACATATGCGCGGAGCAGTCATACCACTTTCCGGTGAGGCTGTCGGTGCGGGTCAGGGCCTGCTCATAATCCAGCAACAAAGCCTCATGGGAGGTATACAGCACCGTTTCACGAATCGCGGGGGTATTCTCGGAAGTCACTCCACAGACAGCCATAAACTCGAGGGCGTCCTGCAGGCGCTCGGCCAACTGGGCGTAGTTTTCACGCTGCGGATTGTTTTCCAGAAAACTCAGATTCCAGCCATGCACCTGATGAAGATCGGCCAAGCCGCCCTGGGCGAATGCGCGCAACAGGTTGAGGGTGGCTGCCGACTGGTTGTAGGCGGTGAGCATACGCTCGGGGTCAGGGCGTCGCGCTGCGGCCGTAAAATCGATACCGTTGATGATATCGCCACGGTAGCTTGGCAACTCCACACCCCCCACGGTTTCCGTATCGGCAGAGCGCGGCTTGGCATACTGACCGGCCATGCGGGCCACCTTCACCACCGGCATGTTGCCGGCAAAGGTAAGCACCACGGCCATCTGCAGCAAGACCTTGAAAGTATCGCGGATACGGTTGGCGTTGAAGTCTGCGAAGGATTCGGCGCAGTCGCCGCCCTGTAAAAGAAACGCCTTGCCCTCAGCCACCTGCGCCAGCTGCCGGCGCAGGTCCCGCGCCTCCTGAGCGAAAACCAATGGCGGGTAAGCCGACAGCTGTTGTCGCACCCGCTCAACGCTCTCCACCGACTCATAGCTTGGCTGCTGCAACGCTTGCAGATTGCGCCAGCTTGCAGGGGTCCAGTTTTTCGCAGCATTTGACACGAGTTGCGTACCTCAAAATTCCATTTATCTTCGTGAAATAAAAAGTCCCGGACGAGTCGCACGGGACTTTTATGGCTTTTAGCCAGAGCTGATAACCGGTCGGGCAGTCAAAATTGCACACCGGTTATAGCTAAAATTACAAAGCCTCAGAGTACAGCGGCGACCGCCTTGCTGAAGTACTCCATATTGTCACGGCTGAGTCCGGCAATACTGATACGGCTGGAGTCCACCATATAAATTGAGTACTCGTCGTGGAGCCTCTGCACCTGTTCGGGGGTAATGCCCAGAAATGAGAACATGCCCTTCTGCCGCTGAATAAAGGAGAAGTCTCCGGCTGCGCCTGCGGCCGCCAGACTCTGCACCACGCCAGTACGCAGACCGTTGATCCGCTCGCGCATCTCGGTCAGCTCACCTTCCCAGTTCGCCCGCAGACCGGCATCGGTGAGGATGGATTCGACAATCGCGGCACCGTGGGACGGCGGCATGGAGTAGTTCCCCCGCACCACATTGAGAAGCTGACTCTGCCCCTTGTCAGCGGCGACTGCATCGTTATAGACCACCAGCGCCATACCGACGCGCTCACGGTAGAGGCCAAAATTCTTGGAACAGGAAACCGCCAGCAGCATTTCCGGCACCGACTCCGCCATCAGTCGCAGCCCCCAGGCGTCATCGTTGAGGCTGTCGCCAAAGCCCTGGTAGGCCATATCGATAAAGGGGGTAAAACCCTGCTGCTGTGCCATCTCAACGATGACCTTCCACTGCTCACGATTCAGGTCGGCGCCACAGGGGTTGTGACAACAGGCATGCAGGAGCACCAGGTCGCCCTGCCCCACGCCTTTGAGGGTTTCCACCATCGCGTCGAAACGCAGGCTGCTGCTGGCGCGATCGTAATAGGGGTAACTTTCGATCTTGAGGCCGGCATTGCCCAAAAGCGGGACATGGTTGGCCCAGGTGGGATCACTCACCCATATGCGAGCCCCCGCGCTGGCCCGATTGACCAGCTCGGCCAATACCCGCAGGGCACCACAACCACCTGGAGTCTGAGCGGAGCGCACACGGTTCGCCACCAGCGCCGGATGACCTGCGCCCAGCGCCAGCTCCTGCATGGCGCTGTTAAAACCCGGAGTACCGGCCGGGCCGATATAGGCTTTGCTTTCCTCGCTGTTCAGCAGCCTGGTCTCCGCCTCTTTGACCGACTGCAGCACCGGGGTGTGGCCGCTCTCATCCTTATAAACCCCCACGCCGAGATCAATCTTTTGCGGATTGTCGTCCAGGCGATAGCTGGCGAGGAGCCCCAGGATGGGATCGGGAGGGAGACTGCTGAACTTCTCAAACATGGCTCTTTGCTCTTTTCCTTCAATTTTTCACTTCAGTCGATCAGCCCGCGCTCGGCCCAGGTCTGCGCGCGGCCCATCAGTTTTTCGATGATACTGTCCAGCTGCTGGCGCTCTTCCACACTGAGAGAGGCCATCAGGTCGTTCTCGTATTGCTGCGCGAGGGGCACGATACGCTCGTAGACATCGCGGCCAAGGGGGGAGAGGTTCAGCACCTGGCGGCGACGGTCCCCGGGGTCTTCGCTGCGGGTGATATAGTCGTTGCGGAACAACGCCGATACCGCCCGGCTGATGGCCACCTTGTCCATCGCGGTCTGCTCGACCAGGTCGGCGGCGGAAAGATCCGGGAAACGCCCGAGAATCGCCATAACCCGCCACGCGGGAATGGTCAGCTCAAACCGCTGGCCATAGGCCTGGGCAATGGCGTTGCTCACCCGGTTAGAAAGCACCGAAAGTCGGTAGGGTAAAAACTTTTCCAGACGCAAATCGTCCGGGGTACCGATCTCTTCGAACCGGTTCTTATCACTGTTCATGCAGTTGCTCTGCCTCTCCTGCCTGCCTTTCCGGCACCGACTATGGCGGCCGCCGGGTTGTCCGAGGCTACAAATGTAACTAACATTGGTTTCAATTGTAACCACCATCGAGGGCGCGCGGTCTTGAGCCTGATGCGGCGCGCCGTGATCCACGGCCAAGCCCACAGTCAAAATTCCGCCAACTCCGCCCCGACCGGGCCTAGATCCGGAGATAATGGGTCACGCATTATACGATCTCACGCGCCATTTTTGTTGGCGGATACCGCACCTTGCGCGCTTTATTTGCGCGGTAACGGCTCCATCATCCATAAAGGGCACAGCTTGTGAGTGCAGACAAAAATCGCACCCCCGAGCACACCCACAGGATTAGGAATTCAATACGCTATGGAACTGCACGGCTACTTCCGCTCCTCGGCCAGCTACCGGGTTCGCATCGGGCTCAACCTGAAAGGGTTGAATTACGACTATCGGGCGGTGAACCTGCTGCAAAATGAGCACAGAGCGGAGGGCTACACCCACCTGAACCCACAGGGTCTGGTTCCCGCGCTGGTGGACGATGGCACCGTTCTGACCCAGTCCCTGGCCATTCTGGAATGGCTTGAGGAAACCCATCCCGAGCCGCCACTGCTGCCACAGGCTCCGGTCGAACGGGCCCGTATCCGCGCACTTGCCTACGGTATTGCCTGTGATATTCAGCCAATCCAGAACCTGCGCACTCTGCGCTACTTACAAGCAGAGTATGGGCTTAGCGAGGAGGAAAAAAACCGCTGGATTCGCCACTGGATTCACGAAGGTTTTGTCGCACTGGAAAAACAACTAGAGAGACAGCTTGAGAGACAGGCTGAAAGGCATATTGATAGCAAACTTCAGCGACAGCCGGATCAACAACCGGAGGCAGGCCCTTTCGCCGCCGGCGAGAAACCCGGCCTGTTCGAGTGCTGCCTGATACCGCAAATCTACAGTGCCGAGCGCTTTGGCATGGACATTACCGAGTACCCGGCGATCCATCGCATCCTGCTGGCCTGCAACGAAAACCCCGCATTCATCCAGGCGCGCCCGGAAAACCAGCCCGACAGCACGCTTTAAAGCACTCCCCCAACCCATAGAAAGCCCCATAGAAAGCCCCCCAGCAAGTTCACTAAGAAAGCTCACTTAGAGGATGCAGCGGCAACCTGCCCCGGGACAAGTTACCACCTGAGAGAAACAGTGGCTGCGCCCTTCTCGCGATGGCGATAGCGATAACGAAAATGCGCCGGGCCGGCGGTCAGGTAAAACAGCGCACCGCTAGCTATTTCCCCATTCTATATACGCCACAGGCCAGATACGCCAGGCCCCGTCAGCCTCTGCCCCCGGGCAACTGATTCAACAGGAAATCCCGCAGGTTTTCCCCCATAACCCGGCGAATTTCATACTCGCTGAAACCCTGGCGAAGCATCTCTTCGGTTAACACCCCCAGCTCACCGGCATCGAAAGTAACCGCTACCGTGCCATCGTAATCGGATCCAAGCGCCACATGCTCTACGCCGAGGAGGTCGACAGCGTAGCGGATAGCCTGCACCACGCTCACCGGGCTGGGGTCGCAGATGGCGCCATCCCAGAACCCCACCCCCACCAGACCACCACCTGCGGCAATTGCCTGCATCAGCGCGTCAGGGATATTGCGCGCGGAATCACAGTGGCCCTTGAGGCCGGTATGGGAAATCATCAGCGGCCGCTCGGTAAGCGCGAGCACCTCCCGTACAACCGCCTCTGAAGAGTGCGCCACATCGATAATGATGGAGCGGCGCGCCATTTCCAGCACCGCGCGCCGCCCGAAGTCCGTCAGGCCGGCTCCACTCTCGCCGTGCAGGGAGCCTCCCAGCTCATTATCGAAGAAATGCTGCAGCCCCATTACGCGAAAGCCCGCGTCATAGAGCACTCCGATATTCTCCAGCTTGCCCTCCAAAGGGTGCGCGCCCTCTATCCCCAGTATCGCCGCCAGCGGCCCCTCGCCTTCGTCGCGCCGGGCAAGCACCTCGCGCAGCTCTGCCGCCGACGCAACTGGAACCACGCGTTCGGGAACCGCCGCCGCCAGCTTATGCAGCCTTTCCCCCTGATAGAGAGCCCGCTGCAACAGGCTGTCCCAGGTGCGCACTGGCCAGCCCTGGGCAACGGCAAGCAGCGTAATGTTGTCTACAGCGTCTGCGGCATTCTCGTGGTAATTCAGCCCCCGCGGAGACTTGGTAACAGCGGTGAACACCTGAATGCCCAGATTACCGGCACGGGCGCGCGGCAGATCCAGATGGCCATAGCCCGACAGGTCGGCCAGGTTCCGGGCCCACAGAAAGCTGTCCGCGTGCAAATCACCCACCAGCAGGGAACGGTGCAATCGCTCCGCCTCGCTGGAGATAGGCGGCTGCCCCTCGCCGAGATATTGGTTGAGACCGGCGTCGACAGCCGGCAGAAGCCACCAGCGCCAGACGCCGAGCAGGACCAGAACCGAGAGCATGAAATAGGAAAGTTTTGTCTTCATGGATAACAGGTACCTGCGTATTATCGTTTTTATCGTCATTCACGGTGTTCTCACCTGGAACAACCCAGAAGAACCCGACCCCGAGAAGAATTTTACGCCAAGCCGCCGTGGAGGTCATGGATGCCAAGAAGTCTGCCGTTCGCACTCCCCCTGTACCTGCTGATGCTCATGGGCCTCACCGCATGCGCCGCACTTTCCCCCGCTTTTCAGCAGCCAGAGGTAGAGGTGGTTGCACTGGAGCCTCTCCCGTCAGCCAACAACCAGCTGCGCTTTCGCATCCGCCTGCGGGTGTTCAACCCCAACGATTCGCAGCTGAACCTGTCGGGTCTTTACTACACACTGCGCCTGGCGGGGCACAAGGTGCTAACCGGCACCGCCAACGACCTGAAACCGGTTCCCCCCTATGGCCAGGAGGATATCTCCCTGGACGCTACCGCCAGCCTGGTTGGCTCGCTGATGGCCGCCGCCGACCTGCTTGGGAAGCCGCGAAACTCGGTCCCCTATGAACTGGAGGCCAAGCTCGGCCTGCGCCACTCGATCCTGCCAAATATCAGGGTCACTCGGCGCGGAGAGATTCCGCTCAACCAGTTCGGCAATCGCTAATCCCCTTACTTGCGACCGCTCACCGGAGTGCTATCCGACAACAGAAGACGCCCTGGGCTTCACAACCTTCGGGCACTCACTTCCAGTACCCATTCGGAAGCAGCCCCGTAAGGAATCAGCTGCCCAGGCGGTGAAGATGTGGGGAAAAGTACATTGCGGGCGAAAATGAACAGGAAGGAGAAGGAGACGGAGACGGAGACGGAGACGGAGAAGGTAAGCTGGGCCGCCAGAGGGTGGCAGGCCCAGTGCTTATGCATAAGCATAAGAAGCAATAAAAGACACCCTCGCCCAGTGACGCTCAGGGCGAAGATACCTCACGGCTAGCGCCGCGCCGCGAGGATACCCCCTGCCATCGCCACCAGAGACGCCAGCAGCCCGGCGCCCAACAGTGTGTAGAGGCTGACGGATTGACGCACCGCCTCGGTCAGCACTTCGTCAACGGGAAATTGCCAGGCAACAATGGCGGAAGCGGCAACCACAGCGGCGTATTGAATACGGGTAGCGCGCTTCTCCGAGCGTTTCGAGGGGGCGGGGAGTTTCGCCATCACCTGCTCGCAGAAGCCGTCATCATCGAGATAAGGTTCATCGAAGCGCAGCTCACGACTGAGCCAGGCATCGAACTCCGGATCGTTACCCGTCAGCTGCGAATCTGTCAGACCCGCCGCCCTGCTGGTTTTATGATCAAAACTATCCACTGACTGCCTCCTCGCGCCACGCCTGCAACAGAGTCTGCAGCTTTGTTCGCGCGCGATTAACGTGGGATTTTACCGTACCGAGTGGCAACTTCATAATGCTCGCCGCCTCCTCATGGGAGAAGCCCCGCTGCATACACAAGTGCACTGCCTGCCGCTGGGCTTCGCTCAGTTCCTCCATGGCGGAATTCAGGTCACGGGCCATACCCAACTGCCGGGCCTCCTCAACCGACTCCTCCGCCTGGGCGCGATCCACCAGCTCCTGATTGACTTCCGGAGTGTTCTTGCGCTTGTGGCTCATGACAAGGTTATAGGCGATGCGGTACAGCCAGGTGCTGAAGCGCGCGTCACCGCGAAACGCAGGCAGCGCTTTGTAGGCTTTGATAAAAGCCTCCTGCGCCATATCGTCAGCGAGGCCCTGGTCGCCATCGCACAGCTGGCGGAGCGAGAAACGCAGCTGTGACTGATAGCGGCGGACCAGCTGGGCATATGCCCGCTGGTCCCCATCCTCGACGATCCTGCGGATCAGTTCCTCGTCATTGAGGTCCATAGTTCCCAGCCCTTAACCCAACTGGCTTTCGGAGCGGTTATCCAGCTTCCAGTTGATAAACCGGGCCACACCGATAAAGAGCGGGATCAGCCCCAGACTGCCGACACCCACACCAAAGGCGGTGGTCAACCAGATAAACACGGCGAGACCAACGGCGATCTGGGTAAAACCCCGGTCACGGGCCCTGCTCGGCGACTCGCCCTCCATCGCATCCAGCAGCTCCGGCGGAATATCGCGGCCCTCAGCCACCAGGCGATTGATGTTGTCCATCAGCAGCTGCTTTTTGCGGTAGCTGTTGCGGGTAACCAGCCAGACGATGAGCACCGGAGTACCGAAAACCGCCAGCACCGTGACAATGGCGATCAGCCAATCCATATCAACGCCATCCTTGCCTCTGGATTCCCGGTCGTGATGGCGATCGATCTCACCGCTGATACCGATCTGGATATTTTTTGGCACACCATTGAGGGACTCCTCAATCACCAGCCCCTTTTCATCCAGAATGCCCTGCTTTTCGAGTTTTTCGTAGATGCGCCGGGTCACCGCGCCGCCAAACTCCTCGCCAAGATCGACCTGCACCTCGCTGCGGTCGCCGTTCTCGTCACGGGTGGTAATCCGCAGTGTGCCGTCACCCCCACGGAGGATGCGCACCTGCTTCTCCATCTGCTCTTGCTGGATCTGTTGCGCGTGGCTTTCCAGCTCAAGGCGCTGCATCTCTCGCTCGCGCTGCACAGCTTCGCTGGCCTCGACCCCGGCCGGTGACTGCGGCGTTTCCTGGGCCTGGCCAGCCAGCGGCAATGCCATTAGCAGGCCGATAAACAGCCGGAAACCGACTGCGACAGAATAATTGTTTCTCGCTCTCATTATGGTGCTCTCAACCAGTATTACGTGTTGTCGAACTTATTACCGTGCCACCAGCGGCAGGCCCAGCGGATAACCCAGCCCCCCGCCGCTGACCTCCATGCTGCTGGCGATACGCACCGGGAAGCGGGGCTTGCTCACCCCCTCGTCCCTGGGCGCCCGGCGGCAGGCATTGTGTTTGCGCGAGAAAATCTCCTCGGTTTTCTCCGCAAGCTCTCGCTCCACCTTGTCCATGGGGATGGACAGCTCAGTGGCCGCAACCTGCAACGCCGCCACAAGAAGGGCCAGCGCGGCACAAAATTGTACCTTGTTAAAACTTCCTGTCTCATTGCTTTTCATGGCTTGGGCTCCTAGCTGATTTCCTCGTACAACAGTAAGATGTGGCCACATCACCATTTGGATGCAGCAGCGGTAAAAAAATTGGGAGAAGCCATGAGCCAGCCCGCAGAAGTCCTGAAATTCTGGTTCGGCAGCGAGCAGTTGCAGGCCACCTCAGACAAGTCACTGCGACAGCGATGGTTTGCCCGCAGTGAAGCCTTCGATAGCGAAATCGAACAACGCTTCGGCCACCTGGTGGAGTCGGCGCTGGCTGGGAAACTGAATGACTGGCGGGACACCTTAATGGGCGAACTGGCGCTTGTGCTGGTGTGCGACCAGTTCACCCGCAATATTTACCGCGGCACGGCGCGTGCATTCGCCGGCGACGCCCTGGCTCTGGAAGTGGCCCTTGCGGCGATTGATCGAGGGGATGATCGCAAACTGGGCCTATCCCAGCGGGCATTTCTGGGCCTTCCGCTGGAGCACGACGAGCGGGCGCAGATTCAGCGCCGCTCGGTGGACTACTTCAAGCGCCTGCGTGATGACTACGTTGCTATTACCACTGACTGCACCACCGCTGGCAGCAGCGATGCCACTACCGACGCCAGCCAGTCTGCTCAGGCCGCACAAACTGAAAGCTTCTATCAATACGCCCTCGCCCATCAGAAAGTCATCGACGAATTCGGACGCTTCCCCCATCGCAATGCCGCTCTCGGCCGCGCAACCACCGCCGCAGAGCAAGCCTGGCTGAACCAGGGGGGCGGCTTCTGATGGATTTTCTTTCCTGGCTGTCACTGGCGGGTATTTGTGCCTTGGGCGCAATGAGCCCGGGACCGAGCCTGCTGATCATATTGCGCTGCGCGGCGGCTGGCCCGCGCCAGGGGCTGGCCAGCGCCATCGCCCACGGCGCGGCCGTTGCCCTCTACGCGGGCCTCACCGCTTTCGGCCTGGCGGTACTCGTTACCCATACACCGCTGATTTTTTCCCTGCTGCAGTGGGCCGGTGCCGCCATGCTGCTGTACCTCGGCTGGAAAGCCCTGCGCGCACCAGCCCCGGGCAGCACCAGTGATTCGCAGAAAGCGGTTGAACCCATCTCTGTCCGCCGCGCAGCCTTGCAGGGCTTCGGCATCGCGTTCTTCAATCCCAAGGTGGCGATATTCTTCACCGCACTGTTCAGCCAGTTCGTCTCTGTCGAACAGGAACTGACCACAAGACTGGCAATGGCGGGCCTGGCCGCTGGTATCGACGCCGCCTGGTATGCACTCATCACAGCCTTTGTGACGCTGGGCAATGGTCGCGGATGGCTGGGCGCAACCACCGCACACCGGCTGCAGCAGCTGTTTGGCGTATTGCTGCTGGCACTCGCGGCGCGACTGGTTTTGAGCCTGTAACCCTACACTCCTGAATGTCACATAAGTGCCGTAATAAGAGCAGCGATAAAGGCAGAGATAAGCACAGAGCTAACCGGCACTATATCGGCCACACAGCGGGCCCATATATAGTTGCCGCCAACACGCGACAAATCCCACAGAGAAAACTTTGATAAAGGTCCTTAAGCGATCCCCGGCCAGACCGTGCAGAGCCGCCGTGCGAGAGAGGCCCTGAGAGGCACCGAGAGGCTCTGAAAGAGCGTTGAGAGAGCGTTGAGAGAGCGTTGAGAGAGCGTTGAGAGAGACACTGATCGATCGACAGATCACCTAAAAGCAGTACCCGCGACCCCCTCACAGCCCACCCTCACAGCCCACCGTCACAGCCCACCGTCACAGCCCACCGTCACAGCCCTCACTCACAGCCCACACTCACAGCCCGCCTGATCAGCCACGCTCCCTGCAAAAAAGCGACGCCCCAGCAGCCAAACCCTCCTCATCCGGCACATCACAGCGAACGGCGCTTGACACTGTACATCCATCCAATTACTGTACACCCATACATATAACCAACTGGCTTCAAAAAAACCGGAGGCAACCATGGCCGTAGTAGCTGTATGGAAATGCGATAGAGACGGAGCAATGTTCGACAACAAAAAAGATGCCGAAGAACACGACAAGATGCTGGAACTCGCCGCCAACATCACTTCCCTGATCGAACGCCACGTGGATGGCCTCAGTGAAGCCATGGGCGAGGAGATCGGCTTACTGCTGGCCAAGCGCCGCGAAGTACTGGCTAAAGCCTGCAAGGGCAAGCCGGAAGCGCTGCTGGAGGAAGATGAGGCACCAGTTCAGCGCAATGACGAAATGTCATCTCATGAGGGCAGCGTGACCCCCCTGGCAGCGAACCTGTAACAACCACTGACCGCTTACCATCCCTGTACTCCGCCCGGCCCTGCCGGGCTTTTTTTATTATTGCGACAGACAGGCAATAAAAGCGCTAGAAACTGAGCGCACGGAAAGTCTCCACAAGCAGCACCAGCGCCAACACCAGGATCACCGCCCAGGTCAATGCCGTGCCCCAGAAACGGCCGGGGTGATACCCACCCTTCCCCGCGCTCAGACCAACAACATGCAAAAGCCGCGCGATGACCAGGGTACCTCCCAGTACATGCAGCCAGCTCGCCGCCAGGCCATTGAGTTCCGCCAGCAGTAACAGCAGCAGCGCCAGCGGCACATACTCCACGGCATTGGCGTGAGCCCGGATAAGAATATTGGCCGCGTGCTTGCCGCCACTGCCGAGCCCGACCTTTGCCGTGCGGCGAAACCGCACCACTCGAAATGCCAGAGCCAGAATCAGCAGCGCGCAGAGCGCCGCATAAAAAGCCGTTACGGTTGCCATATTGGATTTCCTGTCACTATTTCCATTTCAAAATCAGCTTCAGCGCTGCGGATAAAGTTATCGCCAGCCTCAGATTTCCGGTAGCACCGGGCCTGCGAGCCCGACAACCCGCTGATCATTCCGGTGAAGAGGCTCTGGACCTGGAGGCACGGCGCCGGGAGGTATCGGCGGCTTGCGCTTCCCGCACCTGCTCCTGGAAAAAATCCAGCAACGGGTCCGCAAGCCCGAGCTGCACCAGCACGTCAGCCAGTGAAGACAGGTGGCAGCCCCGGCCGCCTTCAAGCCGTTTCAGAGTGCTCATGCCGATACCGCTCGCACAGGCAAGCTCTTCCTGTGAACAGTTTTCCGCTAAACGCAGGCGCCGCAACTGCTCGCCCAGTACTCGCAACAACATCGCGGACTGCTCCGACCTGTCTGATTTTTTCGCAGCCTCGCCGGCTGCACCTGTGTTCCGCATGATACCGCTCCCGCCCAGCCGCCAATCAAAGTGGACGCATTATACTGCCAGCGCCCCGGTATCGAGTCATCTTCAGGAACAGAGAGAAGCCCCGGTCGCGCTGGCGGAATGAATGTCCGGGCAGCCCGTCACAAGGAGTGAAGGGCCAAACAATGACGGGGTAACGGGATAATGGAGCTGTGGGGTGAGGGAATGAAGAAATGAGGGGATGAAGGGATGAAGGGATGAAGGAATCACAAGCCCCTCAATTTCCCGGCGGTGCAGGGCCGGCACGGAAGAAGAGAAAGCCAACCCCGCAGCGAGAGCAAGGAGCTTCAGAGAGAGCAACCAGAAAAAAACTTGAGGAGGCTTGGGGGAAATAAGCTTCAGTAGTGGAAGAGCTTGATGATCGGCTCGCCGTTATCGCATTTCCCGACCACCTGCGGGTCGGATATCTTCGCACCCGCCTGAATGACCTTGTTCGAGGGGTAGGAAACAAAGCAGGCGAAGTTAAAGTTGACCGCCCAGTTGCAGAGCAGCCGGCCCTCCTTCTCTTCATAGAAACGCTTCTGGCAGAAGGAGAGATAGGGGCTGGAGCCACCACCGGCCTCTTGCGTCGCCTCTTTTTCGTCCGAGAGGGCGAAAATGCTGACCGGCAAGCAGAACACCAACGCCAGTAACCACCGCATAACCACACTCGCATTTCAACCTGCCTGTAAATCCAGCATAGCAAGCACTTGCGTCTCTTTCCTCCCGGCGCCGCCAGTGACGCTGATTCCATCCTGTTAACCACAGCCCCCTGTCACTCCCGCCCAGCCTCGGCGGCTCGGCGGCTCGACGGCTCGACGAGAAGTGCCGGTTAAAAAGCAGCCGGCGCATGGGAATCTATTATTCCTGAACGAATGGTGAGCGCCCCAGTCCCACAGGGCGACCAGCGGCCTCAGCATGTGCACAGATACAGGTAGCCGTCACAAGCAGAACGGAGGTTGAACGACCAGGCGGAGAGATTCGGCGTAGAAAGCGGGTAAACCTTTCAAATGGCCAAAATGCTCAAATCAGCCATTGCGGGATTTGTACGAGTGGTCTTGCTCGCGAAACACCGCCACCGCCTCGCGGCTGCGCTCAAACAGCTCCTTGGCCTTTTCATCACGCTGCGAGATCAACAGGAATAAAAGGTCGGTGACCATTAACTGAGCGGTGCGGGCCAGAATCGAGGAGCTGCGGGTTCCCGCCTCATCGGCGACACAGAAAAGGCTGACGCCCGCCAGCCCCTCCAGGGGATTGCGGGAAAAGCTGGTCAGGGATACCACCTCGGCGCCCTGGGCCAGGCCGGTCTCCGCCACCCGCAACACCTCCCGGGTCTGACCGGATTCGGAGATTGCAAAGATGACGTCGCCCGCGCCCAGTGTGGCAGCGTTGGCCATTTGCACGTGGGTATCGCTCTCCACCAGCACCGGCTTGCCCAGCTTCATCAGTTTGAAGGCCAGATCCTTACCCACCAGCGAGGATGCCCCCACCCCCGCCATCAGGATACGCCCGGCGCCGGCCAGCAGCGCCACCGCCTTCAGCAGTTGCTCCTCGGGATTGACCGCCAGGCTCTCATTCAGGGAAACCGTTTTGCGGGCAATCAGCTTTTGCGCAACGGTGGTGACGCTATCACCAATAGCGATATCGCCATGAATCGCCTTTGGCAGCAGCGCTGTGCGAGCCAGGGATTCGCTCAGCGCCAACTTCAGGTCTGAGTAGCCGCGGTAACCCAGCTTCTGACTGAATTTGACCACGCTGGACTGGGAGACGCCGATCCGATCCGCCAGGGCCTTGGAGGAGCGCCCGCGAATCTCCTCGACATTTTCCAGCAGAAAATCCGCGATACGCCGTTCGTGATTGGACATCGAATCGCGCATGGCGCGAATTTTGGCAATGGAGCCCATAGTGTTTCCCTGTAAAAAAACGCCCACCTCGCCCTTTTTACCGCTAGTTGAATGACGCGGACGACGGCAATAGGCCCCGCCGATAGCAAACCATTTTGCCCCGCGCAGGAATAAATGATACCAATATGGGTAAATATTAGGAATAATTGAGTACTGGCGCCGCCGGCGCGGTTCAGAATAACAACGGGTGGGCATTGATGGAATTGCAGTTCACAGGGCTCGACTGGGCAATTTTTGCACTTTACGGAGCCATCCTCGTTGGCAGTGGCTGGTACTTCAGCCGCAGCCGGTCCGCAGACAGCCGCGACTATTTTCTCGCCCACAACAGCATGCCCATGTGGATGGTGGCCATCTCGACTCTGGCAACCACCCAATCTGCCGCCACATTCCTCGGTGGCCCGGACCTGGGTTATCGCGGGGATCTCACTTACCTGTTCACCAATCTCGGCGCTATTCTGGCCGCGTTTCTGGTTGCCCGGCACCTGATTCCGCGCTTTTACGCCCAGCGTGTCACCACCGTCTACGAATTACTGCAGAGCCGTTTTGGCGAGGGCGCAAAGCAGAAAGCCGGAGCCATGTATCTGCTCGGGCGGGTATTCGCCAGTGGCGCCCGCCTTTATATGGCCGCCATCGCGGTCTCGATGATTCTTTTTCAGGATATCGACGCGAACCATGTGGTGCTGGCTGTTCTGGTCTTGACCGCTGCCGGCCTGTTGCAGACGCTGGTCGGCGGCGTCCGCTCCGTAATCCAGAGTGATGTACTGCAATGTATCGTCTACGTCAGTGCCGCCATCGCGGTGGTGGGCGTGCTGTTCTGGCAAATACCCGCCGACCTGTCGGCAATCGTTTCCGCCCTGCAGAGCCCGGCGGATGGCAGCGGTTCAAAACTCGCCATCGTGGATACCGGCTGGAACCTGCAGGACCCATTCAACCTGTGGGCCACTTTCACCGGCTTTGTGCTGCTGAACATCGCCGCTTTCGGGCTGGACCAGGATGTGACCCAGCGGCTTCTCACCTGCAAGACGCCACGCGACGGCGCCCGGGCCATGCTGCTGTCGGTGGTGATGGTGGCGCCGGTGATGGCCATTTTCATGGGAATCGGCCTACTGCTGTATATCTTCTATCAGGTACCGGAACTGATGGGCAGCGCCGAGGTGTCCTCCCCCTCTGGCGGCGACGTCACCGTATTCATGCACTATGTGCTCAATGAGATGCCGGCGGGGCTGCGCGGCCTGGTCACCATCGGCGTGATTGCCGCTGCGCTTTCCACGCTCAATTCCAGCCTCAACTCCATGGCCAGCGTGCTCACCGAAGACCTCTACCGCAACTGGCTTGAAAAGCGCGGCATCAGCAAACCCGCCCATCATTTCGTGGTCGCCGGCCGCAGCGCCATGGCGCTGATCGCCGCAACCCTCAGCGCCATGGCCATCCTGTGCTTCTACTGGCAGCAGATCAGCGATCTGCCACTGATTACCTTTGCCCTGTCGGTGATGGTGTTCGCCTACTCCGGACTGCTGGGGGTTTTCTTTACCGTTCTCTTTACCCGGCGGGGCAATGGCCTGAGTGTCACCCTGGCCCTGGTCAGCGGTTTCGTGGTTACCCTGCTGCTGCAGCCGTGGATGATCACCATGCTGACCGGCAACGAAGACCCTCTGACACTGGCCTTCCCGTGGCAGCTGTGTCTGGGCACCACCATTGCCTTCTCCATCTGCTGTCTCGGCAGGCCCTCGCCACAGCTGTCCGATGAGGCGCCAGAGGAAGTGCGCGCATGAGCGACTGCTTTCTGGGCATCGATGGCGGCGGCACCAAGACCCTGGGGCGTATCAGTGGCCCCGGGGTGCCCCCGCTGGAGCTGCGCGCCGGCCCCAGCTCCCTCACCCAGGACACCAGCGGCGCCATCAGCACTGTGATGGGGCTCTGCCATGAACTGCTGTCCCACTCACGCCTGAGCGCGGCGCGCACCCGTCTGGTATGCGGGGTTGCAGGCGCCGGTAACCCCGCGGCAGCGGCGAAGCTCACCGCAGCCCTCGAATCTCTCGGCTTCGCCCGGGTCACCGTCACCTCCGACGCGCTCACTTCACTGATCGGTGCCGGTGGCGGCAATCCACTGGTGATGGCCGCCATCGGTACCGGGTCAGTGGTGATGCGGCTGGCCAGCGATGGCCAAATCCGGCAGTTCGGTGGCTGGGGGCTGGCGGTTGGCGATGAGGGCAGCGGCGCGGCTATCGGCAAAAGCGCCGTGCGCGCACTCCTCTGGGAGCTGGATATGCACGGTGTCCCGCAGACACCGCTGTGCCAGCAGGTAATGGCGGAGGTGGGCCAGCACCGCGCCCCGATCCTCAACTGGTTACAGAAGGCCGGCTCACGGGAATACGCATCACTGGCTCCGCTGGTGTTTTCCCACCTGCCCGACTGCCCGCTGGCGCGGGACATTGTCGGCAGTACCACCGCGGAGGTTGAGCGCCTGATTCGCGCCGCATCCGCAGCCGAGCCACTGCCGCTGGCATTGCTGGGCGGACTCGCCGACACACTGGTGCCCTATCTTTCAGAGGACCTGCAGGAGCGGCTGACCGCGCCGCTCGGCAACGCCCTCGACGGCGCCTGCATTATGGCGCGGGGCGACACCAGCAGCGCGAGCCTCGCCTGAAACTAGGCGAAAGATCTCAAAAGGAAGGATCCTGGAGCCAGAGTTTCCAGGAAACCGTGGCAAACGGGCGAATTTGGGTTTGATTACGCCGGCGTTATAACAGGCTTAATCACCCGCATTGCCCAAACACTGGAAATTGATGATGAACCAAGACCTGATTCAGGAGCTGAGCCGCCTCACCAGCGAGGCGCGCAACCCGGACACGCAGGATATCGATCTGCTGCCCACCGAGGCCATTCTGGAAAAAATCAATACGGCGGATCGCGAAGTCCCCGTCGCGGTGGACCGTGTTCTGCCGCAGGTGGCCGAGGCGGTGGAGAAAATTGTCGAGGCGTTCAAATCCGGGGGCAGGCTCGTCTATATGGGTGCCGGCACCAGTGGCCGCCTGGGGATTCTCGACGCCGTGGAATGCCCTCCCACCTACGGTGTCGGCGAGGACATGGTGGTAGCACTGATCGCCGGTGGCGCCGATGCGGTGTACCGGGCCCAGGAAGGCGCGGAGGATAACCCCGAACTGGGCGCCACAGACCTGCAGAAAATCCAGCTGAGCGATAAAGATGTGGTGGTCGGTATCGCCGCCAGCGGCCGCACCCCCTATGTGATTGGCGGTCTCCGCTATGCGCGCAAGCTGGGTTGCGCCACGGTCGCCCTGTCCTGCAACCGGACCGCGGCAATCGCCGATGAAGCGGATATCGCCATCCTGCCGGAAGTCGGCCCGGAAATCCTCACCGGCTCCACCCGCATGAAAGCGGGAACCGCGCAAAAACTGGTGCTCAATATGTTGACCACCGCCAGCATGATCCGCCTCGGTAAAAGTTTCTACAACCTGATGGTGGACGTGAAGGCAACCAACGCAAAACTAATCGGCCGCACTCGACGCATCGTGATGGAAGCGACCGGAGCCAGTCTGGAAGAGGCGGATCAGGTGCTGGGGCAGTGCGACCACAACGCCAAGCTGGCCATCATGATGATCCTGAGCGGTCTCGACCGCGGCGCGGCCGAGCGTGCCCTGCAAGGGGCCAATGGCTTCCTGCGACCGGCGTTACAGCAGGTCAAGCCGAACTGGCAAGCTGAGGCAGCACCGGTCTGAGCCACAGATCAGCGGGAAGGGATTCCCATGTGCAACCGCTCGGATTGCAGGGTTGCAGGGTTGCAGGGTTTAACGACGGAAAACTGCAATGCTGGCGACAGCCATCACAGGACTGGAAACAGCAACGGGAATTTCATTGCCCGTTGGCGGCTTTAAATCCCCGCTGCTTGATTCCCACAGAGGCCAGCACAGCGCGGGCAATATCTGCAGCCGCCTCATTTCAAGCCTCTCTTTAAGCCCCTCTTTAAACCTCTTGAACCCGCCACAAGCCCACTAGCTTGCAACTGAATTTTTGCGGCCACCCTCCTCCAGCAGATCAGCGACAACTTCCAGCCAGTGGCGAACCGGGGTTTCGGTGCCGCCCTGCAGGTGCAGCTGGCAACCGATATTCGCTGTGAGAATGACCTTTGGATTGCCAGCCTGCAGGCGCTCGAGTTTTTCCGCCCGCAATGCCCGCGCGGTGGACGGCTGCAACACCGAATAGGTGCCGGCAGAGCCGCAGCAGAGATGGGCATCCTCCACCGCTGGCAGCTTGAAACCGAGCCTGCCTAGCAGCTGCTCGACACGCCCGCTCAGCCCCTGCCCGTGCTGCAGCGTGCAGGGGCAGTGAAAGACAAAGCGGCTAGCGGATTCGGCAGCCGTGGCTCCCTGGGGCTGCTGCTCTATGCCAGCCTCTAAATTCCGGCCCCTTTTTAAATGCCGGTGCTTTTCTAAATCCTGCTCAGCTACCTGCTCAAACACCTGCAGCTGGTCAAATACCTGCTCCAGCACCTCGACCGGATCGCGAACGAGGCTGACGATCTGCTCCGCCCGCTGACAGTACTCGGGATCATCCGCCAGCACTGTGGCGTAGTCCTTGATATGCACACCACAGCCGCTGGCAGTGGACACGATTGCCCGCAGCGGCTCTTCACTGAGGCGCTGCCACCAATAATCCACCTGTGTGCGCGCCAGTGACCGGGCCTGCTCTTCGCCGCTGGTATGAAAGCTGGCGGCGCCGCAACAGTTCGCTGCCGCGGATTCCTCCACAGGCACTGCCAGCGCCTTCAGGATGCGCACAAAGGCCGCGTCGGTCTGCGGGCGCAGCGAGGGCTGCACACAGCCGCGCACCAGCAGGACTTTGCCCTCTGTTTTGCCCTCTGCTTTGCCCTCTTCGATGCCGGGCAGCAGTGGTGCCGGTTCTGCCGGCTCAACTGTCGCCGCTACTGCCGTCTTAGCAGCCGGCTCTGCGCTCGGGCTGCCTGCGGGGGACTCGGCGGGCCTGTCGCGCCGGGGAAAATAAACCCGCCGCAGGGTTTCCGGCAGCAGCGCCGCAAAGGGTCGGCCGAGGGCAATCAGCGCCGGAAAGAGTCCCCGGGTCACCATCAGGTTGCGCAGCAAAAAGCGCAGGCTTTTCTGCGCCAGGCTTCGGGGCGCTAGGCGCTCACTGGTGGCCCGTCCCAGCGCCACCAGCTTGTGGTATTCCACCCCGGACGGGCAGGTAGTTTCACAGCTCAAGCAGGTCAGGCACCGATCCAGATGGGTGCGGGTGATCTCGGAAGCTTCGCCGGTTTCGAACATTTCCTTGATCAGGTAAATGCGACCGCGCGGGCTGTCCAGTTCATTGCCGCCCTGCAGATAAGTGGGACAGGTGGCCGTGCAAAATCCACAGTGCACACAGGCATTCAGCACCGCTTCAGCGCGCTTGGCCTCCCCCGGGTGCAACAAGTCGTCGACGATTCTGACCTGCATCAGCGCCCTCCTGCGGCGGTAAACTGTTCGCGGAAGATTGCCGGATTTAAGATGCCCGCGGGGTCCAATGCCCCCCTGAGGCGACGATGCCAATGCTCGGCGGGAAGCAGCGGCGCAGCCCCATCGCCACGCAGCACCCGCAGAAAGCCATTGGCGGCTTTGGCGGTGTGCTGCAATTGCTGGTGATCGCCGTCCTTCACCCAGAGCCGCGCCCCCTCCCAGTCCAGCAGTACTTCACCCTGTTCAATGTCAACCCGGCTGCGCGGTGGCACATACAGGCAGGCCAGTTGCCGCCCGTTAAAGAAATCACCGCGGAGGTTGCGCAGTGCCTGCCAGTCGAAATCGGAAGCCTCGCCGCCCAGCGCCGGCAGTAGATCCTCCAGCGCCGCCGTGCGGCCGCTGAGTCGCAGCTGTAATCTGCCACGGTGGTAACAGCTGGCACTGAGCAGCGGGCGCAGCTCCTTGCTGCGGCGCCACCAGGAGTCCACCTCGTCGGGCTGCACAGCAAAACAACGGCTCACCTGTGTTTCCGGCAATGGCGCCAGGCGCAGGGCCACATCGAGAATCACTCCCAGGGTGCCGAGGGCGCCCACCTGCAAGCGGGACAGGTCGTAGCCGGCCACGTTCTTCATCACCTGGCCACCAAAATGCACTATGTCGCCGCGCCCGTTGATCAGGCGGCAGCCGAGCACCGTATCGCGCAGGGAAACCCCGAGTGAGCGCCCCGGGCCATCCCAGCCACTGGCGACGGCGCCGCCGAGAGTACTCTCCGCCGAGGGGACGGGGATATCCGCCGCAAAGCGCTGGCCGTGGCTGGCGAGTAAATGCTCCAGCTCCACCAGACGGGTGCCCGCCCGCGCCCGGATCACCAGTTCGTCCGGCTGGTAATCGATCACGCCGCGATGGGCGGCGACAGCGAGCGGCTGCTGTTGCAGATATTGTCTTGAAGGTGACAGTCCAAACCCGGCCCGGCTGCCGGAGCCTTGGATAGCCAGTGGATGCTGCACGGCGAAAGCCGCCTGGACCTGCTGCTGCAGCTCGCTGCTGCGGTCCTGTGCCGCGGGCAGATCAGCCATGGGAACCTCTCAAGGCGCGGTATTCCTGACAGCGGGCCAGCTCGGGAATCTGCTTATCCGGGTTGAGCAGATTGAGCGGGTCCAGCGCTTGCTTGATGGCGATAAACTGACTGATCTCCGCATCGCTGAACTGCACAGCCATCTGATTGATCTTCTCCAGCCCCACACCGTGCTCACCGGTAATGGTGCCGCCCACGGCAATACAGTATTCGAGGATATCCGCGGCCAGTTTTTCCACTCGCTCCAGCGCGCCGTCCTCGCCGCCGTCAAACATGATGATGGGATGCAGGTTGCCGTCCCCCGCATGAAAAACATTCGCCACCCGCAGCTCATAGTTCTGCGCGAAAGACTGGATCGCCTCGAGCACATCGCCAATGCGGTGGCGGGGCACGGTGCCGTCGATACAGTAATAATCCGGCGACAGGCGGCCAATCGCGGGGAAGGCGCTCTTGCGCCCCTTCCACCACAGAGCGCGCTGGGCATCGTCAGCGGCAAGCTGCACCCGCGTGGCACCGGAGCGGCCCAGAACCCCTTTGACCAGCTCCAGCTCCGCTTCCACTTCGCGCGGGTGCCCGTCCAGGTCGATGATCAGAATCGCCGCCGCATCCAGCCCATAACCGGCGTGACAGAAGGCCTCGGTGGCGGAAATCGCCAGTGCATCCATCATTTCCAGCGCGGCGGGTATCACGCCCGCGCGCACGATGGCCGAGACCGCATCGGAAGCGGCCCGCACACAGGCAAAGTCCGCCATCAGGGTTCGGGTGGTGGCGGGCAGCGGAGTCAGCTTAACCGTCACTTCGGTAATGATACCGAGACAGCCCTCGGAACCGTGCATCAGCGCCAGCAGGTCGTAACCGGGTTGCGCCAGGCACTGGCCGCCGATGGTGAGCAACTCCCCCTCGCTGGTCACTACCCTGAGCGCCGCCACATTCTGCACCGTGACGCCGTATTTGAGGCAGTGCACGCCGCCGGCATTCTCGGCCACGTTGCCGCCGATAGAGCAGGCGATCTGCGAGGAGGGATCGGGAGCGTAATAGAGTCCCATGGGCGCCGCGGCGCGGGAGACCTGCAGGTTGACGGCTCCCGGCTCGACCCGGGCGGTCATGGCCTCGCTATCCAGTTCAAGGATGCGGTTCATCGCCGCGGTAACCAGCAGTACCCCGCACTCGATCGGCTTGGCGCCGGCGGAGAGGCCGGTGCCGGCACCGCGGGTAACAAGCGGTACCCTGTGGCGGTGACAGGCCCTGGCCACCGCAATGACATCCGCTTCACACTGCGCCAGCACCACCGCCTGCGGTCGCGCACAGTAAACAGATAGGGCATCGCACTCGAAGGGGGCGATCTGCTCCCGCTGCGTCAGCAGCCGCTGCGCCGGTAACTGGGTGCGCAATTCCTTTAACAGGGCTTCTGCTGACATGGGCTATACCTTCCAGATAATCCTGCGGCGGTACATCTGCCACATCACCAGATAGAAGAGTGCCAGACAGCTGATGGCGAAGGCCAGTGATCCTCCGTAGCTGCCGAACAGCGGCTGGAACAGATTGCTGAACAGCCATCCCTTCAGGCTCATCTCCCCCACCGGAATCATAATCAGCAAACGGCCCACAACACCCGCCAGCATAAACAGGGCGATGGCGTTGACACCAAAGACCAGCAGTGGCGCCAGCGGCGCTCGCATACGGCGGATATCCACGAGATAAAACAGTGTAGCCAGCAGCAACAGGGAGACGCCGGCGCTGACCAGTACAAACGTCGGCGACCAGAGTGCCTTGTTGATGGGCACCCAGGGATGCAGCAGCTGGCCGGCGAGCAAAAGAATGGCACCGGCAGCCAGCCAGCACCGGCACAGTTTTATGCGCGCAGCTGCTGAGCCGTCAGAGGATTTCCAGGCCAGCGCCGCCAGCACCCCCAGCAGACAGGTGGAGACAGCGGGCAGGGTTGTCAGCACCCCTTCGGGATCGAATGCAAAGGGCTCGGCAGTGCGGTAATAAACATGCTCGCGGCCCAGCAGCCACTGGTCCAGCCAGGCGGAAAAGTGGTTGCCGAACAGCAGCTGGCCACGGAACACCTCGCCATTATCACTACTGTAGGGAATCCACAGCATCATCAACCAGGGCAGCAGAATACCCAGCGCCGCGGCGACGATCAGACCGCGTGTGGACAGCCAGGACACCAGGTAGCAGCAGAGGATGTACACCAGCGCGATTCGCTGCAGTACCCCGAGAAAGCGGACGCCGGCGAGACGGTCCGCAAACCAGTCGTACCCCGGGTCGCGAAAATTGTAATAAAAGACCGCGAGAAAAAGCCCCAGGCCATACAGCTTGAGCGCCCGCGACCACTGTGGCCAAGCCACCCGGGGAAAAGTTTCACGGCGCCCGTTGGCCAGCACTATCGACATCCCCACCACAAACAGAAACAGCGGGAAAATCACATCCGTCGGCGTCCACCCGTGCCACTCGGCATGGGCCATGGGGGCGTAAACATAGGACCAGCTGCCGGGGTTGTTGACCAGCACCATGGCGGCGATGGCCAGCCCCCGCAGCAGGTCCACCGACATCAGCCGGCCCTCGGGGTTGAGTGCGAGAATATGCTCGCTGTGGGCGCGCAGCACGTTCAGTTCTCCGGATACAGAAGGTAGGGCTTGCGCTGTTCTCTGAACTGCTGGTGCCTCTCGCTCCAGCTGTGGCGAATTTGCTCTTCGCCCTGCCCGGCCAAAATGGCCTTGCGCAGCTTGTCCGTACCGGCCAGCTTGTCGAAGAAGCCGGCGCGGGAGAAAAATTCCTCCAGCGGTTCACCGGTGCGCGTACCCCAGTCCAACAGTGGTTGCAGAGAAAAACGCGGCCGCGCATCCTTTGTGCGCAGATCATCCCCCGTTACCAGAGTCCCGCGATGCTTGGGGTTTTCACTGGCACCGGCAATCGGCTGCGGCGTGAACTGGAATTTGCCGTCGCTATCCGCCGGATGCCCCACCACCTGAAACGGGAAAGCGGTACCGCGCCCGATGCTGACGGTGGTGCCTTCGAACAGCCCCAGCGACGGGTAGAGGCGGATGGACAGATCATTGGGCAGGTTCGGCGATGGCTTGACCGGCAAAGAATAGGCATCGCTCTTGCGGTAATTGGCCACCGGCATCACGGTGAGGTCACAGTGAGCGCCGCCGTCCAGCCAGCCCTCGCCGTTAATCATCTGTGCCAGTTCGCCCACGGTCATGCCGTGCACTAGGGGAATCGGGTGCATGCCGATGAAGCTGCGAAATTCCGCCTCCAGCACAGGCCCATCGATATAGTCACCGTTGGGGTTGGGCCTATCCAGAACCATCAGCGGCACATCGAAGTCGGCGCAGGCCTGCATCAGGTAATGCAGGGAACTGATGTAGGTATAAAAGCGCACCCCCACATCCTGAATATCGAACAGCAGCCAGTCCAGGTCGGCCACACTCTCCCGCGAGGGCGCGTACTGGCCACCATACAGGGAAACGATCGGCAGCCCCGTGGGGCCATCAACGCCATCCGCCACCTTGCCGCCGTTCTCCACATCACCGCGGATGCCATGTTCCAGGGCGAAAATTCGCGCGATTTCAACGCCCTCGGCACGCAGGAAGTCCACCAGGTGCTGCTGGCCCACCTGCGATGTCTGGTTGACCACCAGCCCCACCCGCTGCTCACCGAGCAGCGGCAGATAGCGCTCGGGCTGCTCCGCGCCGTTCAGCATGGCCGGCAGCGGTTGATCCTTACTGCAACCGGCAACCGATAGCAGGCCGAGTATCAGCAGCAACACTGCACTGCGCGGTGAGAAAGAGCGGCGAAAAGAAAATGCCTTCATGATAGCGCTGTCTTTTTTAGCAATTTTTAAATGGCGCTCCGGGGCCTAACGCACCGGAAAATCGAAATACTGTTCGGGCCAGGGCTCCGGCTTGAAGGTGTAGTGCCACCATTCCTGCGTATAGTTGACAAAACCCCGCGACTCCATCGCTTCGCGCAGGAGCAGGCGGTTCTGTTGCGCCTGAACATTCTCCAGTGGAAACTCGGTGGCGGAGCGCTCATCCATAAAATCGAAACTGGTGCCCATATCGAGAGAGGCGCCGCTCTCGAGGCGGAAGAGCCCCAGATCCACGGTGGCACCGCGGCTGTGGCCGGAGCGCTCGGCAATATAACCCCGCTCAAACATCTGTGATTTCTCTTCGCGGGGATAAAAATCCGGCTTGGTGGAAAAATCTTCCGGCTCTGCCGCCCAGCGCACGAAATGATTGACCGCCCTCTGTGGGCGATAGCAATCGAACACCTCAAGCCCCAGCCCCTGGGTCGACAGATCCTCGGCCACGGCCATCAGCGCGCGGGCCGCCTCCGGGGCCAGCAGGCAGCGATTGGACTCATAGCCGTCGAGGGGCTCGCCCACCAGGTTGTCACCGCTGAAGTATTTCATATCCACGCGAATACTCGGCGCGGCGACGGATTCCATTGGCACCGGCGCCTTGGTGCTTTCCTCACCGGCACAGCCGCTCAACAGCAGCAGCGACAACATCAGTAGCCGGACTTTTTCCGAATGCATTGCCCTATCCCCTCGGCAGCTGCGTGATACTAAAAAATGTTCTTTTTATAAGAGACGGAAGCCCATCACAGGGCTTCCAGTTCCCGCACGCCCGCTTCCACCTCTTGCGGGCACATGACGCGGATTGCCGGGGCGCCATTCACCTTACGCAACCCGTGCATCTCCAGATCCTCGCGATCCTCCACATAGGAGCGAATCGCGGCGAGAATTTCAGCGCTCACCTCCTGGCCCGGCACCAGCAGGGGGATACCCGGCGGGTATGGCACCACCTCATCACAGGCAATGCGCCCGACCAGGCTCATTTCCCCGCTGCCAGTCAGGGGCAGTTTTTCTCCGCGGGCGAAGTAAGCGGCCCGAGGCAGTACGCGAATTTCGCTGAGCGGCGGCAAAGACTGGCCGTTCTCAGCAGAGCCGGTCTCGACACCGCCCTCGGACAAGCGCCGCAGCGCCTCCTTGAGACGCAGGATCTTGCTCTCCGTGGTGCCGATGGTAACGAGGAAAGACAGGGTGTTGTGGGTATTTTTCTCCACCTGAATGCCGTACTGGTTGAACAGCATCTGCTGGGCCTGGGGGGCAGAAACTCCAGCGCAGCCCACATCGATGGTCACCTTGGTGGGGTCGAGCAGGATACCGTCGCCGGCCACCTCCTCACTGCAGAGATCCTCAACAGTGAGGCTGACAAAGCGGGTGGACTCGTTGACGAACTGGCGAAGATCGTCGGCAAACGCCAGGGTGCGGCTCAATACCTCGAAACCCTCGATACTCATCTGCTTGCGCGCCACATCCAGGCTGGCGATCATGCCGTACTGCGGGCTGGTGGAGGTGTGCATATTGATGTCTTCACGGAAACCCGCCGCATCAAAGGCCTCAACCCCCTCCCCCACATGAATCATGCTGGCCTGGGAAAGAGCCGACAGCATCTTGTGAGTGGACTGGGTCACGAAGTCGGCGCCGCACTCGATGGCGGTGGGACGCAGCTGCGGGTGGAAACGCCCGTGGGCATACCAGGCCTCATCGATCAGCACATAGATACCGTGCTCGTGGGCATAGTCGATAATCGGCTTGAGGTCATAGCGCAGGCCGTCGTAGGTACAGGAGGTCAGCACCAGCAGCCGGGCGCTGGGGTTGCGGTCGATGGCCTCGAAGATTTTCGCCTTGGATACCGGTCCGTAAATGCCGTAGCGCTGATTGACCGATGACTCCAGGTATACCGGCAAGGCGCCACTCATAATCATCGCGTGGTGCACGGACTTATGGCAGTTGCGATCGACAATTGCCCGATCACCACTGCGCAGCAGGTGCTGCAGCACAATCTTGTTGGAGGTGGAAGTGCCGTTGGTGACGAAATAACTGTGCGCGGCGCCGAAGGTCTTGGCGGTCAGCTGCTGGGCCTGGCGAATCACACTGATGGGGTCCATCAGGGAATCGAGCATCTTCACGCTCACGGACAGGTCGGTGCTGAAAATATGCTCACCCATAAAGCGGTAGAAATCCACCACCCAGGGGCTGGTGCTCAGGCTGTCGCCGCTGGAGTGCCCCGGCGTATGCCAGGAGTCCCGGGCCGCGTAAACGTACTCCCGCAGGGCGTCGGCAAATGGGGTGGCGATCCGTTCCAGCAGTATGCGGCGCAAGGTGCGGTAGACCACGCCGTAGTTGGATTCACTGCGGGAGATAACGCTCTCGTAACTGCGCTCGGCGGCAGCGGAGCTGCCGCTGGTGAGCAGCACGCAATCGATTTCAGCCCGCCAGCTGCGCAGCGTGGTGTAGGCGGCAGTCAGGGTGTCGCTGCCCAGACTGGCGTCATCGAGCGCGACAATCTGCGTATCACCACGGGCGAGAAAAACCTCCAGGTCTTCCACCAGCGTGTGGCTGAAAGACAGCTTCACCGGCGAGTCGTGGTCGCTCTCGGCAACATGGCCCAGCTCAGATACCCAGCGGGCGCCAAAACGGGGCTCCGCGGTAACCAGCACAATCTTACATTCAGTCATCTGCGCTCTCATAAATTACAGCAGTAGTAAACCCAGGGCGACAAACCCCGCCGCGCTGATGCCACCGGCTATCAAGGCGTAGGGCAACTGGGTTCGCACGTGTTCAATATGTTCGGTCCCCGACGCAAGCGAGGAAACAATGGTGGTATCCGATATGGGGGAGGCATGGTCACCAAAAATGCCACCGGAAAGCACCGCCGCCACAAACAAGGTCGGCTCGGCACCCAGCGCCGCCGCCACCGGAATGGCGATGGGAAGCATGATGGAAAATGTCCCCCAGCTGGAGCCCACCGAGAAAGCGATTACAGCGGCAACCAGAAAAATCACCAGCGGCAGCAAAGCCACGGGAATTGCATCGCCCACCATACCGGCCACATAGGCGCCGGTGCCGAGGGTCTTGGAAACCGCGCCCAGAGCCAGCGCCAGCACCAGGATCACCGCCAGCGGCAACATGCGCCCCGCCCCTTCCATCCAGGTGTGGCTCAACTCGTCGAGGGTCATGCTGCGCTGGAAAATGACCAACAGCGAGATCACCGCCAACGCCGCAACAGAGGCCCACAGAACCGAGGTGGAACCGGAACCGGCGAAAATTTCACCATCACCGGTAATCCACAATCCCACCGGCATCGCCACAATCAGCGTCAGCACCGGCAGCAGCATGTTCATCAGCCGCGGCTTAATATGTTTGGCCTCACCGGTGGAGGCGGCAATATCAATACCGTCTACCTCGCCACTGTGGGTGCGGGCCTCGGCCTTGGCCATCGGGCCCGGGTTGTAGTTGCGGGTGATGGTGTAGGCCGTCAGGGCAACCGCGGTAATGGCGTAGAGATTCAATGGAATACTCGCGAGCAGCACCTTGAGAGGCTCCTCCACCCCGAGCCCGTCGAGCAGCCCCAGATTAAACGCGCCCCAGGCGTTCAGCGGAATCAGCATACAGATGGGCGCCGAAGTGGAGTCGATAATATAGGCGAGTTTTTCCCGCGCAATCCGGAAACGATCAAACAACGGGCGCGAAACAGTACCGGCAACAAGCACGGTGATATTGGACTCAATAAAAATCACAATACCCACCAGCCAGGCCATCCACTGGGCCCGTTTGCCGTTGGTCACCCAGCGGCTGCGCTCGAGAAAGCGCACAAAGCCGCTGACCGCGCCACTGCGCTCCAAAGTGATGATAAAAGCACCAATCACCAGGGTAAAAACCACCACCCGCGCATCCCCCGGGCTGGCCAGTACGCCAATCACCGCATCCAAAGCCTCGGCGAGAGAGGGGAAAAAACCGGACTGATTGAGCAAAAAATAACCAAGCCAGATTCCGGCAAACAATGCCAGGTAGACCTGTCGGGTAAAAAGCGCCAGACCAATGGCGAGGAAGGGAGGCAGCAGGGTAATCCAGGATAATTCAGTCATACAGCATCATTTGATTATTGTTTTTCATATGCTGACAGGCCCGCGGGGGCCTGCCGAAACAGCTTTCATCGCCGCAACCGATAACCGCTTCCGGCTTGTGGCAACGGGCGGGGTGGCATCACGCCTCAGCTCACCACAGGTTCCTGCAGAATCAGGGTGCCGGCGTCGCCGTCCAGCTCGGCCATGGCGCCAACCGGAACCACGGTCTGATCATCCACATGGCCGATCATCAGGCCGCGCACCACCGGCACCTCCAGTCCAGCGCAGCGCTCGCGCAACACGTGCTCGACGCTGAAGGTATTGCCGCTGGTCTCCGCTTCGGTGAACTTGCCAAAGGCGATTCCGGCCACCTCATCCAGCTTGCCCGCCAACCACAGCTGAGTCAGCATGCGATCGATGCGGTATGGGGCCTCGCCCACATCTTCCAGAAACAGAATCTTGCCGCGGAAGTCGGGCTCATAGGGGGTGCCCAGCAAGGTGCAGATCAGGCTCAGGTTGCCACCGATCAGCCGCCCGCGGGCACGACCGCCACGGAAGGTGGTGAGTCGGTTGTGACGCTCCACCCGGCCGGGGCCACCCTCAAAGGCAGGGGCCTCGCCCAGACGCGTCGGAGATTCTCCATGCACCAGCACCCGCGAAAACTCTTCCAGCGTGTAATCGGTAAAGTTCTGCGCAGCGATCGGGCCGTGGAAGGTAATCAGGCCGCAGCGCTGGTAAATGGCGTTGAGCAGCGCGGTGATATCGCTGTAACCCAGCAGCACCTTGGGATTCTTGCGGATGGTTGCGTAGTCCAGCATCGGCAGAATACGCGGGGTGCCGTAACCGCCGCGCAGACAGAAAACCGCGTCCACCTCCGGGTCTGCGAACATGCGGTTGAAGTCGTCCGCGCGGGCCGCGTCCGGGCCTGCCAGGTACTGGGAGCGCTGGTAGAGGTTGGCCCCCTCCTTCACCTTGAAGCCGAGGGACTTGACCACGTCGCCGGCAAAGCGGACATCCTCGTCTTCCCAGACATTACTGGCCGGCGTGACCAGCCCCACGGTCATGCCTTTACGCAAGCGCGCCGGCCGCAGCAGCTCGCCGGTTGAGGGTGCAGCGCCGGCGCTGCTGCCGGCGGCGGCGAGGCCACCAAGCAGCGGCGCCGCCACCAGGGATTTGATTAGCGTTCTTCTTTCCACGGGAGAATCTCCTTACACCTAAGCTCAACCGTCTTCAGTCACACGCTCAAAGCGCAGGTCCTGAAAATCGTAACTAAAATCCACACCGCGGGACTGCGGCACCAGTGTCAGCATCAGCCTGCCGGACTCATCGCGCTCCGCCCGCATCCACGCGTCGGCATCGAGGCTGCGATCATCCCACTTCACGCTCCATACGCCCGGGGCAGCGGCCTGCATGGTGCCAGTAAGACGCGGCGACTTGAGGGATCGCCAGCGCAGCCCCTCATCCCCCCGGGCAATTTCGATAGTGCCAAACCAGGGGTCGCGATAACTGCCGATCACCTCGCTGTCGGCGATGTCCGCCATGCTCTCCGGGGCCGGCAACAACTCCGGTTCAAAAGGCTCTGCGGCACCGCCATATAAATCCTGGAAGTACGCCAGCCAGTCGCGCTCATCGGCGCCCAGGTAGGGCTTGAGCAGGCCATAGATCAGGGACTGGCGGGCAACGCCTGCGCTGCGGTTCATCAGCACCACAATCGCCAGCTCCTCCTCCGGCACCAGCGCCGCCCAGGCGTACATGCCGGAGAGCGATCCGGTGTGGTGAATCACCCGCTTGCCGTGCATGTCCTGCACACGCCAACCCAGGGCATAGGCATAAAAGTGACCCGCATCCCTCTCCGAGCGCGACTCGGAAAACGGCATCAGCGTGACCGGCCGCCACAGGTGATTGCGGGTTTCCTCGCTCAGCAGGCGCTCACCGGAGGGCGAAACTCCCCCCGCCAGCAGCGTGCGCAGCCAGGTCAGCATATCGCCGGCACTGCAGTGCATACCGCCGGCGGCGGCGAGCACTATGGGGTCGTCACCGGCCAGGTTGGGCGTATCCACCACCAGCCCCTCAGCTTCGAGACGGTGCGGGTCGGCCAGGTTGTCCCGCGCAGACCGCGGCACCGGCCCGGCGTAACAGTTGTCGAGGCCGAGCGCCTTCAGCAGGCGGGTCTGGACAAAGTCCTCATAACTCTGCCCGGACACCGCCGCGATCAATTCACCGGCGACGATGTAAAGCAGGTTGTCGTAGGCGTAATCGGCGCGGAAACTTTTAGTGATGGGTAGGTATTCCAGCCCGGACAGGACATCCGTGCGGCTAAAGGAGTTCGGTTGCGGCCACAGCATCAGGTCGCCGGCGCCGGCGCCGAGGCCGGAGCGGTGCGTCAGCAGATCGACAACCTGGAATTCGGCGGTAATCCAGGGGTCGCCCAACTTGAACCCGGGCAGGTAGTCCACCACCCGGCCGTCCCACTCCAGCTTGCCCTCTTCCACCAGCAGCGCCAGCGCAGCGGTGGTAAAGGCTTTGGTGGTGGATGCCAGCTTGAACAGGGTTTCGCTGTCGACCGGGCGCGGGCTCTGCACATTGGTGACACCAAAGCCGCGCAACAGCACAGGTTCACCGCGATGCCAGACCCCCACGGCCGCACCGGGTACCTGCTCCTGCTCGAGCACCCGCTCGACCAGAGCCTCGATCTCGCTTGAAGAGGGGGGGGAATCGCTGCAGGCGGCCAGTAGCACTGCCGCTGCGGCCGCAGTGGCTCGGGTGGCCAGCCTGCGGGTGAATTTTTTTATTCTCATTGTGGTACCTCTGCCAGTAAACCGCTGCGAACACAAAAAGGCCCCAAGGACAAAGCATCCGCACAGGTGCCCGCCGTCCTTGACGACCAACACACAGTAGAATAATTTATCAACTCATAAAATAGCTGTAAATATAATTTATTCCGTTAAGCTGAATTTCGAACTCTTCAATAAGAAGGAGCACACCGTGTCACCACCCAAACTTCCCTGCAGACTCACGCTACTGCTTTCCGTCGCGGTTGCTTTCTCCTCGCTCGGTGCCTGCACTCCCAGCACCCCCGAAACCCCCGAATCACTGCAGGATGTGCAGAATATGGTCGACGACGGCCACTACACCGACGCCCGCCAGCATATTCAGCGCCTGCTGCAAGAAGACCGACTGAAACAGGAGCATCCGTCGCTTAAGTTCGAGGCGGAGCGTATGCGCCGTATTGAAATGGAATTCACCCTGAGCCGCGACCAACTCCTGCAGTCGATTCAGCGCTACATACCCGACGCCACGGAATCCGACCTAACACAGTGGGACAAGGCCGGCCTGCTTGAGTCCAAGGTGATCGATGGTGAGCGGCGTTTCTTCCGCAAAACCGCCTACAACCTGGTGCATATATCCGATGATGCTGCCGCCCGCACCGACGGCTACCGCCGCTTTAGCGAGAAAGCGCCACTCTACACCCTGCACCAGCATCACCGGGACGTCTCCATGGCGGACGGACCGGTGCGCAAGCGCATTCGCATCAGCTACGCACTGACCGTAGACCCGGACGCGGTGCCCGCCGGCGAGACAGTGCGCGCCTGGCTGCCCTTCCCCAAGCCGGTTTTGGGGCGCCAGGAAAATATCTCCCTGCTCGCCTCCTCACCGGAGCAATATGTGCTGGCAGCGGAAACTCAGCCGCAGCGCACCATCTATTTTGAAAAGCAGGCGGAAGCCGGCAGACCGGTGGAGTTTGCCGTGAGCTATGAGTTCGACAGCCTTGGCAGGTCCACCGCGATCGAGCCGGAGCGGGTACAGGCGCCCGCCCCCAATGAAGCCCTGGCGCCCCACCTGCAGGAGCGCCCACCCCATGTGCAGTTCACACCCTACCTGCGCAAACTGTCTGAACAGATTGTCGGTGATGAAAGCAACCCCTACCGCATCGCGCAGAAGCTCTTCGCCTATGTGGACAGCATTCCCTGGGCGGGCGCACGGGAGTACTCCACCATCCGCAATATCAGCGAATATGCGGCGAAAGCCGGCCATGCGGATTGCGGACAGCAGACGCTGCTGCTGATAACCCTGATGCGCATGAACGGTATCCCCGCGCGCTGGCAATCCGGCTGGGAGTTTTCCCCGTCCGGCTTCGACACCATGCACGACTGGGGCGAGTTCTACCTGGAGCCCTACGGCTGGCTGCCCATGGATGTAACCCACGGCAAGCTTGCCGGCATCAGCGACAGCGAAACCTGGTTTTACCTCGGCGGCATCGATGCCTACCGCCTGATCTTCAATACGGATTACAGCCAACCCTTCGAGCCGGCCAAAGAGCACTTCCGCTCCGAAACGGTCGACTCACAGCGCGGCGAAGTGGAATGGAGCGGCGGCAACCTGTATTTCGATCAGTGGGACTACAGCCTCGAATGGGAAATCCTCGACTAGGACCGGCAACCTGCCCCAGCGGCAGTAATCAGCTGAAAAACAGTTGAAAAGCAGCGACAAAAAAGGCCGAAGCCCCATCGGGACTTCGGCCTTTTTTACGCTTGGGATTGCCGCAAACGCTTACGGCGAAGAGCAAAAACGCCAGATAGGATCAGGCTTCCTGTGACAGCAGGCCGCTCACCAGCCCCTCAACCAGGTGCAACTGGCCGGAGCGAAACAGCAGCCTCTGCATCTGCTCGTCTTCATCCGCGGGCACGACAAAAAGGCGAATATCAGAGTGAATGCTGGCCGCATTGTAGTTGTAGCGGGTCAGGCTCAGCACCTTGACCCCCTGCTCACGGGCATGATTCGCCACCTCGACCAGAGACTCCTCACCACCGAAATCACAGATGATGCACAGCAGGTCTTCCCCGCCCAGAGAGCCGGCAATGCGCTGCTGAACCTGGCTGCCCTCTACAAACACCGCCCAGCAACCGAGTTCCAGCAACTGGTAAGTGAGGTATTTCGCCACGGCCACGGAGCCCGAGCAGGCAGAAACCTGAATACAGCGCGCACCGCGAATCGCCGCGATTGCCGCGGCGAGATGCTCGGCCTCATTGATACCGGCGGTATTCTCCAATACCTCGAGCTTTTTCTGCCCCAGCTTGCTAAGGGGGTTATCGGGCCGGAAAAAGCCCCCCTCTCCCTCGCCATGCCCTGACTGGGCGCGGGCCGCCTCGGCATAGGTTTCATACACAGCCAGCTTGAGACTCGGATACCCCTTGTAGCCCAGCTTCTGTGAGAACTTCACCACACTCGACTGGCTGACACCCACCACATCCGCCAGCTGCTGCGAGGAATAGTCACGCAGCAGTTTGGTATTTTCGAGAATAAATTCAGCGAGCTTGCGCTCATTAACCGACATCTGATCGCGCATTGCGCGCATCTTCAAAAGACATGTCATGCTTTGGGGCTCCGCCTGAAGCTGAACATGAAGCTATTACACCAGTAACTCCAGTCCTTCAATTTTTTTAATACCCAATCCCGGGGTTTCATTCAGAATAATATCCGCATCCTTATAGGTTGCGCCACCAATTACCGGGTCATGCTGGCACAGGGACGGCACATCCAGGTCGAGCTTGGACACCACCGGAGACTTGGCCGCGGCCACGTGCGCAGCTGCGGAAACGCCGATGCTGGTCTCCAGCATGCAGCCCACCATGCAATCCAGATCATACAGGCCGGCCAGGTCGGCGATTTTGAGCGCACCGGAAATACCACCGGTCTTCATCAGTTTGATATTGATGATTTCCGCCGCCTGACGCTCGATTACATCCATCACCTCCAGCGGGCCAAAAATACTCTCATCAGCCATGATGGGGGTTTTCACCCGCTCGGAAATGTAACGCATGCCCTCTAGGTTATTGGCCTTCACCGGCTGCTCCACCAGCTCCAGCACGACCCCGGCATCTTCAAGGCTGCGAATGGCCAGCACCGCCTGCTTGGGGCTCCAGCCCTGGTTGGCATCCAGGCGCAGCAGAGCGCGACCCTTCACCGCCGCGTACACCGCTTTGATGCGCTCAATATCCAGGCGAATATCCTTGCCCACTTTAAGCTTCAGAATTTCAAAGCCGCGCTCCACCGCGCGCTCCGCATCCGCCACCATTTTGTCGATGTAATCGACACTGATCGTAATATCGGTTGTCAGGCTGTTTTCACCACCACCGAGGATGCGATAGAGCGGGGTTTTATAGCTCTGTGCAAAGAGGTCGTAAAGCGCGATCTCCACCGCCGCCTTGGCGCTGGTGTTATTGATCATCGCCCCGCCGATTTCACGGGTAAGGCGGTTCAGGTCAGCGACATCGCGGTTCAGCAGCAGCGGGGTAAACACCGTGCGCACCGCCTCGATCACAGAACCGTGGGTATCGCCGGTAATGACCGCAGTGGCCGGCGCATTGCCGTAGCCGATATGGCCGGTGTCTGTCTCCAGCATCACCACCACATCCTCCACGCACTCCACAGTGCGCAGCGCCGTCTTGAAGGGAGTGATCAACGGCACTCTCAGCATGCCAAGCTTCACGTCAACAATTTTCATGGAAGTACCGATCAAATAATGGTTTTTATTGCGTAGATACTGTCAACAAAATCCTGGCTCCGACCGAGCCAGAGAGGCGTCAGCGGGGTAACGGAGACGCCTGACAGTGTTCCTTTATAAAAATCGCCCTGGCCATCTTTATAGCTCAGGCCGGTAACATCGTGTATCACGTAGGGCTCACCATCCACGTGCCCGATAAACATCATCACATGGCCCGGGATGTAGATGAGGTCACCCACCTGCAGCTCCTCCAGCGCGCTCAGCTTCTGCTCGCGACTGGCATCATCGAGGCGGCGCGTCGGCGCAAAGGCACTGCGCCCCTGCTGGCCGGAATTGCGCGGCATGAAAATGCCAAAGGATTTGTAAACCTCACCGACAAAACCCGTGCAGTCGCGGCCGTTATAGTCGTGCCCCCAGCCATAGCGTTCACCGAGAAACTTGAAAGCCTGCTGCAAAACCAGCGCCGGGCGATATTCCAATGAGCCGACACTGACGTCGCGGCTGCGGGCGATCAGGGTGGGAGCGAATTCCAGTGCGCCATCCTCGTCGCGCACCGGTAAATTCACCACATAGCTAGCATAAGGATTCTGGCCGTTGATGCTGTGACCCACTTCGCCCGCCGTCAGCAGCGGCAGAGTGACCCCCATATCCAGCACGACTTCGGAAGTGCGGGGATCGACCGGGTTGTAGTTGGTGCGCACCTGCGAGCCTGTAACCGTGAGCCGCGGCCCAGCGGCGTGCCAGCGTTCGATCACCGCGCGCTCGCCCACCGCCACGGCGGACTTGGGCACCCAGGCGGCGTAGTGATAATTCAGCGCAAACCACCATTTGCCGTCGGCGCTTTCATGCAACAGCGCCAGGCGCTGGCCGGGGAAGACGCCGGTTTCCTGCAGGCGATCCAGATCGGTATCGTCGGGGTGCTTATAGATGCGGGTATCGGTGGGATAGCTGCGCATACTTGCACGCTGAACAGCAAGCCCCCACTTAACCTTTATCTGCGCGGGCAGGCGGTCCCGCTGCACCGCGGCCTCCCACTGCCGGTAATCGTCATCCGATACCAGGCTGCCGTTCACGTGATAGCGGGGCGCCGATGCCGGACGGCTGATGCCGTCGAGCAGCTCAAGCACGCGCTGCCGGGGAAGCGACTGCGGGAACTGACTGAGAGGATGAAGATATTCACCCCGGGCGAAATTCACTGCGTTGAACTGCCGGATCGCTTTCCGGTCTAGGCGCACCGAGTCCTGCTGCAGGCGGGAAATCCAGAAAGACGGGGAGAGCATCTCTTCCCGCACCCCCGGCACATCGGAAATAAAAGTGCCATCGCCACCCGCTGCCGGCACTTGCGGCTGATCCGCGCAGACCGGTAACACCAGCGCAAACAGCAGCGCCGGCAACATCGTTCTTATTCTCATGCAATCGCTCCATTAACCCATCGGGAAAAATGACTACCGGTAAGAAGCCAACCTCCCCTCAAACTCACAACATTGGCAGGGTCATTGGCACAAGAATACATTATTCAATCAGAGCCAACAACACAGAATAAAAGTGTAAATGCGCGGTAAAAAAAAGCCGGCACAGTGTGCCGGCAAATAGTGCAGAGAAGATCACGGGGCAACTCTTTGCCCCAGCCTTCTCGGTGGGAACTCTATCCAAAGGCGTCACCCCCAGGCATCAAGCGATACCCGCGACGCAGCCTTAACTCCTAACGCCCGACCCTCAAGCCTCAAGCCTCAAGCCTCAACCCTCAGCCAACCTCCACCGCCCAGCGCCCTCAAAGCGACATGCACTGCGCATCGACGAGGGGCACCAGGAAATGCCAGGCTCCGCAACTGGCGAAAAGTGCTCCAGCAGCTGAGAGACCCCGCAGGCCGGAGAGAAGCAGCGCAGGCAAAAGCAAGGCGCCGCGAGATCGCCTCACAGCCGCTCACCGCGCCAACTCAATCCACCACCGGGGGATACCGTCAACAAACACGCGAATAAAATATTCGCCCACTCATGGACCGTCAAGAATTTTTTAGCTTTAATATTCATCGTGGATTTGACCCTGGGGCCGAACTGGCGCACATTTCATCGGGCAGTCATGAATATTGCGGGCAATTTGCCGCCGGGATCTATCGCTGGGATCTATCGCCAGCGCCGATTGGCGGTATCTCGATTACCGCAGGCAAAGGCTTAAACTGCCCCGAAGCCAATAATAACGAAGACATTTGCCATGCAGCCGACCCCCGACCGCTGGACCAATCTCGCCAGTCTCCTGATGGTTTCCATGATGGGCGCCGCCGTGCTTACCCTGCTGCCGCTATGGGTTGGCGGCCTCAGTGACCAGGGGCTGTTCTCTGAGACCCAAATCGGATGGCTGGCGGCAGCGGATGTGATCGGCATCTTTGCCAGCTCGGCATCAGCTCTTTTCTGGGTGCGCCGGGTAGCCTGGAAACCGGTGACGCTCATCGGCCTCAGCGTATTCCTGATCGGCAACCTGCTCAGCCTGGGCACCACTGACTTTGCTCAGCTGATGGGGCTGCGCATCCTCGCCGGCCTCGGCTGTGGCGCAGCCTATGCGGTGGCGCTGGCGGGACTGGGGGACCACCGGCGCCCGCCACTGGCGTTTGGCATGATGGTCACCGCACAGGTGACCTTCGGCACCATCGGTTTCTTTGCGGTGCCGCGGCTTATGGAATGGTGGCAGGTGAACGGCTTCTTCCACTATTTGAACGGCTGGCTGGCCATCACCCTTTTGCTCTGCGCCATCACCTTCCCCCGCTCACAGCGAAACAGTGAGTCCGATAACGCTGCCGGTATTTTCAGCCTGCTCACCGGCAGATCACTGCTGGTATTCGCCACCACCGTGATCTATTACTGCGGCGTTTCGGCCGTGTGGGCGTATCTGGAGAGAATCGGTATCGACATGGGGCTGTCGGGCGCGGAGGTCGGCGACCTGCTCGGTATCGGCTTCGCCATCAGCGGGCTTGGTTCACTGGCAACCCCACTGATCGCAAAGCGCATCGGTCGGGCATTGACCCTCACTGCCTCCATTGCCGTACAGGTGGGCACCATGTCAGTGCTGATCGGCCAGCACAGTGGCGACGCCTACCTTCTTTATGCCCTTACGTCGGTTGTGTTCCAGTTTTTCTGGAGCTTCACCATTCCCCTGTTAATGGATCAGTTCAACCGCGTCGACGACAGTGGCCGTTTTATCGTGCTCTGCGCCAGCGCTTTCAAGGTGGGGGAGATTATCGGCCCACCGCTGGCGGCCAGCCTGATCCAGCCCTTCGGATACACCGGCGTACTGACACTGGGTATCGCCAGCGTGATTGCCGCGCTGGCAATGGCCCTGATGACCGAAACCCGGAGCGGAGAGCCGGCCACCGCGCCAGCCCCGGCAAGCCTGTGAGCGGTCTTCGTCTACTTGGCCGGCTTTGCGGCATCGCCGCTGCCTTCTCCCTGTTTGGCAGCGGCACCAGCGCGCAGACAATGGCGAACGCAGACCCGTTTGCCCGCCTTACCCAGGCCGAGCTGGGCCTCGGCGCTTTTCGCAGTGCCAGCGGCGCGCCGGCAGCCAACTATTGGCAACAGCGGGTCGATTACGATATCGACGTTGAGCTGCTGCCGGCCCGCGGGCGACTGCAAGCCAGCGCACTACTGCGCTACCACAACCGCTCACCGGACGCCCTCGACACCCTGTATTTCGCTCTCGACCACGACGCCCTGAAACCCGGAAGCCGAGCCGGTTACCGACTGCTGGCCGGCAACCAGCGGGCCACCACTCCGGGGGTCAACCACCCCACCAAAGCCTCCAGAATCGCCCTCGCCAGAAGCGAAACCGCCACCGGCTTCAGCGTGGAATCGGTAACGACCGCCACTGGCAGGCCGCTGCAATGGCGGGTGAAAAATACCCTGCTGCAGGTGCGGTTGCCGCAACCGCTGCAAAGCGGAGATAAAGTCAGCCTCGCCATGACCTGGAGCCTGCCGCTGACCGACAAGCAGGCCACCGTGGCCCGCAGTGGCTACGAAACACTGGCGGATGGCCAGCGCATTTACATCGCCGCGCAGTGGTTTCCGCGCGCGGTCGCCTACACCGACTACGCCGGCTGGCAACTGAAACCCTTCCTCCAGCAGGGAGAGTTCTCCACCGAACTGGGCCGCTACCGCGTGCGAATCAGCGCACCGCAACATTTTGTGATTGCCGCCAGCGGCGACCTGCAGAATGCCGCAGAGGTGCTCGAGCGCGAACAGTTCGAGGCCTGGCAGAGCCAGGCCCGCGAGCCGCGCTGGATTGTCGATGCCAGCCAGGCCCAGCGCAACCGCAAGCGCAATTCCACAGCGACCAGGCAGTGGATTTTTAGCGGGCAGCCACTGCGCGACTTCGCCTTCGCCGCCTCGCCGGCTTTTCACTGGCAGGTGAAGCGCGACGGTGCCGGCCGCCGGCTGCAGCTTTTCTTTCCACAGGAGGCAGCCTCCCTCTGGAGCACCTTCGGGCTGGAGGCCATCGACCACACGCTGCAGGTTTTTGACCAGGCCACCTTCAGGCTACCCCTCAAAACCGTCAGCGTCGTCAACGCCGCCGGCATCGGTATGGAATACCCGGGGCTGGCCACCATCGCCACCCGCCCCCAAAACGCACAACCAGAAAGCCCGCAATCAGAAACCCCGCTGGATCTGATGCGCCAGCCCCCCTGGGATGCGCTGAGCAAGTACGATTTTATCGGCAGCATCATTCACGAGGTGGGTCACAACTACCTGCCCATGGCCATCAACACTGACGAACGTGAATGGGCGTGGCTGGATGAAGGGCTGGTGAGCTTTATCGAATACCGCGCGGAGCACGGCTGGGAGGCGAGCTTTGAGGTGATTTACGGTGAACCCCGCTCCATCGCCGGCTATACGGCGTCGGCGGCCCATCAGCCCATCATGACCTCCGCCGACAGCCTGCAGCGCAAAATCGACAACGCCTACAACAAGACCGCCAGCGTACTGAATATGCTGCGCCACCTGGTGCTGTCAGCGGATGATTTTGACCATGCCCTGCGCCGCTTCGCCGCCAACTGGCAGGGCAAGCGCCCGATGCCCGGAGACTTTTTCCGGGCAATGGAAAGCGCCGCCGGCGAAGATCTCAGCTGGTTCTGGCGCAGCTGGTTTTTCCAGGCCAGTTCCGTCGACTTCGCCATCACCGCGGTAGAACACCGCGGCACCACCCTGCCCCTGCAGCCAGTGACACAACCGGAACCCCCGGCTCTGGCATATACCGCCGGCGCCATCCGCGAGTTTCTGGTGGAGCAACAGCCGGCGCTCCTCGATGCACACAGCAAGCCGCTGCCGGATACGACTCTGTCGGCTGAGACTGCCGCGCCACTGCCGGCGCCATCGGCAAACTCGCACTGGTACCAATTCAGTATTGGCAATGCCGGCAGCGGGATACTGCCGCTTCCGCTGCGAATTCACACGGCGAGTGGGGCCGGTTACCGGGTGAATATCCCCGCGCAAACCTGGATGCGGGCGACCGCTCGCCACACAAAATGGCACCGAGAACTGCAACTGCAATTGCCACTGCCGGAGGGCGAGGCACTGCACAGCATCTGCATCGACCCGCTCTGGCTGACACCGGATACCGACCGAAGCAACAACTGTATCGAGATCAATCCTGCATGAAAAAAAGTAACCGCGCCGCTCCACTCCTGGGCCTGCTCGCCGCCCTGCTGCTGCCCCAGTGCGCCAGTGCCCAAACAAAGGAGGGCACCATCGCCGAGGCAGTGGCCCCGATGCAGAGCATGGCCACCAGAGTCGTCGCCAAAGCCCTGCAGTGGAGCAACCAGGAGTACCGGGTTGGCACTGCTGAACAGTGCATGAACTGGACACGGGAAGTTCTCGTGGCGGCCTGCGGCGCCCATTTCGCGACACTGGAAACACAGAAGCCGTGGGACGGACACCTGCTGGGCGAGGGAGACCAATTACTGCCGGAACATGTGGACTCCCTCGCTGCCGATGAGTTCGGCCAGAAAATCACCTCGATCAAGGACCTGCAGCCCGGTGATCTGGTTTTCCTGAAAAATACCTACGGCGACTGGGCGGAAGGTGTGCTCACCCATGTGGGGATCGCCCTTGGTGACGGTGACTATATCCACCGCATGACCTCCAACAAGGGCATCGTAAAAGTTGAAGCCATCCCCTCTGCAGATTTTGATTCGGGTATCCGCCTGAAGGAGTCACTATGTCATCGTCATTCCGAGTAAAGCGAAGCCTCGGCAAGCTTGCCCTGCTGACAATAGCCGCAGTAGCCGGCACCCTCACCCTGGCGGGCTGTGCCGGCAATGGCAGCAAGTCCGCCCGGGGGGACTACAAAGTGGAGTGGGTTGAATCCCAGAATGCCAGTGAGCGGGTGCGATTTCTGGTCATGCACTTCACTACCATCAATTTTGATGAATCACTGCGCGCGCTGACGCTGCCGAGTTCGGCACCGGTGAGTTCTCACTACCTGGTGCCGGAAAACAACGACCCCAGCTACCCCCATCCAGACCTGCGGGTGTACCAGCTGGTGGACGAAAGCCGCCGCGCCTGGCACGCCGGCCCGGCGCGCTGGGAGGACCGCGACCAGATCAACGATCAGTCCATCGGTATCGAGATCGTCAACTCCGCCCACTGCCACCCGCCGGTGGAAACCTCCACGGAGGAAATCGGCGAGGAAATCTGCTTCTTCCCGGAATTCGACCCGGAGCAAATGGAGCTGGTGATCGCGCTGTCGCAGGATATTCTCGCCCGCTATCCGGATATTTCCCCCACCCGCGTGGTGGGCCACGGCGACGTGGTGCCAGAGCGCAAGATCGATCCCGGCCCGCGCTTTCCCTGGCAGCAGCTCGCCAAAGCCGGCATCAGCGCCTGGTATGAAGAGGAAGCGGTCAAGCGCCATATGGAATACCTGAAGGGCAACAGCAGCAGTGATCGCGACAGCATCCGCCGGCGTTTTGCCCAGTGGCTGGCCGACTACGGCTACGGCATCGACCCGGAGAACGCCAGTGAAGAGGACATCACCCTCTACACCCGCGCTTTCCAATATCACTTCCGCCCCTGGAAAGTCGACGGCGAAGTGGACAACCACAGCCGCGCGATTCTCCTCGCCCTGCTGGAGAAATACTTTCCCGACAAGCTGAGCGGCTACCCGGATTTGCAAAGCACTTTGCTTGCCGAACTTGAGAACCCGGGCTGAAAAACAGAGCCGAGCGCGACGGGCCATGCCCGCACCCCTGCGCCGGCTCTGCACCAGATCTGTTAAGCATGGATAAAAAAACCGGCATGAAACCAACTTCGGTCATTTTATTGATCTCCGCTCTGGCTTCGACCGCAGCGATGCCGCTGCTAATGCCTGTGCCTGCCCATGCCACACAAGCAACGACAGTAGCGCAAGCGGGTGCGGCCCCCGACCTGCCCTACTGGCAACAGACTGAAAACCGCTTCGAACCGGAACGCACCTGCTCGCTCACCTCACTGGCCATGGTCACCGACTCTCTGGGCCTTACCAGTCCCGATGTCAACGGCCGCACCCCCGACTACCTCTTTACAAAACTGGGTGGGGTACGCCAGACGGTCCCGGCCCTGCAGTCCGCATTCAACAGCATTGCCGAGGCTGCGGGCAGCCAATACCGCGCCCACAGTAAAACCGATGGCACCATCGCGGAGGTGCGGCAGGCGCTGAACCAAGGCCATCCAGTGATCATCCACGGCTGGTTCACCCCGTCCGGGCATATCCTTGTAGTAACAGGATTTGATGGCAGCCACTACACCGTGCACGACCCTAACGGGCGCTGGAATCTGAAAAAGTGGGGAGCTTACGATACATCGGTATCCGGACAGGGGCTTCGTTACCCCAGAGAGGCGTTTGAGCGGGCCATCAATGACAATGGCTCAGGGGATGATCTGTGGCTGCATATATTTCGCCGCGCGCTTTGACTTGGCTTTTACCGGGGGCTTTTACCGGGGGCTTCAACAAGGTGTTTCAACTAATACTTTGACTAAGTGCCTTGACCTGGCCTGGCGTCCCTGTTGCCCGGCGATTTTATTTTATAAATCCTGCTTTACAGTCCTGCCCACAATTCCGGGGCTGACATCAATAAAAGTCCCTAAAACTCTTTAGGGAATTTCCAGGGGATCGTAAAAGCACGTTTAAAGAAATTCTTGCGGCTCTTTAACCCTCAGTCAAAGCGCCGCGAATTTCTCGAATCACCGCCACGCCGTGGGGATTGTCCCCATGCACGCAGAGAGTATCGGCGTCGAGGGGATAGCGCTGGCCATCACTAGCGACGACAAAGCCCTCTGCGATATTTTTCACCTGCTCCACCACAGACTCCGCATCCTGTAACACGGCGCCCGCCTCGCCGCGCGGCGTGAGACTGCCATCCGGGTGGTAGCGGCGGTCGGCGAAGGCCTCGAACAACAGGGGCACCGCGTATTCGCCGGCGATTTCCTCATGGCGTTTTCTGGCCGGCGTGGCCATCAGCATCAGGGGTATCTGCGGCTCCATGCGTTGGAGCGCTTCGAGGATCGCCCGGTACACGGTCTCCTGCCCCATCATGTCGTGATACAGCGCCCCGTGGGGCTTGATGTAGCTGAGCCGGGTACCCTCGGCGGCGCACAGCCCCTGCAAGGCGCCGGCCTGGTAGAGCACCATGGCGGTCACCTCTTCCGGCGGGCAGGCCATGGAGCGGCGGCCGAAGCCCATCAGGTCCGGGTATGAGGGGTGCGCGCCTACCTCCACAGTGTGCGCCCGGGCCAGTTGCACCGTGCGCTGCACGGTCAGCGGGTCGCCGGCGTGGAAGCCACAGGCCACGTTGGCCATGTCGATGTACGGCATCACTTCGGCCTCGTCGACCAATTGCCAGTTGCCGTAGCCCTCGCCAAGATCGCAGTTGAGCTTGATCACTTTTTCTCCGTGCGCGTCGATTATTGCGTGCGCTTCAGTCGTTCTCGTATACCCGCGGTACACGCTCGGTCAGACCGGTGAGCAGTTCGTAGGCGATGGTGCCGGCAGAGGCCGCCACCTCCGCCACCGGCAGCTGGGCACCCCAGAGAGTAACCGGCGTGCCCACCTTGGCATGGGGAATATCGCTGAGGTCCACCGCCAGCATATCCATGGATACCCGGCCAACCAGCCGGGTGCGCTGTCCACCCACCAGCACCGGGGTTCCCGTGGGCGCATGGCGCGGATAGCCATCGCCATAACCGCAGGCGACGATGCCGAAACGCCCCGCCTTCTGGAAATGATAACTGCAGCCGTAACCGACACTCTCCCCTTTCTCCACAGAGCGCTCGGCAATCAGCCGCGATTCGAATTCCATGGTGCTTTTCAGCTCGGGATGTTCGACACCGTCGAGGCGGGGGTTTACCCCCCACAGCATAATGCCGGCGCGGTTCCACTGGCGGCGGGCCTGGGGGATCGCCAGCAGGGCCGCAGAATTGGTGATGCTGTGCGGCAGGCGCTGTCCCGTCACCTCTTGCGTGGTGCCCAAGGCCGTATCACTGGCCTCATCGAAGCGCTGTAACTGGATGCGGTTAAACTCCCGCTCAGGCTCGTCGGCACAGGCCATATGGGTCATCAGCGTGATCTCGCTGTCGGGCGCCAGCGCCCGCAGCCGCTGGTAGACAGCGGCGGCTTCGCGCCAGCTGAAACCGAGCCGCCCCATGCCGGTGTCGATTTTAAGCCACAGGGCAAGGGCGGTGGCGCCTGGCTCCAGTGCCAACATCTCCAGCTGGTAATCGCTGTGAATGACAATATCCAGCCGCTGGCGAATCGCCTCGCGCAGGGCCATCTGATCGAACACGCCTTCGAGTACCAGCAGGCGATTGCCAACCCCGGCATCGCGCAGCGCCAGCGCCTCTTCGATGGTCGCCACCGCCAGCGCATCGGCGCCTTTAAGGGCAGCGGCGACCCGGGTTAAACCATGGCCGTAACCATTGGCTTTAATGACCGCCACGGTGCGGCCATCCGGCGCGGACAGCGCGCGGGCAAAATCATAATTGTGGCGAATAGCGTCCAGGTTGACCCTCGCCCGCAGTGGACGGCTCATGAATACGACTCCAGTAAAAATTCCCGGCCAGCGGCTGGCGTAGCGTCAGCCGCCGGTTCCGGCGTCATGATGGCTGCGGCTAGCTGGCGCAGCTGGGCAATCAGTCTCTGGCCCTGCCGGGCATCCAGGCCGTCCTCGGTGGGCGTGGCCTGCCGGGTGACACCATCCACGATGCCGGAGCGATTGAGTGCCTGCAAAAGCGACCTCAGATCAGCACCCGGAAACAGATCGCGGCCGGCGTGGGCGGAGGCCAGTGCCACCGCCCCATAAACCCCCCAGTTGGAGACATCGGAGATGACCAGATGATCGGTCACCGAAACCGCCGGCTCAATATCCAGCGGCCGCAGCGCGGCTTTGACGCGCCCCATTCCCACTTCATTGCCGCCGTCGGCGAAGGCGAGCGTGGGGCAATCGATGCAGGACAAAAGCGCCTCCCAGGGGAGAGTGCGGGCACTGATATTATCACCGCGCATATTGTAATAATTGCCATCGGCGGTCACTCCCGGCACCTCCACAAACACCACCAGTGTCGGGGCAAATTCCTGCACCGCCCGCAGCGGTTCACTATCCGGGCTGGCGCCCGCGCTAAAATCTGCCGCAATCGCTACCCGTTCATCGAGCCCCAGCAGCGCCATGCCCTGGCGCAGCCGCGCGACGAAATCCGCCAGTCCCACCAGGCGCACCTCGGAACCGAGCGCCCGCAGCGCCGAAGCCAATACCAGCGCGCCCGCCGGGCCGTCGGTTTCGAAGGTTTCCCCGACCGGGAAACCGCTGACAATCATCACCCGCGCCCGCCGCTGCAGCAAAGTTTGCACCGCAGAGTGCAGATAGCCGGTCTGCCAGGCGCTGCGCACCCGCCCCATGCCGCGCTGGTCGCGACTGACCAGGCGCTCCTCGATGTCGAGGGCGAGCGCGCGCAATATCGCCGCGTCGGCTGGCAACCTCTCAGCGTGCATGGGTCACTCCTAGAAAAAATTGCCGCTGTTGCCGCAGCAGCGACTGCGACTCGTCGAGAGTCCCGGGCACAAAACGCAGGATTGATCCGGGGCGCGCCTGCGCCAGCCGGTCCAGATCCACGCTGTAGACATGGCCTATTTTTGGGTAGCCGCCGATGGTCTGGCAGTCGCGCATCAGCACAATGGGCAGGCCACTGCTCGGCACCTGCACGGCGCCGGGACTGACCGCCTCGGACACCAGGTTGCCGGGCAATGCCTGCCCCTCACCAGCTAACGTATCCGCGGTCAATCCGTGAGCCCCCAGGGCATCGCCGCTCAGGCGCACCCCCATGCGGTCGGAGTCCGCCGCAACCCGGTATTCCTGCGCGAACAGCTGCTCTGTCACCGACGGGGGAAACTGTGCAAACTGATTCGAGGGCACCAGCCGCAGCACCAGCGGTTCATCGTAGCGGCGCTGGAAGCGCGCCGGCGTCCGCCGCAGCATAGGGTTTTCATTCTGCCCACCGGGCAACTGATGGCTCGCGGGTTTCGGCCCTCGTTGATGCCACGACTGCGGCAAATAATCGACCGCTTGATAGGGCAGCTGATCTCCAGCCCGCAGCGCCTGCCCGCATAAACCACCCAGTTTTTCACCGACGGTGGTGGCGCGGCTTCCCCACACCGGGGGACACAGAATGCCGCCGGCAATCGCCAGATAAGCCCGCAACCCGGTGCGGGCCATACCGCCCTGCAACAGGCCACCCGCGGGTACGCGATGGGAGGCCCATGGCGGCAGCGGACGGCCATCGAGACGCCAGCCGCAATCGGCGCCGGTGAGCGCGATGCGTGTCTCGCTGGCAAAACGCAGGGCGAAGGGCCCCAGTGCGATTTCGAGCACGGCCGCGGCGGCGCTGTTGCCGAGCAAGCGGTTGGCCCAGCCGGCGGCGTGGCGATCGAGGGAACCGCCGACACTGACTCCCAGGTGCTGCTGACCGCGCCGCCCGCTGTCCTGAATCAGCGTCAGGGGGCCGGCTTTTTCAACCGTGGCACTGGTGACCAAAGCGGTACTGGTAGCGGTACTGGGAACCGCACTGGTAGCGGAGGAACAATCAGTCATCCAGCACCTCCTTACCCTGCTCCTTACCCTGCTCCTTACCCTGCTCGCTACCTAGCCCGCCATCCAGCTCGCCACCTAGTTTTAGAAAAGTGTCCCGGTCAATGCGCTTGAAGCGCACCCGGTCGCCCACCTGCAACAGCACCTGCGGCGGCTTCTTTTGCGCGTCGAACAGGGCCAGGGGACAGAGACCAATCAGGTTCCAGCCACCGGGGGATGCACAGGGATAAACCGCCGCCTGCGCCCCGGCAATGGCGACAGCGCCTCTGGGCACCCGGCGCCTGGGCGTGTCCAGACGCGGTGCACGCAGCTGCTCCGGCGTCTCCCCCATGTAGGCGAAACCGGGCCGGAAACCCAGCGCGTAAACACGGAACCGGGCTTCGCCGTGCAGGCGAATCACCTCCTCGGTGCTGAGGCCGGCGAACTCCGCCACCCGCTGCAGGTCCGGGGCCACTTCGCTGCCGTAGTAGACCGGCAATTCGATAGCGCGCCCGGTTCTGCTGTCTGCCTCAGCCGCACCCGCAATCCCGCTGCCAGCTTCAGCATCGGCAATGGCGACTTGCGCCTCAAACGCCTCCATCAGCGAAGTCAGTCGCGCAATAATAAATTGCCGGTCGCAGCGCAGCAGGTCGTAGTAAAGGGTAATGCTGCAATAGGAGGGCACCAGATCGGTGAGGAATTCCCCGAGGGACCGCCGCAGGTACACCAGCAGATGGCCAATCTGCCGCAGCACCGCTTCGCTGGGCTGCTCCGCCAGATAAAGAGTGATCGACTCGTCTCCCGAGTCCTGTATGCGCCACATACTTCCGGCCCTGCTCTTACCAGCCCAACTGATCCCGCGCGGTGACACCGGCGAGATCCTCGTTGAGCCGATCGGTAATCAGCATATGGCCGGGACTGTGGGTAATGCAGAAATCGAGCCCTGCGTTGCGCACGGCCTCAATGGCGGTAACGCCGCAGGCCCAGAATGCGGGCACCTCATCCGGTGCAATGCGCACCGCATCGCCGAAGTCCGGGCGGTGGATATCCGCAATGCCCAGTTCCGCGGCCGGCCCGGCAAATACCGGCGCACCGTGCACCAGCGGGTAGCGGGCACAGATTGAGTGCACCCGATCCAGGGCTTGTGCCGGGAAGGGGCGCATACTCACCACCAGGTTCGCGGCGAAGGGGCCAACCGGCTGGCAGCGGCGCGCCGTTTTGTACATCGGCACATTGCACTGCTGGCTAATATTGCGCACTTCAAGCCCCTGGCTGATCAAGGCCTCTTCAAACGAAAAGGAACAGCCGAGGGCGAAGGTGACGAGATCGTCCCGCCAGTGACCGCGGATATCGTGAACCTCTTCCACAACACCGCCGGGTGAAAGCAGCTGGTAGCGCGGCACATCGGTGCGGATATCGATATCGTCGCCGAGGGGCGCTAACAGGGACTCGCCGGGGCGGGAGCGATACAGCAGCGCGCAGGCGCGGGCGTTGGCATGGCAGAAGGCTTCGAAGGCCTCTGCCTGAGCCGCGGGTACGATGGCAATGTTGGCCTGCACGTAACCGGGGGCGAACCCGGACGTTGGCCCCTGAAAGCTGCCGGCACGGATTTGTGCGCGTATCTCGCCGGGACTCTGCTGGTTCATGCTGCCACTCTCTGAATCGTCTTTACTGCCTGCACTGTTTGCCCTGCCTGATGTGCTCAACGTGATGTGCCCTAACTGATGTGCTGTGCCTGAGCCGCAGCCCCCGGTGCCTCGGGCAGCTGCGGATAATGCCTGTTGCTGATAAAGGGGCCGCTGGCCTGCTCCAGCGCCAGACCGGCGCGCAACAGTGCCGCATCCCCGTAGGGCCGGCCCACAAGCTGCACGCCGGTGGGTACGGCATTGTCGGCCATGCCACTCGGCAGCGACAGCACCGGGCAGCGGCTCAGTGTATTGAAGGGGTAAGTCATAAACCATCCCTTCACCGGGTCAACGGCCCGGCCGTTTACACGGATTTCGTCGCGGCTGTAATCAAAGTCGGCGGGGACTTTGGTGGTGCACACCGTCGGGCACAGGAGAAAATCGCAATCCCTGAATACCCGCTCCAGCGACTCCCACATACTCTGGGCATAGGCATTGGCCCACAGGATCTGCTGCGGAGTGGCCTGTTCGGACAGGGAGAAATAGTGGCGGGCATAGGAAGTCAGCTGCGCGCGCTGTTCCGGGCGGCCAAATTTCTGCCGCAGCATCTGCCCCATCTGCGCCCCCTGGTGAATCTGCGCGGTGCGGATACAGCGCTCATCCCAGTCCAGGGATACGCTGTCCACCTCGGCGCCGAGCTGCCGCAGCGAGTCGGCAAACTGGAGGGTGTTGTTGCGCACATCCTCCTCGAGGGGAAAGAACCCCAGGTCCACACACACCCCCACCCGCATGCCGCGCAGGTCCAGTGGCTCCGGGGCGACCCGCTCCTTCGGCAACTGCGACATCAGGTCCACCGGGTGCGGGCCGGAAATCAGATTGTAGAGCAGCACGGTGTCGCGCACGCTGCGGGTCAACACACTGTGGTGCACGTAGGGGTCGACATTGTAGGGGGGAATTTCCGGAACCCGTCCATAGGATGCCTTGAGTCCAACAAGGCCGCAGAGCGCCGCCGGGATTCGCACCGAACCGCCCATGTCGGTGCCATTGGCAATGGTGCACAGGCCGGCGGCGAGCGCAGCGGCGGAGCCGCCGGAAGAACCGCCGGGAGTAATATCCGGGTTCCACGGGTTGCGCGTCACCCCCCACAAGTCGGACCAGGTAAAAGCCGCCACCGAAAACTCCGGCGTGGCGGTGCGCCCGTTCACAAGCGCCCCCGCCGCCAGCAAGCGCTCCGGTACCGGGTCGGTCACATCGGCGCGGTTGTCGCGCATCAGGCGCGAGCCGTTGGTGGTGATCTCCCCGGCGAGATAGGTCTCATCCTTGATGGCGGTGCTGACACCTTCCAGGGGCCGCGCCGATCCCTGCCGATAGGCCGCCTCGGCCTGCCGCGCCTGCACCAGCGCGCGCTCGAAATGCAGCGCGGTAAATGCGTTCACCGCCTGCCCGCAGGATTCAAGACGCTGCTGCTGGGCGCGCAGGATTTCCACCGGCGAAACTGCGCCTGCGCGGAAAAGCTGGATGGCCTCACAGGCGTCGAGATAACACAAATCCTCGGACATGGAATACCCTGCTTTATTGTCTTTGGAGGTTCGCTCCAGTTTGCGCAAAGCGAATGCTGGTATTAAGTGACGAACTAATGGCGCGACCGATAGACAGGCGCCAGCACCGCACCTTGGGCGAATACTGGCGGCATCGGAGGATTAACTCTCGCTGGCGTCTTCCGGGATAGCATCCAAGCCGCTCTGCACCGTCACCGGCAGACTGCCCACTGGGGCCCTGTCACTGGCCAGTGCCGCGGCCAACGCGCGGTAGATGGGCCCCTGAAACACATCGTCGTCACCGATAAAGGCCTTGTAGTCAAACGTCGCCAGGTGCAGGTCGGCCAGGCGCTGGAAGGCGGCGGCCTCATAGGGGGAGCGCATACTCACAAACACGGTTTTCTGACCCCGCTGCCGCGCTATGGCGAGGCTGCGCCGGTACACGTCATACAGTTCTTCCAGGGGCAGCGGTGGCCGGTTCAGCTGATTCAGGTCTTCCATGCCGCCGAGCTCCACGGCGCTCTCGCCGGGCACGATGCTGGCAACGATCAGCACATCGGCATCGCTGGCCGGCAGGTTTGCGAGGGCGTTATGGGCATCCAGCATCTCAACGCTGGCCTCGGTCACCGCCTGCAACGCCAGACGATAGGCCTCACCCACGGCCGGGCTCGGGGCCAGCACCTGAATTTTTTTCACATCGGCGCTCAGCACCGGAAGGATATTGGCGGCCGGCGGATAGATCACACTGACCGCCGCGCTGGCGAGCGCGTCCGCCAGCCGGGCGTGTTCCGGTTTGCTCAGCACACGCTCCGCCATCTGCTGCCGCTCAGCGGCGCTGGCCGCTATCCAGCCACTATCGATATAGCGCTGCTTCAGCGCAGCGATACGGGCGACGGAAGTATCGATTTCCGCTTCCGACAGTTGCCCGCGCTGAACCGCTGCCACAGCGTGGTCAATGATCCTGTGCAATCGCGCAATATCTTCCGGGAAGCGGATTTTCAATGGCATAAGCGCGATATCCGCGCCGGCGGCGAAGGTGTTCACCACCGCCTCCTCGGTTGAGAAGTAGTCACTGATACCGGCCATTCCCAGTGAGTCGGTAACAATCACGCCCTCGTAGCCCATTTCACCCCGCAGCAGGTCGGTGAGGATGCGGCGCGACAGGGTGGCCGGAACCACGATCTGCTCCCCGTCCTGCGAGGTGATCGTTGTGTCATCGAGGGCCGGATACTGGATATGGGCGGTCATGGTCAGGGCCGGCTGGGCCTGATCAAACGCCCGGGCGAATGGCAACAGGTCAATGGCGCGGGCCTGCTGCAGAGAGCGCTCCACCCGTGGCAGGCCGGTATGGCTGTCCACCGAGGTATCGCCATGGCCCGGAAAGTGCTTCACCGTGGCCGCCACCTGCTGCGCCTGAAAAGCCCGTATGGCCGCCACCCCCAGCTCCGCAACCACTTCGGGGTTTTCCGAGTAGGAGCGCACATTGATGACCGGGTTTTGCGGGTTGCTGTTCACATCAACCGTGGGCGCAAAGTTGACGTTAAAGCCCAGCCCGCGCAGCTGTTCCGCCATAGCCGCCGCGGTCTCAGCGGCAAAGTGCTCACCATGGCGCGGATAAGTGGCGCCAATGGCCATATTGCCGGCAAAGGCGGTCGCCTCGGCCCGCGGCAAGCGGTGCACGCGCCCACCCTCCTGGTCGATACCAATCAGCAGCGGGCTGCCCGAGCGGGAACTGGCCGCAGCGGCCTGCAAATCGCCGTTGAGGGCGATGATCTGCTCGGCGGACTCCAGGTTATCGGCAAACAGGATGATGCCGCCGATACCCGTCTCGGTAATCATCTGCCGCAGCGCACCCGGCAAACGGGTCACCGGCTCGGCGCAGTGCCCCTGGTTTTCTTCCGTTCGCTGCTGATCGGGACAGAAGTAGCGAATATCCAGCATGATCTTCTGGGCGATCTTGTCGCGCAGAGCCTGGGCATGCTGGTCACCACCCTCACCGCCGCAGGCGCTCAGGGAAGACACCAGCGCGGTCGCGGATACCAGCGCCGCAGAGCGGCGCACGAGGCGGAGAAGACTGGGAGACATCATTGCGGATAATCCATTATTCATCTTGTTAGATTTTGGAATATTTTATTCTGCCGGAGAAGCCCCTAGCACACAAGCGCCGGCGCGCGGCCTGCCTCACCCCAGCCAAGCTGGGGGACGCGCACAAAAAAGGGCCGGACAAGCCGACCCCAAGTCAGGGGGAAATATCTACCTCGGCACATTGCGTAAGAGCAAAGTTCGCGAGAGAAGTTACTCTGGACGCTGTGTCACCCGGGCCGGCCAAGTCCGCCCCGGGCAAATGGCCTATTTAGAAATCATAAGATACATTCAGGCCGATAGTGCGCGGTGTGGCATTGAAAATACGGCGACCGAGCACCCCACCAGACTGGCTGGAAACAATCGGATCATCATTGAGCAGGTTATTTACCCACAGTCCTGCAACCGCCTTATCGAAGCGCATGCCCGCACTGGCATGAAACAGAGTATAGGAGGGGCGAACCCATGGCTTCCATGTTTCCATCGTCACATCATCGGTATCTTGGTCAACCACAATGACGGTATCTTCACGGTCGGTATTGGTTTTACCCACATATCGCCCCCGCACCGAAGCCCACACCGGTAAACCGGCAAGCTCACCACTGTAGCTCACGCCCAAATTATGCTTCCATTTTGGAGAGCCACCCAGTAAGTCTCCCTTAACCCATGTAGCACAAGCATAATCATCACCGCTATCGCCACCAGTATTCTTGTACATGCAGTGAGTGAGGGTATCGGTGAAGCGCCCCTCTGTCGTTGCGGTGGAGTAAGTCAAGGACCAGTTATCATTCAAACGATAGCGGGAGGAAAACTCCCAACCTCTGGTTTCTGCATCCGGCCCATTCTCAGTACCATTAATAGGAAATCCATACTCGACAGCCTGAGAGCGGTAGGTCTGAGGATCACTCCAATTCATTTGATATACATTGCTCTGAACGTATAACTGCTGATCAAAGAAATAGCCCTTCACACCAAGCTCGAAGTTATCAATAGAGTCCGGCTCAAACGACTTTGAATCCTCAGCGACCTCGTAGCCGTTGTAATCGCGAAAAGTATTGCGACCACCACGACGGAACCCCTGAGAGAAAGTGGCATATGCCAAAACATCACTATTTAAATCGTAAGAAGCATTCAATTTGAAAAAGCTCTTACCATTTTCGCCACCTTTGGTTTTCAGATCCTGATCCGGCAAGGCGAAAGTATGATCCAACAGGATTGTGTGGCGCTTATCCTCATAATTAAAAATACGTGCGCCGGCTGTCATAGTCAGCTTGTCGGTGACGTTATAAGAGAACTCACCGAATAGTGCGTCTTCCGAGTAAATACCGCGATAGTCTTCTTCATAGCCGACATCGGCTACACTCGCAACACGCTTCCAAGACAACTCTTGGTCTATGGTTGGGATAATCTCCCTGAATGCTATTGAGCTCTCTTGTTCAGTGGTATAAAAGCCCAGAATCCACTCGTAGCTATCATTGGCCGTGGATACCAAGCGGGTTTCATGACTGAATCCTTCATAGGCATTGTCAAATGTCATGTAAGCTGTGATGTTGGTATCAGCCGCACCAAATCCCGCCCAGCCATAATAGGCATAACCCTGGCTGGTATAATCCGCCTCACCAACGCTTGTATCTTCGAATTTTGAAGTGCTGGAGGTCAGAGTGGCAAAGCCCAGATCAACTTCAATGTCCAGCACATCCAGGGAGAACTCTTTATCGGCATACTCCTCGTGGGGGGATATGATCGTGTGGGCATTAATCGCATAGGGAGTTTTGTAATCACCGAATTGGATATCCGCGTATTTTTCATCTGCCTCACCCAAAGGTAGAAGATTTGCGCCCCGAGTTCCGTGCGCTAACTGGTCCTGCTGCATATGCGTAAGCTTTATTTCCACGGCATCTGCCGGCGCCCACAGGGCCGATATCTTTGCTGTAGTTGCCTCCTGCCAATTGTCATCCTTATAGATAACCTGATTGGGATTAGGGTCAGGTATATAGGCATCACCACCAGTACGCCAGGGAGCATTCGCAGCTCGATCAATATAGCCCGCCTCATCCAAATAAGCGCCAGAAGCTCGAACAGCAAAAGTGTCAGATAACGGCAGATTTATAACAAAGTCGGTATCACTACTGACGCCCCCACCATTTACCTGATAGGCCGAGGTATTCAGGCTAAATTGAGATTCTTCAAGGTTAGGTTCATTGGTAATGTAACGAATCGTCCCGCCAAGACTTCCTGAACCGTAAAGAGTCCCTTGTGGACCCAGCAGTTTCTCAACCCGCTGTATATCCTTAATACGGAAGCCTAATTTCGGCAGTGGCGTATCGTCGATATAGTACGCGAGGGTAGTTTTGACGAACTGTTCCAGATTGTTGGCACTGACAGGCGAGACATTCAAGCCTCGAACTGTCACAGAATCAGAAAAGCGGGCGCCGCTATCCGGAGCACTCAACTCTACACTATCCTGAATCAGCCGCTTTACATCTGTAATATTTTGCTCACGCAAGGCTTCGCCTGAAATAGCGGTGATATTCATCGGCAGGTCCGAAGCGGCGGACTCACGCTTACTCGCTGTTACTACAACCTGCTCGATCGCTGAACCCTTGCTGGACTTTTTCTCGGACTCGTCTGTTTCGGTATCCACCTGGCCATACACGACAGGAGCCAGCGCGAGAGCCAGAGAAGAGATTAAGAATGCAAGCGGTTTTTTCTTATACGGTAACATACCCTTTTCCTTTCTAATTATTTGAGCCTTAACTGGGTGCACAACTTCCTCGCCCCTTGGCCCAGAGCTTCGCGCAGGAGTTCTGCAATCAAAAAATATCAACCATCGGCACAGCCGATAAATGGAATGTGACTGGCGGTTCGCGATGGGTTGCGCACCGGGCTGGCGCAGCGGCAAGACGGGATTCCGCCATTTGGCCCCCAATCGGGGCACAAGAGCCTTTTGAGTCAACAATCTTTTTACTCAGTGAAGCCAGTGGAAACTGGCTTCATCAGCAAGTCAGCGGATAAAAAGTTGGGGATTCTGCAACCGACTCGATAAATGCGAGGACACTTTTCTCGACCCTGCAGGGCTGATACAGTCAAACCCATCGGCAGTGCCGATGCCAGCTAGAGATCCCGCTGGGCGGCAGGTATCAGAATAATGTTGTATGGAGTACCCGATGGAATCCCGTTTCTTTATCGCCCCGGAACAGCTCGAGGCCTTCGAGGCCGCCGCCCGCAGCGGTTCCTTTTCCGCCGCCGCCCGCAGCCTGGGCAAAGCCCAGTCCACCGTCTCCGGTCTGATCAGCAATCTCGAGATCGATACCGGCCTGCAACTCTTTGACCGCGCCGGTCGCGAGCCCAAGCTCACGGCCCAGGGCCGCGCACTGCTGCAGGATGTGCGGGCGCTGCTGAATTCCTACTCGCGCTTTGAAGCCAAGAGCCGCAGCCTCAACGCCGGGCTTGAAGAGTCGATCACACTTGCCATCGATGAGTCGGCCATCAACCTGCAGCAACTGGCGCTAAGCCTGGCACCTTTCTACCAGCGCTACGCCACCGTCTCCCTGCACCTCCTGCATGCCTCTGGTGACTCCGCGTCGAAAATGGTTCGTGAAGGCACAGCCGATATCGGCATTGTCCTCAGTCGGGGAGACTACCCGGAGGACTTCGACTTCCGCGGCGTGGGCAGCTGCAGTTTTGTGCTGGTGGCCGGGGTTCAGCACCCTATGGCGCAACTGGAATCCGTCTCAAGCCAGGACCTGCACAACCACCTGCATCTGCGCATCAGCAACTCCGCTGAAATGGGTTCCCTGCCCGAAAACGACCTCAGCGATCGCATCTGGTATCTGGAGAGCTACTCCCTGTTTATGAGCCTGCTGACCGCCGGGCTGGGCTGGGCGTTCGTGCCCATGCATATCGCCAGGCCGCATCTGCAAGCCGGCAGCATCAGGGTCCTGCCGACGGACTTCCAGCTGACCCCCTACCCTTACGGCACCGATCTTATCTGGTCCCGCCGCAAGGCTCTGGGCCCTGCCGGGCAGAGCCTGATCGACGAAATCTCCGCGGTGCTGGCCTCCGCGCAAGCAGAACCCGCCTGAGTGGCGGGATCAGGCTAAGCAGGCAGCGAGCCCGCTATGGAAGCCGAAGCTGAACCCGATATTGCGCCTGCCACCGCGCCTGACGGCGCTGGCAGGTGGCCCTCGGCCACCAGATCGCTGTGGGTCTGTAAAATAGCCTGCCCCAGCCTTTCCACTACAAAGTCCACCTCCTGATAATCCATCGTCAGCGGCGGTGACATGACATTCAGGTGCACGATGGGGCGCACGATCAGCCCCGCCTCTTCGGCGCGGTCGGAGATCCACTTGCCGATGTTGAGACTGTCCGGGAATACTTCGCGGGTATTCTTGTCGCGCACATTCTCGACACACATCATGAAGCGCTTGCCACGCACATCGCCCACCAGGGGCAGCTCCCGCAGGGTCTGCAGGCGCTCCTCGAAATAAGCCCCCACTTTTACCACCCGCTGCAGCAGGTTTTCCCGCTCGATAATTTCGATATTTTTCAGTGCGGCGGCGCAGGCGACCGGGTGGCCAGAATAGGTAAAGCCGCTGGCGAAATAGCGGTCACTGTCACCGGAGGAAATCACCTCGTAAATACGGTCGGAAAAAAGGGTCGCGCCGAGGGGCAGATAGCCCGAGGTTAATCCCTTGGCACAGGTGATAATGTCCGGCTGGACGCCAAACATTTCCTCGCAAGCAAACCAGTGCCCGACCCGGCCGAATGCGGTGACCACCTCATCGGCCACATAGAGAATGTCATTCGCCTTGCACAGCTCCCACATGCGCCGGTTGTAGTCCGCCGGCGGCACGATCACACCGCCGGAACCGAGAATCGGCTCGGCGAAAAACGCCGCAATTTTATCCGCGCCAAGCTGGTCGATTTTCTGTTGGAATTCCTCCACCAGGGAATCACAGAACTGCTGCTCATCCATACCCTCCGGCGCGCGATAGTAATTCGGGCAGGAAAGATGGTGGATGGTATCGCTGATGTAATCGAACTCGGCGATCCTGTCGCCGCTCTTTCCGGTAATGGACATGGCCGCGTAGGTACTGCCGTGATAGCCCCCGCGACGGGCAATTATGTGTTTCTTGTGTGGCATGCCCCGGCAGTTCTGATAGAAGTGGATTAACCGGAAAGCGGTATCCACAGCGGTCGAGCCGCCGCAGGTGAAAAACACCCGATTGATATCCCCCGGGGCCAGTTGCGCCAGCTTCTCCGCCAGTGCGACTGCCGGTTCATTGGCCATATCCACGAATGGATTGGCATAGGCCAGCTGGCGCACCTGCTCGGCGATGGTTTCCGCCATCTCTTCGCGGCCCAGGCCAATATTCGTGCACCAGAGGCCTCCCACCGCATCGAAGTAACTGTTGGCGTTACTGTCCCAGAGCCGGCTGCCCCTGGCGCGGGACAGGATCAGCGAGCCCTCCTGCTGAAATGACTCGAAGTGGGTCCATGGGTGCATCCAATGGCGCTTGTCCGCTTCCCAGATTTGTTTGTGGTTCGTCATGCGAACGGCTCCTGTACAGCCACGGTAATAGCGTGGCGAAACTTGCGATGTTCGACAGTGTAGGGAAGACAGCGGAGGGAGACAGTTTAGAGCCATCGATACGGCCGATGGTTGCGAGCGGCCATCAATGAGCTCAAACGCCGGATTGAGAAAAGATATAGGGCGGGGTGAAGTAAACGGAGCGGCTAAGGTGAAAATGAGAGAAGTAAAAGTGAAAGTGAAAGTGAAAGTGAAAGTGAGAGCAAAAAACAGAGAACCGGGGCCTGCTGGCCCCGGACAAGGAAAATCAGTCAGCGGCTACACGCAATAGATCGCCTTTGCGCAGGTCGACCAGGGCACCATTCAGCACGGCAACCTTTGCCCCCGCGTCATCACTGAGGAAGAAGGTGGCGTTTTGCCGTCGCGCCGGCCTCTCTCCCTGGGGGTTGGCGGGGTTCAGGACCACCGGCAGACGGGTTTCCTTCACCAGCAGTGCATCATCCCCGACAAAGTAGCCGTAGCCACGGCGCAACAGTTCCAGGTAACGCTGGTCGGTCAATGTCAGGGTTTCACGCAAAGCGTAGGCTTTGGGCGCCTGATAGCGCTTGCCCCCGGCATCGAAACTGATGGCGCCGTACAGATTGGAGAGGTCACCGACATCAATCACATTCACCGAGCCATAACGGCGATTAATGGCGATATCCGCCCGATAACCATTATTGCCTTCGCCAGCACGGATATTGCCGATCTTCACATCGACAAACGCATCGCCCTCATTAAAAGGAATCTCCTCATAAATTTCGGCGGAAACAGACTCATAGCTGCCACTGGCAATGCTGTCGATGGCCGCCACCAGCATTTCAAAATTCATGTGGCGGGCGACCTGGCGATGGGGATCGTTGGGGTGCGCGCCCGACTCGATCAGGATGGTGCTGATCCCCATTTCGGAAAAGGTATCGCCGAAGGCGCGCCAGGCATAAGTGTCATCATATTTGGCGATGTGATCGCCGATAAAGGGATCAATCCGCTGCACCAGCTGACCAATCAGCTTCATGGCCCGTTCGCGGCTCGCATTGATTTCACGGGCTTCATTGTAAGCCGGAGCCAGTACCGAAATCGTCGCCATCTTATCGGTGTAGCCAACCCCATAGTCACGGCCCTGGTCGTGCAGGTTGAAACCGAAATCCGGCTGGAAAGATTTGGCCAGGCTCATCAGCGCACGCCCTTCCGGAGATTGCAGCGCCTTGGCATCGCGGTTGACATCAAAGCTCTGTGCATTGTGACGGGTATTGCGCTCGGCACCGTCGGGGTTGAGCATGGGCACCATCACCAGGGTCAGGTCATCCATCCAGCCCTCGCGCCACTCGGCCTGCTCCGGTGCGCTGATATAAGCGATCAGGTCGAACAGCGCCGGCGTGGCCGTGGGTTCGTCGCCATGCATCTGCGACCACATCATCACACGTGTCTCCCCCTCACCAATGGCGATGCTGACAATGGGGCGCCCTTCGTAGGAATGTGCGATCTCCTCAACGCGCAGCAGCGGCGACTGCCGCAACTCCTGAATCAGCGGCAATATATCCGCCTGCCGAATTACCGGCTTGTCGAGCCCCGGAACCTTGTAGTCCAGATAGGTCTTGCCTCCGGCTGCCGCCAATAGCGGGGAGCTGCACAGGGTAAGGAATACCCCCAGCAGCAGAGAAAATTGTCTGGCCATACTTCACACTCTTCGCATTATTGGTTGATCAAAAGGCTCGAGGAATAAAATATTCCATAACTCCTGCAGCAGATGCAATAAGTAAATGCAATAACCGATAGGCCGGAAGTGGTGTTGAGAGAAAATTGGACAGGGAAAGTTGAGATGACCAGCGGAGAGGCGTCGCTAAAACAAGCCCTCAATAAACATTCGACAGCCACACAATAGCCAACCCAATCCCGTCGATAGAATCTATCGGGCCTGACGATATATGCGCTTATTCTGCGACTATCGGCCACCAGTCGGTATTCACCGGGTGCTCGGTGCCGAATTCTGTGTAATCTCGCTCCAGGTCAAAAGTCTCGCGATTATGGGGCCGGCGATTGATGGGCACATCGTGCAGGCACCACTCGGCTGCGGGCGCGCATCCGGACTCCGCCTCAAGCAGACGGTGAGCAAACTGCTGCGGGTGTTTTGCGGCCAGGGCGAGCATATCTTCGTGATTGGCGGAATAGCTGCCCGTGGCACTATCGCGCACCGACACCGCCAGCCAATTCCCGGCCAGGGCCAGAGCCTCTTCACCGAGGGCGAGGTCGCCACCGGCGAGCCCCTCTCCGCTGCCGCCATCGAGATTCACATAATCGATGCGCGCCCGGTAGCGCTGCGCTAATAGCTCCCGTGAAGACCAATGGTTCAGCCAGAGGTGTGCCGGAAAACTGCCACTGGAATGGGCGACCAGTAAAATTCGATCGAAAGCCCTGCCCTTGTGCAATCGGTCGAGGCTGGCCGACACCGGCAGCTCGCGGGACTCATAAAAGACGGTCTCCGGGCCGGCAAACACCCAGACCTGAGACAGCCTGCCACCCTCGCGATTCGCGGCGATCGCCTCGGCCCACTGTTCGGCCCAGGGGCGCCGTACCGAGTAACCCGGAAACAGCACCAGCAGAACCCCGGCACTCTCAGAGCCCCGCTCCGTCTCGTGCCCAGCCCCGTGCTCCCGCAACTGGCTCTTCAGCGCGCCGATAGACCAGCGCGGGCTCTCAACTTGCCACTCAATACTGCCAGCCATGGCCACAGTGCCGGACAAAAAGAGGGGGAGCGCCAGCAACAACCTGATCAGCTCTGGGCGAATCACTCTGAGCACCGCTTCGGAGGGAGCTGCCACCCATGCCACAGCTGCTCACAGGGCGCCGCTGGCAGGGTGGTGATCAGCTGCGCGGAGCCCGCAGGGAGATAGGCACCGGCTGTGGAGCACAGGGTTGCGCAAAATATGAAAAAAACAGAGGTAAGCATTCTGCGCCTGCTCTTGAGCATGATTATTTTTCTCTGCGGGTTCTTCAGCTACTGTTACTAGCTACTGTTGCTAACTTCTGTTGCAAACTGCTGTTGTTCAGACTGCTGCAAGCGGAATCCCAATCGACCCGGAGGATATCCCATGGTGGACTGCAGGCAAACCTGTCTGCAGACCTGTAAGAAAGTGGCCTGCAAGAAAGTGACCTGGAAGAAAGCGGCCTGGGAGAAAGTGACCTGGGAGAAAGTGACCTGGGAGAAAGTGACCTGTGCAGATTGAATCTGGAGATTTTATTCCCCCTGCCGCAGAATGGCGCCGCGCCGAGCGCGCCACGGCCACAGGCGGGCAAACGGGCAAGCCGTCACGGCAGTACCCCCCTGTGCCAGCCGAGAAACACCGGAAGCAGAGAACAGAGCCGAGAGCAAGTCATGACAGAATCCCCATGCCCCTGTAGCAGCGGAAAACCCTTTGAGCGCTGCTGCGGTCTCTATCTCTCCGGCGAAGCTTACCCGCGAACCGCCGAGGCACTGATGCGCAGCCGCTACACCGCCTATGTCATGGGCAAGCTACCCTATCTTCGCCAGACCTGGCACCCGGACACCCGCCCGGAGCTCAATGCAGAAGACCTCAATACCCAGTGGTGCCGGCTGGAAGTGGTGCGCAGTAAACAGGGCTTGAAACGCTCCATAGTGGAGTTCCGAGCCTGGTTCCGTGATGCTCATGATCATGGTGATGGTGAGAGCGACAGTGAGCGCGCCCTGCATGAAATTTCGCTGTTCAAGCTGTACAAAAAACGCTGGGTCTATGTCGAGTCACTCCTCGAGTGGCCCTGAGTCACCTCACCGACAAGCCAACACGCCAACACGCCAACACGCCAACACGCCAACACGCCAACAGAAGACCGGGGCCATCGATGACACAAGCCGGTAAAACAGCCAGCGGGAACCGCGAGGAATCTCTGGCAGAGATTCGGGAAATGAGCGGGCAAGATCATCGCGAAGAGAGCGGAGAAGAGAGCGGGAAAGAGAGCCGCGAAGAGAGCGGAGAAGAGAGCGGAGAAGAGAGCCGCGAAGAGACTCCAGAACAGCTACCAACAGTCATTTATGAAGACGCGGACCTTGTGGCCGCCTACAAGCCGGAAGGCTGGCTGGTTCACCGCACGAACATTGATCGGCACGAGAGCCGGTTTCTGCTGCAATACCTGCGCGATGCAACAGGCACTTACCTGTATCCCATCCACCGGCTGGACAAGCCCACGTCCGGAATTATCCTCTTTGCCAAACGCAGCGAGGTGGCGGCAAAGGCACAGGCACTGCTGGAAAGTGAAAGCTCGGTGAAGAAATATATCGCCGTATGCCGGGGCTACTGCCCGCCGGAAGGCGTCATCGACTATGCACTGCCGCCGGTGAATGACTTTAAGCACCAGAGGAAGCGAGCGAAGACCGACCAGCCCCGCCAGGAGGCCATCACCCTATTCCGGCGCCTCGCCACCATCGAGCTGCCCTATACGGTGGACCGCTATCCCAGCAGCCGCTACTCCCTGGTGGAAATACAATTAAAGACCGGGCGCCGGCATCAGATCCGCAGACACTTCAAACATATATCGCACCCGCTGATCGGCTGCCCAAAATACGGCAAGTCGACACACAACCGCTTCTTTGCCGAACATCTGGGCTGCCAGCGGCTGTTACTCCACGCCATCGAGCTGCAACTGCCCCACCCTGTCACAGCCAACACCCTGACGTTGCGGGAAGTCCCACGGGGAGACTTCGCCACGCTGCTGCAAAACTTCGGCTGGGAGCCGTAAAGCCCCAGCGCGAAATTTCCTGATTATCGCTCCACCACCTCATCCGCTCTGACCCGGTGGAACACCGCATAGAGCACCGGCACGGCGATGAGCGTCAGTACCGTGGCGAACCCCAACCCGCCCATAATGGTCACCGCCATATCGGCGAAGAAAGCATCGAACAACAGTGGCGACATACCGAGAATGGTGGTCACAGCGGCGAGAGAAACCGGCCGCAGGCGGCTCACGCTGGCCAGCTGAATTGCGCTCAGGCGCGGCAAGCCGGCATGGGTCTGCACCTGAATTTCATCCACCAGCACCACGGCATTTTTAATCAGCATCCCCGACAGGCTCAATACGCCAAGCAGTGACATAAAACCAAAAGGCAGGCCAGTTAAAAGCAGCCCCACCACAACTCCCACCAGTGACATGGGCACCACCAGCCAGATAATCAGCGGCTCGCGCACAGTGCCAAACAACAGCACAGACACCAGAATCATAATCAGGAAGCCGATTGGCAGGCCCTTGCCCAGAGATCTCTGTGCATCGCCAGAGCGTTCGTATTCACCGCCGTATTCCAGCGAGTAGCCCGCTGGCAGTTCGATCGTATCGATTCTCGCGCGGACCTCTGCGAAAGCCGCCATCGCCGTGACACCCTCGGCAGCGTCACCGCTGATGGTTATGGTGGGAACGCGATTACGTCGCTGCACCAAGCCCTCTTCCGCGGTGGTTTCAAACTTTTCCACCAGTTGCCCCGCGGGAATATACCCACGCTCGTTGGGACTCCACACCAGTCGATCGGACAGAGAGCCAACCTGATTGCGATCTTCCTGTGGCAGGCGCGCGATAATGGGAATAATACGATCGCCCCGCTCAAAATCTCCCACCCGATAGCCCTGGGTGGCGAATTGCACGGCTCGGCTGATATCCGCATTGTTGACACCGGCCAACCTGGCCCGCTCATCGTCCAGGTGTGTGCGAATAATCGGCTCGCGCCCACGCCAGTTATGGCGGACGTCCTCAAGGCCATCACCGCGGAAAATCGCTTCCACCTCCTCCGCCAACGCACGCAGCGTATTGAAGTCAGGCCCGGAAATACGCACTTCCACATCGGCACCGCCACCGGGGCCGAATACAAGGCGCTTGAACATAATCAGGGCGTCGGGCTGTTTTTCCCGCAGGGTCGGTTTTGCCTTGTCGATCAGGGCAGCAATCTGCTCGCGGGTCTCGGTGCGCACAATCAATTGCCCATAGGATGGGTTTGGCGGCTCCGGTGCATAGGTCAGCATAAAGCGATCGGCACCGCGGCCAGCCACGGCGGTGACCGACACAACGCCCTCCTGAGCGCGGAAAAAATCGACTGCCTCGTTTAGCGCGTTATCCGTGCGCTTGATATCGCTGCCCTGGGGCATGAAATAGTTGACGTAAAACAGAGGGGAGTTGGAATTGGGGAAAAAACCCTGTTTTACAAACCCAAATGCCGCGTAGCTGACAACCGTCACCACCAGCAAAGCCGCGATGGTCGCCCCCCGATGGCGCAGGGCACCGGACAGCGCCCTGGCGTAAACCTGATAAAAGCGCCCCTCATAGGGGTTGTCGGAATCGCTGTCCTTACTGGGTTTAAACAGGTGGTAACCCAGATAGGGGGTGATGGTGATCGCCAGTATCCAGCTCAACAGCAGGGAGATGGCGATCACCGCAAACAGCGAGAACAGGAACTCGCCGGTGGAGTCATCTGAAAGGCCAATACCAGAGAAAGCCATGATGCCGATAATCGTGGCCCCGAGCAGCGGCCAGAAAGTTTGCCCCACCACCCGGGCGGCGGCATCGCTGGGCTTCTCTTTTCTTTCGACCCCCATCAACATGCCTTCGGCCACCACAATGGCATTGTCCACCAGCATGCCCATGGCAATAATCAGCGCACCGAGTGAGATCCGCTGCAGGTTGAGCCCCATAAGATTCATGATGAACACGGTACCCAGTACGGTAAGCGCCAGTACCGTGCCCACCACCACACCGGAGCGCCAGCCCATAAACAGGCATAACACCAGAATAACGATCACCACCGAGGAGATCAGGTTGAGCAAAAAGCCATCCACGCTTTCATCGACAACGCGATGCTGCTCATAAATCGGGAACACCTCGATACCAAGGGGCAGGCCATCGGCAAGCTGCGCCAGTTTTTCCTCGACGGCAGCACCCACATCCACGATGTTGGTGTCCTGCCCACCGGCAATACCAAGGAGAATGGCCGGCTGGCCATTATGGCGGGCGATAAATTCGGGGCTCTCCTCATAGCCGATAGACACATCAGCGATATCGCGTACCGCCAGCATGGCGGTGGAGCCGGGAACGCCAATAAGGATATTGCGGATACTCTCCAGATCATTGGCCGGGTTATCCACCACAATACGGGTGCGCAGATCCTTGCCTTCGATCTCACCCACTTTTTGCACCGCACTCTCTGCCTGCAGCACCTGTGACAGGTCATCCAGGGAGAATCCCAGCTGTGCCAGTCGCGATTCATCGATATCGAGATAGGCAACCTCGTCGATGGCGCCGGAACGGGAAACTTTGGCCACGCCTTCCACGGTGAGCAACTCGCGACGAATCACCTTGCTGATTTCGCGTATCTCACTATGCGAGAAGCCTTCTCCGGTAACGGCGTAGTAAATCCCGAAGACCTCTCCGAAATCGTCATTCACTACGGGAGTCTTGGCACCACGGGGCAGGTGTCGCTCGACATCTATCACCTTGCGGCGCAGCTCGTCCCAGATCTGCGTCAGCTGGCTAGAATCATAATGATCCTTGATCTCGACCCGGATTTCGGACATGCCCGAACGTGAAGTTGAGGTAATCTCCTTGAGTTGCGGCAGCTGCTGGATAGCCACTTCCAGCTTTTCCGTCACCTCCTCCTCTACCTGCCGGGCACTGGCTCCCGGATAGGCGGTAAAAATCCGCGCTTCCTTGATGGTAAACGCCGGGTCTTCCAGCCGCCCGATATCGGTTATTCCCCATAGACCGCCCAAGAGACAGGTCAGCATCAGCAGCCAGCTGTAGACCGGCTGACGGATAAAAACTTCAGAAATTTTCACCGTGACTCCCCCTGCAAAACTGCCTTACTGCCCGCTCTCGGAACCCGCTTGACCGGTGTTTTTATCTGTATTGTTTACTGCGTTGTTAGGCGCCGTATTGGTCGTTGTGTTAACCGCATAGTCGCGCACCCGGGCCCCCTCATAGAGGTGCTGCCCACCGGCGGCAACCACCCTGCTGCCGGGCTGCAGTCCATTATTGATTTCCACAAAGGAGCCATCGGTGCCCCCCAGCTCAACGGCAACACGGGAAACACTCTGGTCACTGTTGATTTGCCACACGTAGGGTGTGCCATCGGCATTGGTCTGTACGGCCGCCAGCGGCACCCGCAGCGCATCCTGATCCTGCTTGAGCCGCAACTTCACCCGCGCGGTCATGCCCGGCAGCACCTGAACATTTTGCGGGCGCGGCATACCCAGCTCGACGACATAAGTCTGGGTCACGCTGTCGGCCTCGGCCTGGTGCTGGCGATATTGCAGGGGAAATTCCCGGCCCGGCAGGAAATCAAAGCTCGCGCTGATCGATTCCACATGGGCCGCATCGATTGTGGCCAGCAGTTTTTCCGGCACAGACACCTGGACGCGCACTTCCGACACATCCTGTAAACGCACAACGCCTTCACCCCGCTGCACATTGGTGAAATTTTCCACCAGCTGGCGCGTCACCAGCGCATCGAAGGGCGCAGTAAGACGGGTATAGGCAAGATCCTGTTCGGCATTCTCCTGCGCCACTTTTGCCAGATCGTAGTTGGATTGGGTTTCGTCCAGTTGCTGGGCCGAAATCACATTGCGCGCTTTCAGTGCCCGCTGCCGCTCTAAAGTCTTGGCCAGCAGCTCAAGATTCACCGTGGCCTCCCTCACCCGGCGGCGAAAATCCTGATCATCCAGCGCTGCGATCAACTTACCCCTGGGAATAATCTCCCCTTCGCTGAACTTCATCTCCTTGAGCTTACCGCCCACCTGAAATGACAGGTCGAGGGTCTGTACCGCTATTACCCGCCCGGCAAATTGACGGGCAGACATTTCCTCGGCACCGGCAACAGAGGCTATTTTTACCGGCCAGACACGTTCAGCCGGCTGATCGTCGCCCGATGAATCCGAGCAGGCGGCGAGCGCCACTGTCAGAGCGAGCAGTAAAACCAGAGTCAAACGGGAATGACCGGGATGTTGCATATTCAATATCCAGAAACTCGAACGGGAAATAAAAGACATCCGCGGCTGACCTCAATCGAGGTTGGCCGCAAGGGATAGCAGGCGTGTGCGCAGGCGCTGGAAAATGGGATCGCCGGATTCCAGCACACCCAGCACCCGCCCGAAAAAGAGGCCGCGCGTGGCCAATAGCAGCAACAGGGCCAGATCGGGATCGCTGCAGTTCTCCGCCAATTCCTCGCGGACCCTTTGCTCCCGGGCCCGGATTGGCTCCAGCAATGCGGGATCTTCAGCCACGGCCGCAATCAGGGCGCGGGGCAGGCCCTCGTCGTCCTCCATCATGTCGAAAGCGGAGCAGATTCGGGATGCCAGCGGGCCGCTGGTCTCGCCACCCGCAACCGAATATTCAGCGGTCAGATCGGCTTCAGCACCAATCGCCGACTCCAGCATGGCCTGCAGCAGCGCCTGCTTGGTGCGGAAGTGATGCAACAGGCCGCCTTTGCTCAAACCACACTGGGCGGCCACCGCATCCAGCGTCAGCCGGCGTGCCCCCCGCTCGCGCACCACCTCTTCCGCCGCGCGGATGATGGTGTCTTTATCGATCCTAGCGATGTGACTCTCCTGAGACTTCCAGTCAAAACCAACCAACTGGACGGTATGATAGCAGCGCGGACGAAGCGGTCAACCGAGGCAGCTAGGAAAGGCCGCTCAGATAGCGTCAGCAGAGGGGAAATTCGCGCCAAAACCGCGTTGCGCGAGCGCAATGGCAGGCCCTGCCCTTCACACGCTCGATCGCATTGCTTGTGACAGCGTTCTTACAGTAAGCCGCCCGCTCAAAAGTGGGTCTTTAAACGAGGCAGCGGTTGCAGGGCAGCAATAGCGGTTGCAGGGCAGCAATAGCGGTTGCAGAGCACCAATAAGGACGCAACCGCGCGGTTGGAGGGAAACAGATGACCAGAAAACAGCCAGATCAGTGATTCAGCAGATCCCATGTGAGCAGGGGGCGGCAACAGGGACGATAAACGGCTGAGCAATACAACAGAATAAGAAAAGCGCGGGTCAGGCAGCCCCAAACCCCACTGGCAGGCATTCACACTCCCGCCCTATGTGCCCGATTCACAACGGCTATTCGCAGCGCCTTTCGCAACGGCTATTCGCAATGCCTATTCGCAGCGCCTTTTAGAAGACACACAGAAGCACCGGCAAAGCTGGCGAGCAAAGCGAAAATCCACAACGCGCCAATTCACGATCCGTGTCGCTTCATGTTCGCCCAGCCGGTTGCTCATAACTGACCAACCGGCCTGACAAACTGCAATAGCACCACACAGGCACAAACAACACAACACACGCCTTGTCCATAAGGTCAGACCACAACTCTTCTACACTTAGCCAACGCTTTATAGCCTGATGAGAGCCCACCCCATCCATCACCAAATTCAACCTATTTAAGAGGTATTGCAATGGAACTCAGTGAGTTTATCAGTGGAGAACCCATCGTTTTTGAAGGCTCCGTGATTAAAAAAGACAAAGGCCATATCTCAGTTCAGCTGCACCCGGGGTTAGTGGTAGATATCAGAAAAGAAGATATTGAAAGCCTGGAGGAAGCTGCCGATGAGATCACAGGCAGATCCTATATACGCATAGTGGTAAAACCTGACTGCTCCATCTCGGCCACCTTTCAACCCAGAGTGGCCCGCCTGACCATGACCAGCGAAGGCACGGGCAGTGGTGATAGCTGTGCCCGACCATTTGGCCTCGGCGGCCTTTCAACTGAAGAAGAACAACCCTCAGCTGTTTATGCCCTGCCCCCTGCTGTTGCCACAGATGAACATCTTGCCTGCTATGGAGTCCGCACAGTTGGCACGTTTCATACCCGATGCCGGGCGATGTTCTGGGGTTGGATCAATGATGACAAAACCACCACCGACAGAAAATAGTAACCCGCAGCAAGACACCGCTTTAAAAACGACGGGATAGGACCTTGAATAAGAAAAATGTATTAATCATCGCCCCCTATGACGACGCTCATGCAATAGCTGTGAAAGATAGAATTTCACAGCTATATCAGCAAAACGTCGAATGTACTGTGTTTGACATAGCGACATACCCCATAGCGTCATCCATCAACTGGCTACTGGATAAAGAAAGCTGCGAGATAGATCTTGGGATATCCCCCCCTCTGGCAGGCAGCATTGGCGCCTCAGCTGGCAAGCTACTCGATAAAATTCGTACTGATATTGGCCAACATACAAGACGGGTTAGCAGCGATTCAATCACAGGGGTTTGGTGGCGGCGACCAAGAGCTGTTGAAATACATCCGGAAGTTACTGCGGATGAAATTCACACTTTCTGTTCACGCACTGCAACGTCCGTATCTCAAGCACTATTCTCTGCGCTCCCAACCTACAACAATATTGATCGTGAAGAAGAAGCGGACAGAAAGCCCTATCAAATATGGATGGCTAAAAAACATGGCCTAATGGTTCCCGAAACAATCATCTCGAGCGACAAGAAGCTCATCGAAGGGTTCGCCAACAAATTATGGAAACAAGGTAAGCAGATTGTCTACAAACATGCTGCCAGCGCCACCTCCCTTGGCATCCCGACCAGACTACTGACATCATTTGATATTCAAAGAATGGGCCATGAAATCAAGTTTGCACCAACAACCTTTCAAGAGCGGATTACAGGTGGCACCGATTTGCGTATTGCTGTGATTGGGAACAGCATATTTTCCTCTGAGTGGCGGAGCCATGAAGGCGACTTTGACTCAGTCGATATAAGGATGGAAGAAGGCGTAAGAATGTGGCCCTGTAAATGCCCTAAGTCGATAGAAAGCAAAATCCTACAACTACACAAAGCACTTGGCCTGACGTTTGGCGTCTATGATTTCAAAGTCAATGGCGAAGGCACGCCCTATTTCCTGGAGGTTAACCCTTCTGGCCAGTGGCTGGATATGGAGCTTGAATCTGAGCACCCCATTTCCGAAGCCTGGGCACGGCTACTCGTTGAAGGTCCAGAGCATCGATATGCTACATCACTTGAGCCGCTGACAATGAGTCATTTTTCTACAGTCTCGGCCCCATACCTTAGCCATAGAATTCCAACGGAATGGAATCGTGTGATATAGACATGGACCCACGATGTTTGCCAAAGATCAAGACCTTGCCAGAAGAGTAAGCCGCTGTATCAGTGAAAGCGCCAGAGCCTTGGGGGCGCCTCCAACCACTGGTTGGCTGGCGAAATTACTGGAGAACACCTACTTTGAGAGTTTTTCCCCTCTGAGCGGCACAGAACTGGGGGTTTTAGTATCGCTGGATAGTGAATCGCCCGAAAGACTGAGAATAGCCACACAGCCAGGAAGCAAGTGTTGCAGAGATACCTTGTCCAATATATTGACACAGGCAGGAACTGCAGGAGTGGAGGCGAATGAACAACTCAAGATATTGGGTGATGGCTCGGGGCATATAAGAGACAAATGGCAAATTTCGCTCGGATCAGCCTTCGGTAAAGACCAGCCGGAATTTCGCTTATATGTCGGAACCACAGAGGAAGGGGCATCGGGGGAACTGCCATCAGCGCTCCGACAAGCGGGCATTTGGGGACCTAAACTTACCGATAGCTCTGCGGAACTGGTGGAGAGGGTAAAATCATTCAGCACCCTAATCGGGGTTTCAAAGCGACTTGGCAGGCAGACCAGTTACTTACTCTACTTCAGCTCCAACATACCTTTGTCATATGACCTCATAGAGTATATTTGCGAGCCTCTTGGAAAAAGCGCGGCAAATCAAGCTAAAGATTATTGCGCGACACACACTAAAATATCTGCCCCGGCCAAGTCATTTGGATGGGGGGTTGCGATTGGCGGCAGTGGGGAGCTCCTGTACCTAAAGCTGGAGTTAACACCCGAAGCCTTATCGCAAAATCAGAAAACTGATTACCAGCAACCACTAAAAGGCACAATTGATGACTTGAGAAAAAAAGCCATGAGTGCTGGCCTTGAGATGCAAGATCACAGCTTATCAATCAGGCTAACCGATAAAAAAACATCGATCACCCACTATTTTTCTTACACCTCTGGAATGACCTCTCACCGCATTGGCTCGACTTTTTGCAGGTCCAGATTTACTACCAGTCGCAATTCTTTTAACAACACGGACAAATTAACCAAGACGGTCCAAACTGCTCTGTCAGCGGTTCTCGAGCAACAAAATAGCGATGGTTCTTGGAGCGACTTCGAGGTGGATGGCATCGGCAAAGCTGACGACTGGGTGACCGCTCATATCGCCTATCGATTGAGCCAGCTTCCCAAGAACTGGAATAACAATCATATAACCACAGCCACCAACAAAGCATGTGACTATTTGCTGGAAAAAAATCGCCCGGGCTGGGGTTACAACGATCAGTCCCCGGTGGATGCCGACTCAACGGCGCATGCCATCCTACTTATTGAAACTGTCAAGGGAGAAATTGACCCGGAAATCCTCAGTAAACTTTTAGAGTTTCAGAATAGCGATGGGGGCTTTTCAACCTTCCAACGTACCGACGATATACCGAGCCTGCACAGCTGGTGTAATTCACACCCGGATGTGACACCACTTGCGATCCAGGCTCTAGCCCCATCTGTTACAAACCATGCAGTAAAGCCAGCAATCGCGATGGCTTTACAGCGGGTCGAACTGGACAGGCTTCAAGATGGTAATTGGCCAGCATTCTGGTGGGATTTGCGCTGGTATACCGCAGCGGCCTGGGCAAGAACCTCGAAGACTCTAAATACTCCCCCACCTGACTTTTCATGGAGCAGAACAAAGATAAGTTCTGGCTATGAATGCCGTTCTGCACTTGATGCCGCATATTTACTCGAGCTCTCTACCGCTCACCGGAGACAGGATATTGCGTCATTGGCTACCGAATTTCTTTTGGACAACCAACTTGCGAATGGGCTCTGGCCAACCGTTCCGGCACTGCGAGTGACACTGCCTGAAATCGATGAACCATGGAACACACCCAACTCAGGGGCCTTATACTCAGAGATTAGCGGTGTCTATTCATCAGCAACCATATTGTCAGCCATAGTGCACTCCGCACCAGAGCTCGAGCCTGAATAAACCCTGTAGAGAGCCAGTAATGAATAGACTCATCGCTTATCGTTTCTCGCTCACAATTGCGTCGAGCTAGCCGAATAGCTGAAAAAATAGTCAGCATCATCTAGCCGTAAAACGATGCCCTATTGAGACGAACCCCCTGACGGATTACCAGAGAAGAGAGCATGAAAGTTGCCCTCCTCCCTTCACTCGTTGAAGTCTAACTATGCTCCCCCACTGTTTAACTTTAATTACTATTGATACCCAAGTCCTGAGGCGTACCTTTAATACACCCCACGTTGTACGGGAAATCGTATGTCCAGTGGTAATGGTACATCTCACGAATTTCATTATCCCACTCGATCTCATGGCTATGGCCGTGACATTCGTCCAGATCCGCCGATGTCAGGATTTCACCATCCTCCCCTCTAGGACCAAAGATACCAAAGCCATCGCGGATATAACCCATCAAACGTGAGTGACCGCCATCGTCGGGGTCCAACGCCTCAAGCACAGGCTGGGCCACGAAGTGATAGTGGTAGGTTTCTGTACCATCAGTATGGCCACCACTCATGTCCAGCATTTCAAAGGCTGATGCATCTGTGCCAACAGTTGACGACCCCTGGTAAATCGGCGCACCGGTCAGTGAAATACCGGTCGCGCCAAAACCAACACAGCTGGGCCTGGGGTTCACAGAGGGAATGGCATCAAAAATGATCTCAACCTGATGCGAAGATATTTCATTGGGATTTTTATCGTATTCAAATGCCGTGGTACCGCGCTCGACTGGAAAGGTACCGGTAGGCGTAGTCGGCAGGGCATTGCCCGTGATGATGCGCTTACCCGCACCATCTAGGGTTACCGTGAGTTCACTATCGTAGTAATTCTCCCCTTCGACCTGGGGTTTGAGGATGTAATTCCATGAACCGTCTGCATTGGTCCAGTCGCTGGAGGGCGCCGCACCGGCCCCGTCCTCCGGCAGACGGCACAGCCACAACTTGCCAACCTCAGGCTCATCGTCTCCCTGTATGCGCTGAAAAATCAGCGTATCGCCAATAGGCAGGTGCGTTAGATCCGCATTCACAGTAAAGTCATTGCAGCGAACAGTAACAGTTTGCGAATTCTGACTTACTGTGCCTGATGCATTCTCCAATATGCAGCTGTGATTTTCTGGCTCACTGATGATTTGCACATGGTATTGCTCACCATCGGACAGAGACTTTGAAAACTCAAAAGACGTCGCGCCCGCAGGCAGTGACAACATCTCATAGCCATCACTAAGGGATAACCCATTCGAGTGCAAGCCGGTAATTTTTCCGGATAACTTCCAATCCAAGTCATCGGCATTATGTAAGGTAAGGAAGTCGTTCCAACCAACGCGCTCAGACCGGTAAATCGTCGCGTTGTTTATATGCAACTCCCACAGGGTCTGGGAAGGATTATCGGCCGACACCTCAATTAAATGGGCATTGTCATTACTCCCAGGACCGCCTGCCGTAATCAGAACATTGCCATTCGGCAGCTCATCCACATCCCCCATCGCCTGAGTATATTTGTCGACTACATATTCCCAGGTTTGCGTTGCGCTACCACTATCCAGATCGACTTCAAATTTAACGGCGCGACTATTATAGGTACTGCCCGGAAAGTCAGACTCATTGCGGTTATCGTAAATCAAATAATCTCCGTCAATCGACTGTAGCGGGGTATGCTGCGCCGACATCCAGCTGCCACCGGTGAGCGTGAGAAACTTATTCTGCAGGGATTCTCTTGTGACGCCTTCGGCGCTCCCCAGTATCCAGTTAATCTCCCCACTATCGTGATCTATATTAATAATCCAACTCTGGTTGCGAACAGAGAGCAGTATAGATCCATCCTCTTGTTCAAACAGAGTGTTAGAGTGGCTCCAGTCATAAGAGCCGTCCTCCAGAATGCGGGTTGAGAGTGCACCGGGAAAGCGATCAGTATCGAGGTGTTCAAAGCTTGACCACTCCCAAAGGAGCGCACCTGCAATAGTATATTCCCTTATCCGGTCGCCCTTTAGCTTATTGCCATTAAACTCCTGGTACTCATTAGTGAGCACCATAATATTGCCATTGCGTAGAATAGTGGCTTCGTGATGGTAATTGGGCAACTGGTACGTGGACAGAATGTTACCCGCCATATCGATAACCCACACTTCACGGCTCAACATCAGCATCAGGCGGCCATCACCCAGATATTTGAGTGCAGGTGAGCTGCCCAGCATGGGAACGTCGGCGTTATGGAAATACCAGACCGGAATGCCGGATTCATCGACGCCTATAAATTGTGCATCTGACTCTGCGACCGCGAAAAAAGTAACACCATCGTAACTACGATCCGATGACGTGACCAAGGTCATATCTGGTACTGCGAAGGGGATGGCTGAAGTCGTGTATGACAACGGTTGGCTGGTGATGGTTTCTCCTGACTCAAGCCTGACCACCGCGCTAAATAGGTAAGTCGTATTGGGCCTTAACCCAACCACGGTAATATCGTGATTCTTTGAAGACTGGGACACAGCTGTCTCGCGCACCGCAGTCTGTTCTGACTCAAACCGGATGGACACATCGGAGACTTCATCCGTGGTGACACTGGCATTCACCATTAACACATTGCTTGCGTGAGCTGTCAGCGTGAATCCAACGGAGAGATCATCTGCCGATGGCGGAACCGCCTCTTCCGACCCGCCCGTATCGCCACCTGCCCCCGCATCGTCACTTCCACCAGCAGACCCACCACCTCCACCACAGCCCGCCAGTACAAAGACACTGATAAAGAACAGCAATGTAAATCTTCCGATCGCTTCCCTGAGCACGAAAATACTCCTTTAAATGTTGCTAATGGAATTAAACTTCCTCAACCACATAAAGAAACCACAATCAATGATGAATACAGAAATCGCCATTCAATTACGACTGATTACTCTTAAGCTGGCCTATCTGTAATTTCACCAGAGTGGATATCCTGAAGAAAATCTAAAATTGATACGAACAATATTCCCCACTTTCACCTTTTCAACCAACCCCTTGACATAGTCATGACCAAGAATAGATTTACCATTTGGATTACTATTTTTTCTAGCAGACTCATTTAGATTTGGCATCTCACTTTCCATCTTCAAAAATGATACGATACGCACCTTTCCGTGAAGACCACTGCCTTATGACCTATCCGCCTTCTAACCCTCTGACAACGGAAACCATCTAAGATTTGCCATACATACCAACCTGGAATTGACCATTTTCACAATCGCACTGATCTTGCCCCGATAAAACGGACACACCATCTTTTACGCTGCTATTCGCTCATATTCAATCGGGGACTGATAATTTAATGCGGAATGCAGCCGTTTACGATTGTAAAAATCATTAATATACCGAGC